>JAHHHI010000056.1 GCA_019359435.1 Kaiparowitsia implicata GSE-PSE-MK54-09C
TTTTTCTATATCATTCTTCGGTGTCTCAGAAGCTTTGAAGGGAGGAGCGAGGCAATATGTTAGTGGACATCTCGCTGTCGAGCGGTGCAGGGTCGTCTCCTCTCTTTAGTTCCGTCTCCCCATAATGGCGCGGCAGCGATCAGACATGATCTGAATACGGGCCATGCAGGGATGGATTGGATACGGAAACAGTTTAATGGCAACTTGTCCGAGCGCTTTGGCATAGTCTCCAATGCGCTCAAGGTCGCGCACTAGCTGCATGATGGCGCTGAGCTGCCGCAGGTCTTGGGTGACGGGCGACTGCAGCGCCATGAGATTGACGCAGGCTAGCTCAATCTGGCGATAAAACTGATCGATTTGTTTGTCTTGTACCGCAATCGCTTTAGCGGCATCTAGGTCACGGTCAAATAGGGCTCGCCGCGCGAGCAGAAACGAGTTTTCTACAAGCGCTCCCATTCGCAGCACGTCTCTCTGGACGCTGCGCATTTGTCGTTGAAAGGTAACGCGGGTGGTGTTAGTCACGGTCTAACTCATGAACCTTGCTAAGAACAACGGGGCGTGGAGAGAATCCCCGAAGAGGTTCCCCACAGTATAGCGAGAGAATATCAAAGGACAGGTTAAGACGCGGCGATCGCCCATCCTCAGGGCGGTAAAATAAGAGCTTCGTTGAGTCCCTACTGATTGAGTCTTTATAGGTTTATGAATGTATCTGCAAGCATGGGTTCAGCTACCGCGACTGCTGGGTATGACTGGTCGGCGCTGTTGCAGGTGTTGATCGAAGGGCGATCGCTCGACGAATCTCAGGCAGAAACGCTAATGCAAGGGTGGCTCTCAGAGGCGATCGCCCCAGAACTATCGGGTGCACTCTTGGCGGCGATTCAGGCTAAGGGAGTGTCTGCCAGTGAACTAGCTGGGATGGCGCGGGTGCTACAGGGCCAGTCCCTTGGCAGCACGGTCGATCTGGCGACGCTGCCCACGCCTCGTATCGACACCTGCGGCACCGGGGGCGATGGCGCATCCACCTTTAATATTTCGACCTGTGTGGCCTTTGTTGCGGCAGCGGCTGGCATTCCCGTTGCCAAGCACGGCAACCGTGCGGCCTCTAGCAAGGTGGGGTCTGCCGATGTGCTAGAAGCATTAGGGATTCACCTAGCGGCTCCGGCAGAGGTAGTGCATGGGGCGTTGTCAGAGGTGGGCATCACCTTCCTCTTTGCCCCCGGTTGGCATCCGGCAATGAAATCCGTTGCACCTATCCGCCGGGTGCTAAAAGTGCGTACGGTGTTTAACCTGCTAGGGCCACTCGTCAATCCGCTGGCTCCTACCGGGCAGGTGATTGGGGTGTTCCATCCCACTATTGTGGAAACAATGGCGCAGGCGTTGCAACAGCTAGGCCGAGCAGAGGCAATTGTGCTGCATGGGCTAGAGCGCTTAGACGAGGCCGGATTGGCTGATGCGACGCGTTTGTCTGTTTTATCGGGAGGGACGGTCACCATCACGCAGATTCAGCCCCAGGAACTCGGATTGAACCCTGCCCCGACCAGCGCTCTACGCGGTGGCGAATTAGCTGAGAATGTAGCGATTTTGCAGGCGGTGCTTCAGGGCGGCGGCACCCCAGCTCAGCAGGATGTTGTGGCGCTGAATGCTGCACTGGCCTTGAGAGTGGGTGGGGCGATCGCCCCCAGCGGCGATCTGCGACAAGATATCCGAATTGGCATCGACCAGGCACGGACGATTCTCGCAAGCGGCGCTGCCTGGCAAAAGGTCGAAGCACTCAAGGCCTATTTGCAATAGTGCGGGGCTACAGTACTGGGCCATAGCCATAGTACGGGGTCATCCCTATCCCCGCCCACGATAGGGCGCAACCCCCTGTTCAGGAATCCACACGCCCTCGGGTGGCGATCCCGATTGATAAAACACATCAATGGGAATGCCACCACGGGGATACCAGTAGCCTCCAATGCGGAGCCATAGGGGTTCCATCTCGGCCTCTAGCCGTTTCGCAATGGTTAGGGTGCAGTCTTCATGAAATGCGCCATGATTTCGGAAGCTGCCCAGATATAGCTTCAACGACTTACTTTCTACCATTTTGATATTAGGCACATAGTCGATCACCAAGTGAGCAAAGTCTGGCTGCCCCGTCATCGGACAGAGCGACGTGAACTCGGGAGCCGTGAAGCGCACTAGGTAGCGCGTGCCGGGGTGAGGGTTCGAGAAAATGTCGAGATTTGCATCATCGGGGGATGGCGGTAGCCCAACGGGCTGCCCCAGTTGATTTAAAGATTCGGTGTAGGTCATGAACTTGGTCGGTAGGCGTTTATCGGTTGATGTGAGTTCTTCAAGCAGGAGTCACAGATAGTCTTTTGCCTAGCGCTTTGTAAACGCAAGGCAAAAGACTGGTTCCACAAGCGAACACGGCTAGCTGAATGATCCCTTAAGAACGCGGGCTGAACTCTACTTCATTTTGCCGAATGGTGACGTCATAATTGCCAAAAAAGTCGTGGCCTAGCAGGCCAATGCCTAGCTCTGGGCCTGCGACTGCCACGAGCACATTGTTGGCCACGAGGTTCCCTGCTTGTATAGATGAGACATAGCCGAGGGGTAGTGAAATATTGCGATCGCTAGCGGTGTTGACACTCGCGCGACCCACCGGCACCAGCCCTAGAGAGGCTGCCATTTGCTGTGTGACTAGGGTGCCGCTTGCGCCGGTATCTACAATCATCTCAAACGGCTGGCTACCGTTAAACATGACTCTAATCACAGGAGTGCCAGAGGCACGGCGCACAATGGGCACACGCACGCCAGCCGTCGCAGTAGGCGCGGCTGCAGATGAGGGGACAGGCGGTGGAGCCGGGGCGATCGCTGCGGGGCTTGAGGACGAGGCGGGCGAGGGCACAGCGGCGCGAGGCGGCGGGGGCGCAAGGGGAATCGGCTGTGGCACCGTGCGCGAGGCCTGCTGTTGCGCCACTTGCAAATTGCGACCATACTGCCCGATGCGGGTTTGGGCACTGGCATAGTCTGGGGCAGACGCGGGTACTTGGCCCAGTAAATCGAGGGCCTGCTGCCAGCGGCTAGCAACCAAGTTCCAATCATCGCGCGATTGAGCAATCTGGCTCATGTTGGCGGCACTGGCTCCTTGCTCAAGCGCTCGCCGAAAGGCTTCAGCGGCAGCGGCATCAGAAGAAGAAGAAGCCGTTTTGGAAGAGTCTGCCGCATCTAGAGAGAGATCTGAACTAGATGACTCAACGGGTGCAGTAGGGACTGTAGAACGGTTGATGCTGACGGAAGATGCCCGTGGGCTGCACCCCGCCGCTACGGCCAAGCTGGTCGCCATCAATAGCCGAACCCAATTTTGGTTCACAAGTCTCTCCGGTCGAGTCATGGTGTGTCGTATCGTGTTCTGAATGCCTATCGCGATTAGGTAGCCCCAGCTGGCGCCATGGCAGATGTGAGTCGAAACCACGCCCCAACCTTACTCTGGCAGTTGATCTAACAGTTGAATCGAGTACAGTTTAATTCAACTATCAGCGCTACTCTACCTTATCGTTCCCCAGTGCTCTCAAGTGTTCTCAATAGAGGCACTACTGAGCTTAGACGAATTTGCAAGAACACTCGGGTAATTTCGTATGATAATCCCTTCGCTTTAGATTCAACTGTTCAATCTTGGCGCTACTGCTGTGAGGGTTGCTATACAATTAGCGCGGATATCGTTTGCAAATCAGCATTGCAACTCTCGTTATGGTATGCGGATTATGAGGGTGCATCCCACTGTTGTAGCCGCCTCACAGATAAGCCACTCCCTGGTTATTGTGTTCAAGATGGGCGCACCTGCCGTGCACGCAATCATGACTAAACTAGAACTACTCTCGTTATCTTCTCGTCTTTAAGGATTGCCCATGTCCCCACTTGCCCCTCAACCTGCGCTGCTTGTGTTAGCTGATGGTACTGCCTATAGTGGCTGGTCGTTTGGTGCGGTGGGCACCACGATTGGCGAGGTGGTGTTCAATACAGGGATGACAGGCTATCAAGAAGTGTTGACTGACCCCAGCTATCGGGGGCAGATTGTAACCTTTACCTATCCAGAATTGGGCAATACCGGGGTGAACCCAGAGGATGAAGAGTCGGCACAGCCTCATGTGGCTGGGGCGATCGCCCGTAATGTGTGCGATCGCCCCAGCAACTGGCGATCGACGCAGTCCTTGCCCGACTATCTGGCACAGCACCGGATCCCCGGCATCTACGGCATTGACACCCGCGCCCTCACCCGCAAGATTCGCGCCTCTGGGGCAATGAACGGGGCTATTTCTACTGAAATGCTTGATCCGGCGGAGCTATTGATTAAGGTGCAGAAAGCGCCCAGCATGGCAGGGCAAAACCTGGTGCGAGACGTGACCACGCCCTCCATTTTTGAATGGTCAGAACCGACCAGTGCCATGTGGGAATTTCGCGCCAGTCCCATTGAGGAGCAGCAGTTCACCGTCGTTGCAGTGGATTTTGGAGTAAAGCGCAATATTTTGCGGCGGCTGGCGAGCTATGGCTGCCGAGTCATTGTGGTACCTGCGGATACGCCCCCTGAGACCATTCTGAGCTACAAACCCGACGGCATCTTTCTGTCTAACGGCCCCGGAGATCCGGCGGCGGTGACAGAGGGGATCGCCTCTGTCAAGGCGCTGTTAGAGGCGCAAACGCCCGTGTTTGGCATTTGTATGGGGCATCAGATCCTGGGCCTATCACTGGGGGCCGAAACCTTTAAGCTGAAGTTTGGGCATCGTGGTCTAAACCAGCCCTGTGGTCTAAGCCAGAAGATCGAAATTACTAGCCAGAATCATGGATTTGCGATTACGGCTGAATCCCTTCCTGATGCGAATGTGGAGATCACTCACCTCAACCTCAACGACCGCACGGTAGCTGGGCTACGCCACAAAACATTGCCGCTGTTTTCAGTGCAGTATCACCCTGAGGCCAGCCCCGGCCCCCATGATGCGGACTATCTGTTTGAACAGTTTGTGCAGTCGATGCGGCAGCGGCGGCAAGCTGCCGTTTAGGCTGTGTTGAGGCCCCATGGCTAGAGAGACAACAACCCCCTAATGTACTGCTCACGGCACATTAGGGGGTTGCTTCTTCTAAGCTCGGTTTTTTAGAGCCTAGGCTAACGAGGCGGGTCTACGTGCTCAAACCAGGCGACGATACCCTCTGCTAGGGCATCGGCTAACTGGCGCTGCGCCGTCTCATCGACAATCCACTCAAATTCGGTGGGGTTGATCATAAACCCGAGTTCCAGCAGCACCGAGGGCGCTACGGCAGGACGGGTGAGTGCTAAGTTGTTCCAAAACACACCGTAGGAAGGGCGATCCAGTCGCTCCACTAGGTAGTTGTGCAGAAACATCGCCGGACTGTGCGCTTGGGCATGGTACCAGAAGGTGCCGATGCCAGCGGTGTTTTCGGCATCGCCGCTGTCGGGTAGGGCGTTGTAGTGCAGGCTGAGTGCCAGGGTGGGCTGGGTGTCATTGATCAGATCAGCGCGGGGGTTGGGGAAGATATCTACATCTTCGGTGCGGGTCATGATGACGGTGGCACCGCGAGCTTCTAGGCGATCGCGCAACAATAAGCCCATAATCAGCGCCACGTCTTTTTCGGGATACCCTGTCGGGCCGCGTGCGCCCAGATCCTCTGGCCCGCCATGCCCTGGGTCGAGCAAGATGGTCGTGCCTTCAAGGGGGGCACCCCGTCTGGGCGTGCGCAGGGGCGGATGCCGCAGCGATAGCACCAGCGTGGTGCCCTCATAGTGCATGCGGTAGCCCCACTGCTGATCATGGTGCATCTGAAAGCGGTAGTCTACTCGACCGGGAACGGGCTGGCTCCAGTCGAGGCGTTCAATGACGGGATCAGTGCTGAGAAAGATGGTGTCGGTTTGGGCGGTGGTGTTGTGCAGCGTTAGCGTAAAGTGGTCGCCGCCCTGCTGCACCTCCACAGGCACGGGCGTTTGCAGCGGGAAGCGCACCTCCGTCCAGCCATTCGCTTGCCGTGCTGTGACGCCGCGAATCACGGTTTGCACCGGCACAGAGCCAGGCACAGGCTCCACCTCTATGGCACGAATCCACGCGCCATAGTCTAGCCGATACCACTCCCCTTCGCGCCCTGTGACGGCCGCGCGGGTGCCTGTAGGCAGGGGCGTTAGGCGAGAATAGGTGGTGCTGGGGCCGGTTCGAGCGGTGCCCGAGGCCGCCGTTACTTCCACTTGCGTGGGCAGTTCTGGCGATAATACGCTGACTGCACCCGACCCCGGCACCGTAACCACCTGGCCATCTTGCTCTAGGGTGAACTGGGGAATGCCAAGCGGAATGCCCCCGACTGCATCGCTGCCGTAGTAGACGCTGTCAGGGCCTAAGAGCGATCGCCCCATAACGCAGCCTTCATAGGTCTGAGCCGCAGAAGTGGCACCTGGGGTGGGGTCGGTTTCATCGGTGAGCACGGCAAAATTGGAGGGCAGCTGCGCCACGCTGTCTTGAGGCTGCAAGGAAATGGTTTGCTGATTTAGGCTGACGGAGACAAGCGCGTTGGCAGGGGCGATCGCCCCAAAGCAGATTGGTTCATCTCTCAGCCGCGCCACATCTACCGCTGGGCTAAGCGACCCCTCTGCAAAGGCGACCCCCACCGGGGCGGGCGGCAGGGCCGACACCCGCGTGACCCGAATCACCAATACCTCATCTCCCCGCTGTAGGGTAAATTCGTTTTCCCCCAGTTCAAGCGGAAAACTCGGCGCAAAATGCCCTGCGGGGCTGCGGTTAATTTCAACACCATTGACCGTTACGACACCTTCGGGTGCTGCCGTGCCAATCAAAAAGATCTGCTGTGCGGTGGTCTCGTGTCCATCATCGGGATACACCACCGACAGCGGCGGCTGTGCCCAACTGGCCGACACCAAGCCTACTGTTCCGGTCACTACTGTGGCAGCTCCTAGTGCCCAACCTGCCCAACCTGTCATCAAGTTCTGCTCCTGACTGCATTTGTACCGCTTGAGTACCAGAATATACGCCTGGGGTGTAGCGTCTTGCGACTGGGTGGCAGGCGTGCGATCGCACATCTCGCCACCCATTTTGCATGAGTCATGACTCAGTGTGACGCAACGGCATCGCTTTCTTGGCATTCTGGGCTCTGCGGCGTGAGCTAAGCCCGCGTTATACCACCCAAGTGCGTTAGTTCTGGTTGTGTCAGTCTATCCTAAGGCAGGATCACCGCAGTTTATGAATTAGGGAGCGCCTTGAATCATTAACTTTGTAAACCGTTGGACGCGAGAGGCATGCCGCTCCAGCGCCACATCCGCTAATGCCGATGCTTGCCTAAACTTGGCTTTTGCGCGGTGGTCATTCGGCAGATCCCGTCTGCGTCTATATAAGCCACCTCAAGCGTTCCCGAGTTGTGTTGCTGTTCCTTGGCGATCGCCCAATCCTAGGGCGTGTCATCGATTCTAATCAAACGCCTGATGCTATGAGCGTTGCCACGCCCGACCCAAAAAACAGGCTCGGGGCTGTGACTGTTGATTTCTGGGATATCAGAGGCTAATTGATGACAGCCCCTAGCAATCCACTGCACCTGCGGCCTTGCCATCTTGAGAGGAAACCGAAGTTTGGTTCATGACAATTGCTCAATAACGTTAAGAGACTACGCACGTGATCCCAAGTCGATTCTTTAAACGGCCTTAGGCTTAGCAGTTGCCACTCTTCAGGTAGACCCATCTAAACAGTTAGGATGCTGGGTGTAGCGGACAGCCCTGTATGGCAGCCAATTCCTACTCTGCCTTTCTCGATCGAGGTGTGGCAATCCGCCGTTCTAGGATTTCTTTGAGCAGCAGCGTCAGCGCCGCTAGGCACGCCAATACAACCGAGGCCGCAAACGCGCCCTGCGAGTCGTAGTTGCGGTAGGCTCCATCCACATACAGCGTTAGCGTTTGGGTGCGCCCAATAATGTTGCTGGATACAACGGCGATCGCCCCAAACTCTCCCATAGCTCGCGCGGTTGTCAAAATCACGCCATAAAATAAACCCCAGCGAATCGACGGCAACGTCACCCGCCAAAAGGTCTGCCAGCCGCTCGCACCGAGTGTTTTAGCAGCTTCTTCTTCTTCAGTGCCAATCTCCTCCAGCACCGGAATCACCTCCCGAGCCACAAAGGGCATTCCTCCCAAAATCGTCGCTAGGGCAATCCCCGGAAAGGTGAAGATGATGCGAATATCCCACGATTGCAGCAGTGGCCCCAGCACCCCGTTACGCCCGTATAGCGACACCAGCATTAGCCCACCCACAATGGGCGAGATAGAAAAAGGAAGGTCAATAATACTCAGCAGCAGCGTTCGTCCGGGGAAGCGGCGACGGGCAATCACCCAGGCGGCACACAGCCCAAATACGATATTGAGTGGCACCGCCACCGCGACTGCCAGCACCGTGAGCCGCAGCGCCTGGGTAAAGTCGCGACTGGTGAGCGACGCCACAAACCCCCTAAACCCATTGCTAAACGCGCCGATAAATACATAGATCGTGGGCAGCAACAGCACCAGCGCTAGATAAAACACAACCCCCGAAATCAGCACGATCTTTGTCCAATCTCGCGCCCCATCACGCTTGGCCGGAGTGGTTTGTTGGGATAGTTTCAGATTAGGCGTCACTGTATCGTTGCCCCCAGGCTTGAAAGAGGTTGATCGCTATCAACAGCCCCAGTGAAATCAGCAGCAGCACCGTGGCAATCACCGTGGCTCCGGCCATGTCGTTTTGCTCGATCCGCTGAAATACCAACACAGGCGCAATCAAATCTTGAAACGGAATATTCGCTGCGACCAGCACCACCGACCCGAACTCGCCTACGGCGCGGGCAAACGCTTGCGTTGTTCCAGTCAAAATCGCTGGAATAATGGGCGGTAGCAGCACGCGCCAAAAGGTTTGCCACTTAGAGGCCCCCAGCGACCAAGCCGCTTCTTCTAGCGCCACATCAAGTTCTTGCAGAACGGGCTGCACCGTTCGCACCACAAACGGCACTGAAATAAACACCATGGCGACGGCAACACCCAGCCGCGTAAACGATATGCGAATGCCAAACGGTGCAAAAAACGAGCCGACCCACCCCGTTTGGCTATAGACCGTTGCCAGTGTGATGCCCGCAACCGCAGTAGGTAGCGCAAAGGGCAAGTCAATCACCGCATCCAATACGCGCTTAAAGGGAAAGTCGTAGCGCACCAGCACCCAGGCGGTGAGCGTTCCGGCAACGCAGTTGATGGCAGCAGCCACTAATGCAGTCGTAAAGGTGATGTTGTAAGTCGAGAGGGCAACTGGAGAGGTGGCAATGCGCCAAAACTCTGGTGGAGAGACGGAGAATGAGCGCAGAAATAGCGCGGCGATGGGCAGCAGCAGCACGATGGAAAGATGGGCGATCGTCACCACCCAGGGAAACGAGATGCGGCTGAGCCAGCGCCCAAATGCTGGGAATGAAGCAGACCGTGATGAGGTTGAAGCTGTCATGGCTAAGGATGAGAACACCTAAATAGTGTAGGGCGGGATTCAGGCAAATCAGCATGGGTTGGAGATGAGCTAGCGGGAGGCGGACGGGTGGGCGCAAGGCTCAACCTAGCGTCTATCCATCGTTATGCCAACTGGTGGGACGATGAAACACCAAGGGCTAGCGCCGAGCAATCTCGGCTTGGATTTGCTCAAACAATGCGCCGTCAGCAAAGAACTTGCTGCCAATCTCTGTCCAACCGCCTAAGTCGCCAGCGGTAAACAGGTTCTTAATTTCGGGATATTCAGCCGCGAATTCTTGAGTCACCTCATCGTTGACTGAACGAAAACCAGCCTTAGCAAATTCGCGTTGGGCCTCGGGCGTAAATAGAAATGCCACAAAGGCTTCGGCCACTTCACGGGTGCCCCGCTGATCTACATAGGCGTCAAGTACCGCGATAGGGTTATCGATGGAAATGTTGCTAGAGGGAATTACATACGACACTGTTTGGCCTTGCTGACCCGCCAGAATGGCTTCGTTCTCATAGTTGATTAGCGCATCGCCCTGATTTTGGATGAAAAAGGCGTCTGAAGCTTCACGGGCATCGCGGGACAGTACGGGCACATTGGCGTAGGCTTCAGTGACAAATTTCCGTGCCTGTTCTTCGGTGCCGCCGTTTGCAGTAATAAACCCCCACAGTGCCAGATAGTTCCAGCGGGCACCACCAGAGGTGAGCGGATTGGCTATTACAAAGGTGACGTTATCGCGAGTCAGGTCAGCCCAGTCTTGAATGTTTTTGGGATTGCCGTCGCGGGTGACGATTACGCTGACTGAGCGGTGAACAATACCGTTGCCATTTGGGGTTTCGTTTTCCCAGCCGGGTTCGATCAAGCCTGCTTCCTCAATTTGAATGATGTCTGAAGGAATTGCCAAAGCCACGACATCAGCGTCTAGTCCATCAATAATTGCACGGGTTTGGCTGCCTGAACCGCCGTAGCTTTGCTCAAAAACAACGTCTTGGCCGGTTTGCTCTTTCCAATGCTGTGTGAACAACGGAATGATGTTTGTGTAGGCAGCACGGGTTACGGCATAGCTGACCAATGTTAGGGTCACGCTACTGCTGCGACCACCCTGACCAGATTCACTCGTTTGACCGGCAGGGTTGCAGGCGGTCGCCGTAATAGCCAAGCCTATCCCAATTAAAAGAAACGAGATAAATCTACGGCGCGATCGCCCGAATCTGGGCCAGTTCATGGGAGTTATCCTTCTATCAAGATATCGAAGAGTTTTGTGCGGATAATATATCGGTAAGTCGGTCAATTTTTCGGTGTATGGGAGCATCGTACCTGAAAACAAATAAAAACTACAGTATCCCTATCAAATTATCGTAATTTAACGTCGGTTCGGGTTAACAGGGTTTTGGGGCTCCGCGCGATGCGCGGAGCCCCAAAACCCTGACTGTGCCGCGCGCATCGATGGACGCCGAGGTTTTTCGCTGGATGAAATAATTGTCAGATGTTGGGGGATGAGGGCCTTCAGTCTCGTTGCGCCTACCGACCTATTGTTGGGGCGATCGCGTCACTGGATCACTCGAGGAATTCAGGGGCTTGATCCGCTCAAGAGCGACCAGGAGACGGTCGATGCTGGCATTGGGTTCTAAAAACGAAAACATATGACGAAACCGAATTTTGCCAGCGGTATCGACTAAAAACTGTGCAGGCAGAGGTGCACCTAGCGCTTGCCCGGTTTGATACATCCGAAACACGCGGCACGTCGGGTCGCTGAGCAGCGGCATAGGCAAGGACAGGTCTTCTCGCACCGTTTGACTTTGCTGCGGATCGGTGCTGGCTATCATCAGCACCTCTGCACCGCGCTCAACAAAGTCTGCATAGCGCTGGCCCAGTTCCACAATGTGGGGGTAGCACAGCGGGCAATAGACGGTGTCGCTAAAGATACGCGTAAAGTAAAGCAACACTGGGCATCGAGGCGATGCTGGGTCAGCGGTGCTAGAATCCTGCTCAGAAGGGCTACCCGACCGATGGCCGACTCGGTTGCCGACGAAATCGGTGAGGCGCAGCTTCTGCTGAGTGGCAACGTTGTATAGCTCAAACGGCGGTGCCAGGCTCCCCATGTTGAAGCTGTTGGTAGCGGGAACAGGCATTGCGTTATTGAGGGTGCGGCGGTTGAGGAGCGATCGCACCTTGGTCAGCGTTGCCACGGGGGTTGAGGTTGCCATAAACGAGTTACTGAATCATCGCTATCATCAGCTTACGATTCACTATCACTATTTCACTAAATGATGGGACAGGGCAAATCGTACAAGCTCAGCGCGGTTGCTCGTTTCAGTTTTGCGAAGCAGGCTGCTGACATACTTTTCAACGGTGCGAGGGCTAAGATGCAGCTGACCCCCAATTTGCACATTCGAGAGCCCATCTGACAGCAGGCTCAGCACGCCTCGTTCACGATTGGTCAACTCTAGGGCGATCGCCACCGCCAACGCCTTTGCATCAACCTGGTCGTCTGGCAAATCTGCGGCATAGGCCGTAGCCACAGGTGCGGGCGCGGGGCGATCGCGCGATCGCCATTCCGCCTCAATCAGTTGCGATCGCTCCAGCAAATTGCGCACCACCGCTCCCAACTCTCCCAGCTCAAAAGGCTTGGGCAAATACACATCCCCGCCTAGCTGGTAGCCGCGAATCCGCTCCTCCGTTCCGGTTCGAGCAGACAAAAATATCACCGGCAGCAATCGAAACGCCGGATTCCGGCGAATCTGCTGCACGAGCGCAAACCCATCCATCTCCGGCATCATGATGTCGGTAATTACCAGATGAGGTTTATTCTCATCCACCAATTCCAGCGCCCGCTGACCATTTTCTGCCATCAGCACGAAATAGCCCGACAGCTCAAGATAATCGCCAATCGCCAGCCGCGTTCCAAAATCATCATCCACTACAAGCACAGTGAGTGGCATGGGCTTACTTAACCACCGAAGACAGCCTCTTGATCTTAGAACACCCAACCGTTCCTGACATCGTCCCGTTACTAAAGGCCATAAAGTTAAATGTCATCCAGATCTGCCAAAGACCAGCCACAGTCTGGCAGCACTTAGTGCCTTATGTAACGGCTACAGCACCCTCATCTAACGTCCTAAACTCCAGGCCAAACCTTGCTTCTGCCTAGCCAGGACAGAGAAGAAACTGCCACACCGTCTTTGCATCAACCGCTGCCCCTGTCACAGGATATGAATAAATTTGGGAGGAGTTTGTCCCAACTGGGGACTTGGCAGCATCACCAAGAATGCGGATTTACCCTAATTATTCTTCATAAAAACCTTGGAGAAGAATTAGCATTCCGCAAGCAACACAAGCAACATAAAACGCTTGCAACATGTTTTTCTTTAATCTTTTGTCTCAGAACTGATGGGTAGCAGGGCGATCGCCCACCAGTGGCTGAATATCACCCCGAGCTTGAGAGCATGTAGCAAGTGCCGTCAGCCGAACTCCGACTGCCAGCGTGTTTGAAATGCACAATACTTTTTTACATTCCTGACATAGCAAATTCCTTACATAGCAAATAAAGCACAGGTAAATGCAGCGCAGACATTCCAGACTGCTCGAGATGTGCAGTACTAGTAACAGGTTTATCAATCGGGTCTTCTATCAACAAGGTTTAAAATTTGCTGAGTAGCCCAGTTTTCCTGTCGTGGTTAGTCTCAATAAATCCAACATATTGCAGCGCGCAGCAATGAATTTGCGGAGGGTCTGGTAAAGTTTTTGGTGGTGAGGAGAATAATTAGGCGTGCAACATCCAGCAACAGGTGCTCTCAATGGTCAGGTTCAGCGCAACGGCGTTGAGCCTGTTCGTGTGGGTGTGATTGGGGTCGGCAACATGGGGCAACACCATACGCGGGTGCTGAGCTTGCTCAAAGACGTAGAACTCGTCGGTGTTTCCGACGTGAATGTAGAACGAGGATTAGACACCGCAGGCAAATACCGCGTCCGCTTTTTTGAAGCCTACCAAGATCTGGTGAGCAACGTAGACGCAGTATGTATTGCGGTGCCTACACTGCTGCATCACTCAGTCGGGATGCACTGTCTACAAGCCGGGGTGCATGTGCTAATCGAGAAACCCATCGCCGCCAACATTGCCGAGGCCGAGTCTCTGGTCAACGCCGCTGCAGAAACCAACTGCATGTTGCAGGTGGGGCATATTGAGCGGTTTAACCCTGCCTTTCAAGAGCTGAGCAAGGTCTTGAAAGGCGAAGAGATTCTAGCGTTGGAGGCTCATCGCATGAGTCCCTATACCAACCGCGCTAACGATGTGTCAGTCGTGCTGGATTTGATGATTCACGACATTGATCTGCTGCTTGAGTTGGCCGGTTCGCCCGTGACCCGTCTCACAGCCAGCGGCAGCCGCGCCTCCGATTCTGGACAGCTCGACTATGTGACAGCCACCCTCGGATTTGCCAGCGGCATTGTGGCGACTCTGACTGCCAGCAAAGTGACTCACCGCAAAATCCGCCAGATTTCGGCTCATTGTCGCAACTCTCTCACTGAGGCTGATTTTCTGAATCACGAAATTCTGATTCACCGCAAAACCACGGCCAACTACCGCACAGACTATGGGCAGGTGCTCTATCGTCAGGATGGCTTGATCGAAAAGGTTCATACCAGCAACATTGAGCCGCTGCATGCCGAATTGGAGCATTTTGTCGCCTGTGTGCGGGGTGGTGAGCAGCCTTCGGTTGGCGGAGAGCAGGCGCTCAAGGCGCTGCGGTTGGCGAGTTTGATTGAGCACATGGCGCTAGATGGCACCGTGGGGCAGTTGGAGGAATCAGCGCCTATGCTCCAGGGATCTTCTGCGGTGATGGTGTAGTAGAGAGGAACCGATGTTGTGCAGCGTGTGAGGCGTTTTTCTAGATGGGGATGCCATACCTCTGCAAGTGGTTTCAATCTGCTTGGGGCTGACTGCTTAGGGGCTGTAATCCATTAGCCTCTGATGTCTCAGAAATCAACGGTCACAGCCCCTAGCCTGGTTTTTGGGCTAGGCGTGGCAACGCTCATAGCATAAAGCTTTTGGTCGGAATTGATGACACGCCCTAGGACTGAACTACTACTGCTAACTGCTTGGGGCTGAACTTCACCACCGCAACCGCAAGGGCGGTTCCCTTTATCCATGCGAATTTTAATGCTGTCCTCTACGGTGCCCTATCCGCCTGGTTATGGTGGAACGGAGGTTCGGACGTTTTACCTAGCTCAGGGGCTCAGTCGGCATCATGCCGTGACCTTGGTGACGCAGCCGACGCCGCTGACGCTGCCAGGGGATCTTGCGATGCTGCGGCAGCAGGTCACGACTCTGGCGCTGTTCCCTCGCTTAGATGAGGCAGGTTGGAGAGGCTGGCTGGGGCGCTATGGGACTGCCCTGAGGCAGGGGGCTCCGCTCAATGTGGTCTACCGCTATGAGCGATCGCTCCATGATTGGGTGAATGCGCAGGTCATGCGGCGGCAGTTTGACATTGTGACCTGTGAGCACGGGGTTAACGCGATCTATGTGCCCCCCCAGCCGAGGGGGCCGCACGACTGGCCGATTCCAACGGTGCTCAATGCCCATAGCTTTGCAACGAATACGCTACGAGAGCCGTCATCCAGCCGTGAAACATGGCGCGATCGCCTGCGCCGTCCCCTGTCCCGGTCTCTGGCGACGCGCTACGAGCGGCGCTTTGCCCAGCAATTTTCGCGACTGGTGGTGACCACCGCAGAGGATGCCGCTCAGGGGCAGGCGCTATGCCATGGGGTGCCTGTGTCTGTGGTGGCGAACGGGGTAGATTTGACTCAGTTTCCGCGCCGCACGGTAGACCCGGGGGGGCGAGATCTGGTGTTTGTGGGCGCGATGGATGCCGACCACAATCAGGAGGCGATGCGGTGGTTTGTCGCAACCGTATGGCCGCTGCTGCGTCAACGCTATAGGGACATGACGCTGACCATTGTGGGCGATCGCCCGACGCCTTCTATCTTGGCGCTGGCCCAGCAACCGGGCATCCAAGTCACGGGGCGGGTGGCGGCTGTGGTGGACTGGCTGCAGGCCGCGACCGTGTGTGTGCTGCCCTTGCAAACGGGATTTGGGATTAAAAATAAGACGCTGGAAGCGCTAGCTGCGGGAGTGCCGGTGGTGGGGAGCGATCGCGCGCTGGAGGGCTTGCCGGTGGATGGTGTTCATCCCTGCTGTGCCCTGCGGGCCAATACATCCGACGAATTTTTAGAGGCGATCGCCCGATTGCTAGACGATGCCGATCTGCGGCACACGCTGGCAAAACGCGGGCGATCGCTCATCGTCCAACACTATACCTGGGGCCAAATGGTTCGCGCCTACAGCGAGGCTCTGCAACATACGATTGCTGAGTTTTCACCGCACAACCAGACGCCCCGCCGCTAGGGGCTGTCATCAATTAGCGGCTAATGGCCCAGAAATCAACAGTCACAGCCCCTAGCCTGTTTTTGGATCGGGCGTGGCAACGCTCATAGCATAAGACTCTTGGTCGGAATTGATGACACGCCCTAGCCCGTTAGGAACACCACTGACAAAATCTTGGTGCAAGCAGGCCCAACGCGATTAGGATTTGAGTAAACCCTGCAGTTCGCGCTGCATTCGGCATGGGCGCTTCGTCTTTGCGGGTGGAGGTGCGATCGCACCTATAGAATGGCCTCCGTTGGAATAGAGCAGTCTAGTTCTGGGGATGAACTTTCTGCACCGTCGCTGAGAAGTCCATCCTGCAACGGGTTGGTGTTGTCCTCAGGGATAGCACCATCTAGAGAATGAATTGAGAATTCAGCAATACTGCATCACCTGCGTCCTACCAACGCTGTCGTTGAGTTGTTTCGAGGAACTGTTTAGCAAAACAGCATGACTTAGTTATGGATCAGGTCTCTGCGTCCACATCGAACCGCCCTGCCACTCACAAGCCTGCCGCATCTGCGCCTTCACCCGGTGGGCCACAGGCAAAACGCCGGGTCACGGTGTGGGTCTCGGCCAAAGTCTCGCCCTATCGCGTAGCGGAGCGCGATCGCCACAAGCCTCGCAACTGGAGGTTTTGGGATGGCCTAGGGGGGCTGAAATCAGGGCGAACCGGGCGACCTGTCCACGGCGCTCAACCGCAGTCACGACGCCTCAGGCTGCCGTCATGGCTGCGGCGGTTGAGCTGGCTAGCGCTGTGGGCTGGCGTTGGCAGCACTGTCATGGCCAGCGGCTGGTATGGCTTTTGGCTGGTGATCAACCCCGGCTCGGTCGGCTGGCTTAGCGGTGTGTTTCCCGAGTGGAGCCGAGAGGCCGCGCTATATCAAGACCAGGGGCCAAAATCTTTGGCACAGCTTGAGTCTGAGGCAATAGCACAGGGGTTTGCCCTAGGCGACCCGCTGCCCCTCTCTGGCCTCGATAAAGAGACAGCTCCGCTGCTGATCCCGGTCTTTTCCAACGCATCAAATTGCGTGTATGCCTTAGGCTGCGGTCGATTGGAGGAACTGAGGGTGTATAAACCCGAGGCCAGTCGGCTGGGGACGGTGTATCGCCTGGGCGATCGCCTCTCGGTTCAAGGGCCGGATGAGTTTTTTGTGATGGCACCGCTGGTGAGCCGTTCATCTCAGCGGGGATCGTCGCGGCGGTTGCCGCTGGATACGATTGTGCCCTTTAAGGGCGCACCACCCAACCACGGCGATTGGTTCTTGCTGCAGGGAGACACCCAAGGCGGCAGCCGCCTACTCTATGGGCATGTGGGGCGCTATGACCCTTACCGCGAAAAGCTAGAGCTGCTGCTGCCGTGGACGAGTCCCACCCGCGAACTTCCCGAATGGCGAGCCGTTACCAGCAGCGGCCTACCAGAATTGTTAATTGACCAAACTGTCGGGCTAGAACCTCGGTTTCTCGTGCATCAGGTGCAGGGCATGGGTGGAGCGGGCAATCCTATCACGGTGCAGCCCTTGTCCCTTCAGCAGACCGCGCTCAAGCATAATTCCTATGAAAGCGGGCTGGTGCTGGCACGCAGCGGGCTGTGGTCGCCAGCGCTGGCGGTGATGACAATTGCGAAAGAGCGCGTGGGCGATCGCTGGACTCCCCTGGCACAGCAGCAGATGGAGTTGATCGCCCTGCATGCTGCATTTACGAAAGCTCAGGCTGACACTGACTGGGCCAGCCCTGCTCAGAAGATTACGGCACTGGTGTATGACGGGCGCTGGGAGGTGGCTTGGCAGGCGCTGCTGAACGCGATTCGCCAGGGCTATAATGCCAGCCATCTGCTGCAAAGTGATGACGCGGCCATTTGGCAGCGGGTGCAGGCGGCAGTTCGCGTTAGCCCCGGGCGAACAGAGGTGCGACTGTGGGGCGGGCTGATGGCCTATGCCCGTCAAGGGCGAGAAGAGGCGATCGCCTGGTTGCAGACTCAGCTTCCTAGCCGCGGCACCGCCTCGGAGACAACGACTGCACAGCTTGATCAGATTTTGCAGCAGCTAGATGATACCCCCATTGGCAGCGATCGCCTACCCAATAATGCCAGCCAGTTCTACGGCTCAGCCACACCCGTGACCACGGTGACGGCCAGTGATTGGCTTGTGCCCCAGGCCGACGGTTTGCCCACCGCCGCCGCGCATCAACAGTGGTACGAAATTCAAGTGGAGGAGTGGCACGACGGGGAGGCGTGGGGGCGATCGCCCTTTGATGCGTTGTCGGCACCGGGTAGCACGCCGCGCTATCTGTGGCATCGACTCGGGCTTGCCGCCAACGCCACCGTGCAACTCGTCACCTGGCAACCCGGCGCAGGCGCAGCCACGCAGCAGGCGCAAGTGCAGGGCATGCGCCTGCAGGGGGGGCAGCTCACGCTATTAGCCCTGGGCAATGCTCAGCCAGACGGAACGGCGACCCCCGTGCTCTTGGCGATCGCCCCCAATACGCTATCGCTGCTGCCCGCGCGCGCGCTGACCCTGAATACTCTGGCGCAGCAGCAAACCCAGCAGGCCTCCCAGTTGGTGTTTAGCCTAGTGCAAGAGCTGCGCCGCACCGGGGATCTAGACCTTAGCCGCAGCCAGCCCCACGAGATTTTGCAGGCGCTGGGTAACTGGACGGTAGACTATGTGGATCTAACCGGCGATGGTGAACTGGAAGCCCTAGTGCGCGGGCAACTGCTGCCTGCCTCAATGCCTGCCTCAATGCCTGCAACTCTGCCTGCCCTGGAAGAAGCAGTCACGGAGGTGAACGCCGCCCCTGCACCGCCGCCCTATCGCAACTACATTGTGCGCAGCGACGGCAAGCTGCTGTATAGTGAAGCCGCCGACCGCACGCCCACCTTGCAGGCGATCGCCACCCGCAGCCATACGCCCAATCCCACGCTATTGGTGCGACAGGGCGATCGCTATCGACTGCTGCACTGGTCAGACAGCCGCCAGCGGTTTGAGTAGAACTGCGAGCTAAACCAATCCTAGACTCCTCCTAGATCCATCCTAGGCCCGTGACACCTAATCCCAGCCCCATGCCTCTATCTGCGGTGCAAGCGCGCGCGATCGCCCTGCTAAACCACGAATTACCGCATCTGTTTGAGCAAGATCTCACCTATGACCTCTACGCGCCTACCATTGAGTTTCGCGACCCGATCAACCACTTTCGCGGACTGCGCAGCTACCGCTTTATTTTTTGGGGATTGCGAGTGCAGGCGCGATTGTTTTTTACCCGCATCCAGTTCCAGGTGCACCGCATTGAGGCCCCCACGCCGGATACGATTGTGGCAGTGTGGACGCTGAGCGGCACGCCGCGGCTGCCCTGGTCACCCCGCATCGAGTTTGATGGCACCTCCACCTACCGCCTGCACGATGCGCAAATCGTCGAGCATGTGGATACCTGGGGGCGATCGCCCGGCGCAATCCTGCAACAGTTTCTTAAACCAGCGCCCTAATCTTTATTTCAGCTTTATCCACAAACTACCCACACCACACAATTTACGTATCTTCACAGATGTAAAATGCAGATTGATTCACGCATCCTCCGAAAAAATTCGGTGTTTTATCCCATGCCATCCCGTTCTGGCATGTGCCACTGTGTTGGAGTAATACCGCTCCTTTTATGGCAGTCTATGGCAGTGCGTCATGACATTGCCGAACGTTTTAGTCCAATTTCTGCTCTCTTCGCTAACACGTAATTAACCCGTACGGTTCACTAGACATGATTTCAAACATTCAAGTCGTTCAACCAACAGGAGTGTTAGATGGCACTCAGCTCGAGCAGTTTCACCATCAAATCAGTGAGGCAATCAATGCCGGAGCCTCCACTGTCCTGGTCGATCTAGCCCAAATTAGCTTCATGGATAGCTCGGGGCTTGGGGCATTGGTCAGCGCGTTTAAAACAATGCGCGCTCGCGGTGGCGAACTCTGCGTCTGCTCGCTCAACGAACAAGTCCGCATTTTGTTTGAGCTCACCAGCATGGATCGAGTCATGCAAATTTTTGAAAACCGTGAAGCCTTCGCTCCCGGAGTGGTGATGCCTGCGGCTCCGGTGTCTTAGCTGGCTTTGGGTGTTTAACCGGCAAATCTCGATTCAATCCCGGCCAAAAGCTGCTCAGTAACGTTAGTTTGGCCCATTTAGTTTGGCACATGCTTAAACCGTGTTGCCCGCGACGCGGGCAGCACGGTTTGTCGTTTTAATTCTGCAACACAGGGCTGAAACAACGCTATCAAACTCACGCTCAATCAGTGCTTTGATCGCTATGGAAGTTGGGGATAAAGCGCCCGATGCTAATCAAACGTTAGCTCTAGCACTGACAGGTCATCGCCAAAAGACACGCTGCCGGTTGCTTCACGAATGATATCCAGCAAATGATCTAAATTCTGGTGATTAGGATAGTCTGTCAGCGCGTCTACTAAGTAGTTAAAATTCCAACCGGGTGCATCAGGCCGGGTCGGAATATCGTAGATGCCATCGCTGAAGACATACAGAGTGCTGTTAGCTGGGATGTCGCAGCGGTAGCTGACATAGCTTTCATCCAGCATCATGCCAACCGGCATACCGGGGGTTTTAAGCTGCTCTACCCGGCGGTGCCCAGCCTCGTCGGGCACCAGCAACAGCCCCGGCGGATGCCCAGCAGTGGAATAGCTGAGCTGCCGTTTGGCCCGGTTATAGACGCCATACCAGATAGTGAAGTATTTGTCGTTTTGCTCATCCATCTGAAACGTTTCGTTAAGCGCCCTTAACACGGTATGAGGCTGATAAAAATTAACGTTGGGTAAGGACTGCGATCGCAGCAAATTGAGAATCGTAATCGACGGCAGCGCGGCACCCAGCCCATGCCCCGACACATCCAGCAAATACACGGCAAGATAGTCTGGGTCAAGCCAATAAAAATCGTAGCAGTCGCCCCCGAGCTGGCTAGACGGAATGAACCGAGAATCGATGGTGATTGGGCCTTGGGTTGGTTTTGGCAAGAGCGATCGCACATAGGATGCCGCTTCCGCTAGTTCACGCTCTAGCAAATGCTTCTGGGCCTGCAAGTCTTGGCTGAGCTGCCGCAGCCGCAGCCCTGCCCGCACCCGCGCCTGCAATTCTGTAATTTCGATGGGTTTTGCTAAAAAATCATCTGCCCCATTGTCTAGCCCCTTAACCCGATCCTCAATGCTGCCGCGCGCAGTTAACAAGATGAAGAAGGCCATTGACAAATCTACATTTGCCTTAACCTGCCGACATACTTCTAAACCATCTACCCGAGGCATCACCCAATCACAGATAATTAAATCAGGGTGCAGTTCGTGGGCTTTGCTCAACCCCTCCTCTCCATTTGACGCCACTTCTAGCGAATACCCCTGATCCTGCAATGCCTTTCTCAGGATGATTTGCATTGACGGATCATCATCAATAATAAGAATTTGGGGCATGAGTGCGGGAAGACTAGTGCGGGAAGACTATATCGAGAGAGCGTTCTTAGGAAACTGAGAATTGGAACAGGCAATGCTGCCTGACACCCCTGAAAATCGCCCCACTGCACGCCAGCAAGAAACGCAGACAAGGGTAATGACGTTGAAGTTACTGGAAGCCAAACGAATTCGAGTTCACTCCAGCCTTAATGCATTAAACCAGGTTCTCACCTGGTTTGATGGATTCGCTCACTCTTTTATACCGCAATCTATTTGGCTTCAGTGCCAGTTGGTACTGGCTGAAGGATTTACCAATGCGGTTCGCCATGCCCACAAGAACCAACCCCCCGACACCCCGATCGAAATTGAGGTCACCATCCTGGATGATCACCTCAACATCAGCATTTGGGACTACGGGCCAGAAAACAATCTGGGCAACGTCATCGACACGCTGTCTCAAGAAATGGATCAGTCAGCGGAAGGAGGACGTGGGCTAAAGCTAATGAAGAAAATTGCCGACGACCTCAGCTATCGGCGCGACGGCAGCCAGCGCAACTGCCTGGTGTTTATCAAGCAATACGAACAGCCGTAAGACCTCTGGCTTGGCTGCGCCAACGCCCCTATGGTATCGTTGCCAGTTGAAATGGGCGTCAGTTTGGCAAAGGCTTAGCCCCGTGCTTCCTGCGACACAAACGGTACGGGTTAGCAGTATTTCAGCCCCGCAGCGCAAGGCTGAAACACCGCCAGCAAACTCACGGGTGGAATTTTCTGGAGAAAAACTGACCTAAAGGCGCACTTGCCGTAGCTGAGCGCGGGGGTCTTCGGAGCGATTAGCGCGCAGTTTTTCATAAAGCTCTCGCTCGACAGAGCTGAGCTGTTTAGAGACAACGATCGACACCTTCACCATTTGATCGCCGCGCTGCCCATTAGACGACACCCAGCCCTTGCCCCGCAGCCGCAGAGTTTGCCCCGAGCGAATGCCTGGCGGAATGTTCATAGTGACGGTGCCATCCAGCGTGGGCACCTCGATGGCGGCTCCTAGCGCCGCCTCATCGGGCGTGATGGGCACCTCACAGGTTACGGTATCCCCATCAAACTTAAAGAAGGCATGAGGCCGCAAATCAATTCTGAGGTATAGGTCGCCCCGCTGCTGGCTATAGGGACTGGGCTGCCCCTTGCCCCGCACCCGAATTTTGTTGCCCGACTTCACCCCAGGGGGAATTCGCACATCAATCACCTCAGCCCCGAGGCTCAGGCGCTTCTGCACCCCGTTAAACGCTTCAGCTAGCGTTAGCGTCAGGGTCGATTCTAAATCAAACCCGGCGGTTGGGGGCGAGGAAAACCCGCCGCTGCCAAAGTTGCCAAAATCACCGGGGCTAGCCCCAGAGCGCGGCCCATAGCCAGCGGCATTTGGCCCGCCAAACCGCCCCAGCAGCTCGTTAATAAAATCTTCAAAGGTGGTGTATTGATTAAAGTCAAACCCACCAAAATCTGACCCAGGCGGTGTCGAAAAGCCGCCGCCCGCCTGCTTCCAATATTGGCCAAACTGGTCATATTTGCTGCGCTTGGCTGGGTCAGACAATACCTCATAGGCTTCATTGACTTCTTTGAACTTGGCTTCTGCCGACTGGTCGCCAGGGTTCATATCGGGGTGATATTTACGCGCCAACTGCCGAAACGACCGCTTAATGTCGTCCGCTGAGGCAGTTTTGGTGACGCCCAAAATGGCGTAGTAGTCTTTAAAGTCCGTCGAGGCCATGCACGACAACTCCTATGAAACGAGAACCGAGTAACGCGAGCAACGAGCAATGCCGTAGTGTGCTAGTTCAACCCTACCAAAGCTTGGGGAAAGTCGGGGTTCGGTTGGGGCAACTGCCCAGGCGAGATTTCCTCACCTTGTGTGCCGTTGGCCGCTTTGGTGAAGTTTGCCCACTTTTCTGATTCGCCTTGCCATAATAGACGCAACTCCACGCCCCCCACCGCCATGATTGGATTTGAAGCCCCGATTCTCACCGGACTTGCCGCCCTAGCTTTTAACACGGTGACGGAAACCGCGAAGAAGGAATCGGGCAGCACTCTTGCCAAGTGGCTGAATAAAGACGTAGGTAACGCTGCAAAGCAGGCTATCTATCGCGCTACGGGGCAATATATTGCCAACTACCGAGAACGCCACGGCACGCTGAAAGTAGTGTGTGTGCGGATGGATGCGCCGATTGAGCTGGAGGATGTGTATACCGCTGTGAGGCTGCTGGATCGGGCTGAGAGTCTGCAATACGCCACGATGGCAGGGCAGGAGGAACTGTTTCAGCAGGGGAGTCGCTGGGGCTTTCGTTTCAACCGCAACTCCGAAACGAAGCGTAATGGCCTGGATGTGGCTAATCAGGAGCAATTTTTGCTGGTGCTGGGTGGCCCGGGCATTGGCAAGTCTACGTTTTTGCGGAAGGTGGGGCTAGAAGCGCTGAAGTCGAAGGAGGTGGATCACACGGGCTATCCCCAGTCGGCCTATGTGCCCGACTGCATTCCTGTATTTTTGCCGCTGCAACAGTTTAGGTCTACCGACCTCACGATTGAGCAGCGCATTGCCAAAGAGTTTGCCACCTGTGGCTTTCCTGAGCCGGAGGATTTTACCCACGCCATGCTGAGCAGGGGTCGGCTGCTGGTGCTGCTGGATGGGCTGGATGAAGTGCCCGCCGAGCAAGAATCTGCCGTGATTGAGCAAATTCGGGACTTTGTGGATCGCCACCACACGAACCGCTTTATTGCGTCTTGCCGGGTGGCCGCTTATAAAGGCGGGTTTCCCCGGTTCAAAGACGTGGCGATGGCGGAATTTGAGGATGATCAGATTGAGCAATTCATCCACAACTGGTTCCACTCTGATCGAGATCGGGAGAACGAGACGGCCCGGAAATGCTGGGAGCTGATGAGCCGACCGGACTATGCCGCCACCAAAGAACTGGCGCAAACACCGCTGCTGCTGACGCTGCTGTGTGGGGTGTATGGTGAGTCTCTGGATTTTCCAAAGCGGCGGGCGGCGCTGTATGGCGAGGCGCTGGATGTGGTGCTGAAGGGCTGGGCCGCAGAAAAGCGCATCCACAACGACCCGATTTATCGGGAGTTGCCGATGGAGCTGGAGCGAGACCTGCTGGCAGACATCGCCTATGACAGCTTTATTGACAATCAACTATTTTTTGACAAGCGGGAGGTAACTCGCCGCATCCGAGACTTTTTGGTGAGCAACCTGAATGCGCCAAAACATCTGGATAGTGAGCAGGTGCTAGACGCTATCGCCATTCAGCAGGGAATTTTGGTAGAGCGCGCTCGCGAGGTGTATTCGTTTTCACATCTGACGTTTCAGGAATATCTGGTGGCGCAGTTTGTGGTGGATAACCAGCAGATTGCAGGGCTAGTAGACAACCACACCGCTGATGACCGCTGGCGCGAGGTGTTTTTGCTGGTGTCCGGGTTGATGCGGGGGCGAAACGGGACAGATGACCTGCTGCTGACCCTAGAGAAAAAAGCGCAGTGTTGCCTTGAATCATCGGACAAGCTGAGAGGGTTGATGGCCTGGGCTAATGAAGCGACAGAAGGCACTAAAGGGAAATACAAGCCTGCGGCTAAACGGGCTGCGGCCCTCGCCCTCGCCCTCGTCCTCGCCCGCGCCCGCTCCCTCGACTGCGCCCGCGCCCGCTCCCTCGACCTCGCTAGTGCCCTTGACCTCGTCCTCGCCAGCGCCCCTGCCTTCGACCTCGCCAGCTCCTATGAAAAAATAAAAATCTTTAAATTTAAAGCCGTTAAAAAGTCAACACTGCTTCAAGCGCTTGAGGCAATAAAAGCAAGAATCCCTGACGAAAATCAATCCGAAGAAGTGAAACAAACTTGGTGCACGGCATTACAGCTAGATCCTGACCTGCTTCGTCTTTCAGAGGCTGAGGTTGAGGCGCTTGAGACCTACTTCTCTATGAGTATCCATATGGTGCAGTGCAAAGAGGCAGCAGCGCGGGTGTCGCCCGATGTGTGGGACGGCATTGAAGCACGAATACTGACGGTGCCGGATTAGCTTAGACAATCGGGCCACAGCGTCAAACCTACGCAGGATGCTGGAATGCACAGGCGCGTAGTAAGGTGCAAGCGTTACTCAAAGAACCCGATTAAATTATTCATGCTGTATAAAGACACGATTCGAGAAAAGCAGTTGCTGAAGCTGACGGCTCAGCGCGGTGTCTGCGTCTCTATTTTTTTGCCGACGACGCCGCTGACTCAGGCGGCTTAGGGCGATCGCGTGACCTTCAAGAACCTGAGCAAGGCCGCGATGGAGCAAGCTGGGGCCGTTGTCTGCCTCCTCCACTCACGGCTGAAACCCGCGCTCCCACACCCCAGTTTTTGACCACCGACCAAAGCGGGTATCCACTACCCAAAGATCCCCAAATCGTTATTTCCCTTCTGATCTCAAACCGAGTACAAGGTTTAGGTTAAGCGTGTCGCTACGGTATATGACGGGCGTTGAGACTTCTCTCGCTGAGTTTTAACGAGACGAAAATCTGAGTCAATATAAAGATTATTCAATTGGGGCTTTGCCTTAGAGATTTGTTGGTATTGCTTAGAGGAAATGCGATTGGCACCTTGGGTAGGCATGGGCGTTGGTGGTTGAGATTCAGACTTTTTGTGATAGTTTTCTGCAGCTCGATTAAACCAAGCTTGAGCAGCTTCAGCACTAAAGGAAGGGGAGCCAAAGCGCAACGTTTGCTGAATGCAGACATTTTGAATATCCCAATAGTCTTGATTGGTTGCTGACAAGTTCTCAGGATTATTAGAGACTTGAGTTTGAACCGAATAGCTTTGCATAATCATTAAATCATAGCTGAGCAGCCAGCGAGAGATCCAGTTTAGAACTGGGGCTTTTCGGCCCGGTTTATACCGAGCCAAATTGGCGTAATAGCCGCTGTCATCAAAGATTTGGTAAGACTCGTGATGCACTCGCCCTGGCAAAATGTCTTGAAACGGATTAGTAGACCAAACAGAAATCCAAATTCCTTTTAATAGTGGAATCTGTTGCTGCAACTCAGGGGTAGGATTGCGGGTTTCGAGTTCCTTGAAGAGCGGCATGAGAGTTTCATTGGCAAACCGGACTTTTTTTGCCATTGGCTCTGTATCGCGCTTTTCTACGTGATGCAGCAAGCTGGTTTTTAAGGTTTCTGTAGTAGCCATTGCTAAGGCCGTCGGCTCAAATGGGGGAGTTAGTAAAGCAGCGTTCCTATCCATTTCGCCTCCAAGTTGTGAGTCTAGTTTCACCGCTAGATGATGCGTACAAGAGTCAGTAGTCTTGGGTGCATCCCACTTTTGTAACCCTCACCCTAAATCCCTCTCCCAAGTTGGGGAGAGGGACTTTGAACCCGGCTCCCCTTCTCCCAAAAAGGGAGAAGGGGTTGGGGGATGAGGGTCATGAATTTGCAAAAGTAGGATGCACCCGTAGTCTTGATCAATAGTTTTAAATGGGTGATGACGTTGTGAAGTAGCGGTGCTTCCTCGCAATATCATGTTCCAAACACGATTAATTGATAAGCCTATTGTAGAAGTTCATCTCTGCGGCTAGCAGGGATACTGTCGGTCAAGGTGCAGCAGAGTATGGAGCAGCACGTTAGCGCCTTGGGTGCATTGCTCTGGCGAGGTGTATTCATCATCGCTGTGACTGATTCCCGCTTGGCTGGGCACGAAGATCATCCCCATATCAGTAATGCGCCCCACTTCTAGAGAATCGTGCCCGGCACGGCTAGGCATGGAGTGATGGCTTAGCCCCAGTTGGTCACAAACCTGGGCGATCGCCGCTTGAACCGACTCTGCCGCCAGGGTGGGTTCCACACACAGTAAGGGACTGGTGGTGATGGTCGTTTGGGTCTGCTGGGCGATCGCTCCCACGCGTTCCTCCAACAGACGCAGCATCTCATCCAGCGAATCCTTATAGATATCGCGCATATCCACAGACAGTTCTACCCGCCCCGGCACAATGTTGACCGCATTTGGGGTAAGCCGCAGATAGCCCACCGTAGCGACGGGTTGGGTGGGTTGGGCGCGGGCAATCTCCTGCACGGCCAGGATGACCTGTGCAGCCGCGACCATAGCGTCCTTCCGCATTCCCATGGGTGTGGTTCCGGCATGGTTGGCTTCGCCGGTGATGGTAATGGCCTTGCGACGGATGCCGACGACCCCCTGCACCACACCAATATTCTTGCCCGTGGTTTCCAACACTGCGCCCTGCTCTACGTGCAGTTCTACAAAGGCAGCGAGGTTAGCGCGCGATCGCCCTGCTGACTCCATTGCATCCCAATTGCCGCCAATGGATTCGAGACAGTCTTGAATGGGGATGCCCGCTTTAGAGCGGTAGCGATCTGGATCGTCAGCAAGAACGGTTCCGGCGATCGCCTGACAGCCAATCATCGTATTCTCTTCATCGGTAAAAGCAATCACCTGCAAGGGATGCCGCAGTCGTCGGTTCTGCTCATGCAGCGTCTTCACCACCTCAATGCCCGCCAGCACCCCCAGCACTCCGTCAAACTTACCGCCAGAGGGCACTGTGTCAATGTGCGAGCCGGTCGCTAAGGCAAGGGCCTGCTCGTCAGTTCCCGCATAGGTGCCAATCAAGTTGCCCGCTGCGTCAATACGGGTAATCATGCCAGCGTCAATCATCCATTGTTGAATGAGATAACGCGCCTGAAGCGCTTCGGGTGTAAACGCTAACCGTGAAATGTTGCCCGATGGTTGCCGCCCTACCTTCGCCATTCGTTCAATGTTGGTATTCAGGCGATCGCCATTCACGACTAAATTCTGTTCCGTCAGTGGTGTAGATGCAGTCATGTTAGGGTTAGTCTCTCTCCGTTTGTTTCGTTCATCATTTCAATCCTGTCATCCTATAAAAACGGTGTGGAGCGGCCTCAATCTAAGTAACCCCACTTGGTTTATCGCTGCGTTGTGGCTGGCTTGGTTGTAGCGGGATTGACTGTAGCGGGATTAGTTGTACTTGGATTGATCAATGCCTGTTCCCTACACTTCTGTGCCATCCGTTGCAGCGCGGGTGTATGACTGATTCCGTCAATCTCGTCCAGCGCAAACCACCCCAACGCGTGAGATTCCTCTGACACGGCAAACGTCATCTCATGAGCCAGGAACAAGAACCGGATATCGTAATGGACATGAGGCGGCTCTTTGGGCGTGTTAATAGGGTGATGACCCACATCAAAAATTGCAGTTTGCATTGGCTTTATATTCACGATGCCCGATTCTTCGACGGCTTCGCGTAGGGCACCTGCCAACAGCGATTCATCCCCCTCTTCGATGTGTCCGCCAAGCTGCAACCACCGATCAAACTTGCGATGGTGGGTTAACAGCACGTGCGATCGCGCGGCATTCACAACCCATGCAGAGGCGGTTAAATGACCGACATAGTTATGGCGTTGCCAAAAGTGGGGATGCTCATCTAAAAATGCAAGGCTGGCATTAATCGACTGGGCTTCTTCGCCATCAAACGGGCGGTGAGCTGCAATCGTGTCTACACAGGTCAATCGATCCATAGCAAGTCCATAACAATTTTGTAGTCAGCCGCTCTATACAGAAATGGGTGAAGAAATTGGATGCAGAAGTTGGGTGAAGAAATTAGGTATAAAAATCGAGTGCAGAACGCGAACAGAACAACCAAGCCCGCGTCAAAGCGTCAAGTTTTGCCGTGAATTCGCCCTGAATTTTTCTTGAATTTATAGCGTGGGCATGTCAGGTAGACCTGAGCTTCCTTCCTATTTTAATTTTTTCACAAAAACTCAACCGATAGACGACCGTGGTTAATGGGCGATCGCCCGTCCCAATTCCCTAAACCCCTCTCTACCCCGGCCTGTGCAGGATATGATGACGGAGGATTCGGGGCACGATCCGCTGCCTCAATCCAGCTTAAACCGTGACTCTCAACCCGTCATCATACGCTAGAGTAGTACTTGTGAACTATTTATGATTGCGACATCCTATGGTGAAATACACTCTGATGCAAAGCCCCGAGGTGATTCTGCCAGTGCCGGGCAAAGATTCACCCAAGGCCCGCGAAAAAGCAATGGATCAGCTAATTGAGCTGATGGAATCGGGGGAACTGCCGACCGATTTGTCGGATGGGTTTAGCCCCCAGCAGTTTATAGAAGTGAAGGAGCCTGTGTTGGTCAACCCAGATGATGAAGACGCAATCACCCAAGCCGTGCAGGTGCTCAGCCACCTAGCCACCCTAAAGCTTAAGGTGCAAGCGTCTCGCGATGATGCGATGAAAACCCGCTCCCAAATTGACAAGCTCTTTACCGATGAAGCAGTGAGCGAAGACGAAATCACTGAACTTAAAGAGGGGTTTAAGGTGCTTAAAACCTTTGCCCAGGCCAATCTGCGCTATCGCGAAGCGCGTTCTCAAGCTGAGGATGCCCGCACGGTGCTCGACCGCGCTCTCAAACCCGAATCGGAGAAGGCGTAAGGGTTTTTCAGCAACGTCTCAGTCTTCGGTGCTACAGTCAGGCAACGGGATTACGCTATACCCAAGGCTCTAACGCAGGCAGCGGTGGGGTTGTCAGGGTTGGTCAGTGCATCCACTTGTGCGTATCTATGTGTGCGTGTTAGGGCGGGAATCTCCCTAGATTCTCGAATTGACACCCCCCATAACGTTGCGCCAAGATTAGATGAGTGATTCCGTAAATCTTTGTAAAGGCAATCCCTGAAGGCTGTCATTCATGACGTTGGAACTGGTCACGCTAGAAACGCTACAAGATTTGGCGCATGAGTATGGCTATTGGGCGATCTTTTGCGGCATTTTGCTAGAAAATACGGGTATCCCCATTCCCGGTGAAACGATTACCCTGGTGGGCGGTTTTTTGGCGGGTAGCGGTGATTTGCGCTACTGGTATGTGCTAGGTAGCGCCACGGCGGGTGCAGTACTAGGCGACAATGTGGGCTATTGGATTGGCTACTGGGGCGGTTGGCCGTTAATGCTGCGGCTGGGCAAGCTGTTTCGGATTGAAGAAGCCAATCTGGAAAAGGTGCGGACTCAGTTTTTTGAGAATTCTGCAAAGGCAGTGTTTCTGGGGCGTTTTGTAGCGCTGTTGCGGATTTTTGCAGGGCCGCTGGCAGGCATTGCGCGTATGCCTTATCCCAAGTTTTTGCTATGCAACTTTGGCGGGGCGATCGCCTGGGCGTCGGTAATGGTGACGCTGTCTTACTTTGTCGGTCATCTCGTGCCGCTAGAAACGCTGGTGCTGTGGGTGGCGCAGTTTGGGGTGGTGGCGCTGGTGCTGGTTGTGGGGGCGATCGCCCTTCCCATCTGGATCGAAAGTCGCCGCGCCAAGCAGCACGCTGGGGAATAGACAGCGTACAAACTCAAGCACAGCTCTGACGAAATAATTGCAGGCCATGGTCGAATAATATCCGACCCTTGCTTCATACCTCACGTAGCAGAGCAGGCCTCTCCTTGAGCATTACGACACATTTGATTCTGTATCCACCTGCGTTTATGTTGTCGGGCTTGTTCTTCGCGCCTAAATTAGCGTGAGTTCGATAGTGTGGCTGCCCCCGTAGTGGGCGGCAAGATTCTAGGCATTTGCCAGTTGGTATCAGGTCAAGATTTGTGTCCTTGTCAGGCGGTTGGCGACTCTGATGGGGTAAACAAGCGCAATCCAGATGTAGCAGTGGCTCGTACCTATTGAGTACTGCCATGGCAATTTGGAGCCCCCTTGCTAATGGAACTAAGTAATTTTTTGGGTTGCCTAGCAGTCATGGCGTATACTGCGACGCTGCTGCCTAGCATTCTGAGAATTGTCTTTCCACGAATCCAGCGCTATAGAACTGTAATTTGGTTGATGAGGCACCGTCGCCTTATGGGGCTTTTTGCCTTTAGTGCTGGCTTAGGACATGGGTTGCTGATGATTATGCAGCGCAATCTAAATCTTTTGAGGCTTGAGACCTATTTCGACTACATCTCAGGTTTCTTGATTCTGCTAATTTTGGCGATATTGTCAGTCACGTCACCAGATTGGGCACGCCGAAAACTCAAGTCGTCTTGGAAAAAAATTCATCAACTAACCTATCTATTAATGCTCCTGATTCCTGGACATATTCTCTATACAATGTCGGGCGATTGGAGCTACATGACCCATATTGAACTATGGAGCATGGGTTCTGTCATTGTCTTATTTCTCAGGCGAAAGCATATCGAACGCCGTCGGTCTTCAATAGCAAAGCACTTGAACGCTTCATTGCCATCACCCTCACTCAAGACTGACAAAAGTAACCAACCAAAAGTAAACAACTCTGACGCTTGAAGCGCTGGCTTGAATGTTTATTTTTTGGAGCCTTTGCAGTGCAAAGACTCCAAAAAATTGTCCTAACGAACCCAATGATCACCCTATTAACTCTGCTGAATGCGCCCATCAACATCTAGGTTGATGGGGGAATTGGTTTGAATATAGTCCACAACACTATCCGCCATGTCGAAGCCAGTGACATAGGGGTTTTGCGCATCCGTGAACACCGCATAGCCGTCGCCGCCGTTGAGCATAAAGTTGTTGGTGACGACGCGATAGATCGTGTCTGCCTGGAGGGACTGGGACGTGCCATCGGCATCTATAAAGCAGAGGGTCGTGACTCTCTGCCCGACGGCAGCCGCCGGGTCAAAGGTAAAGCGCAACCCTGCCACTTGAGGAAAGCGCCCCGCCCCTTCTTCGACTTGGCTGAGTCCGCTTTCCAATGCTTCCACAACCTGTAGCCCGGTGAGATCGGCGATCGCCAGCGTATTTCCAAACGGCAGCACCTCTAGCACTTGCCCAATGGTGATCTCTCCAGCGGGGATGCTAGCACGAATGCCACCGCCGTTGGTGATCACCATCTCGGCTCCGTCTGGTCGCATTTTTTCTAGCATGGCATCGGCAACCAGGTTCGCTAGATTGGTTTCGCCGATGCGAACCACGGTGCGATCGCCCTCCAGATCCACCAGGCTCTGCCCAATCACCGTCTGGCGCAGTTCCTCCAGCGGCTCGGCATACACCGCAATCTGCTCAAGAAATGTCGCATCTTCCACGAGGGTTTCATCCACCGCTTGGGGAGACTCCTCCCAACTCACCACCTCGCCAGCGGCGTTAAAGTCCACGGTGAGCACGCCGACATAGTTGCCCCATTCCCAATCGGTGACGATCACCACATCCTCACCACTCGGCGACGTTTCGATGACGGGATAGGGCGCGCTAGCACCGGGCATGTCACCCAGCGGCGTGTGGGAATGGCCCCCGACGATTACATCAATGCCCTCGACTCGTTGGGCAATCTGGCGATCGCGCCCCAGACCCACATGGGTTAGGCCAATGATTTTATCGACGCCCTCGGCTTGCAGATCGGCCACCGCCTGCTGCGCGGCTTCTACCGCATCCACAAAGGTGACGCCCTCACCCGGGCTGGAGAGAATTGCGGTATCTTCTGGGGTGAGCCCAAAGATGCCCACGCGCTGCCCCGCAACGTCTTGGATAATCCAGGGCTGAATTTTGCCGACAAGGGGCGATCGCTCATCCACCACAAGGTTGGCAGAAATCATCGGAAACTCTGCCCCGTCGATAAAGTCCGCCAGGGTTTGCGCCCCCGCATCAAACTCGTGGTTGCCCACCGTCACCGCGTCATAGTCCAGCGCATTGTAGAACTCCAAATCCGCCTGTCCCTGAAACTGGGTAAAGTACAGCGTGCCTTGAAAGATATCCCCCGCATCCAATGTCAGCGTGGGGATGGTCGCCTCTGCCCGCACTTGGTCGAACAGGGTTTTGCGGCGCGCCACGCCACCCAGATCCCCGGCGGGCTCAATGCGGGCGTGGTGGTCGTTTGTGTGCAAAATCTGCAGAGAGAATGCGGGCGCTTGAGAAGCGGCGGGGCGGGTGCTGAGCACCAACAAAAACCCAGCTAGCGCCAACACCAACCCTCCCCACAGGCGACGGAGTGACAGCATGGATTGTCTCCCACAGACGATAGAACCGTTCAGCGTGAATTCTATCAATATCTCCAACAGGACTTACGTTCTTCGTGCGGCGTCCTGGGAATCTTGGACGATATGAGGGAATCCAAGCCTCCCTCACATCGTCCAATGCGTAAGTCCTATCCAATATTTCGTAAAGGCATCGTCACCGATCTGCCCTACCCACAAGTTATGGATGCTGCTGCAGGAACGTGGTGAGCTGTTGCAGGTCAGATTCGGTGAGTTGGAGATCTGCCGCGCCAATGATGCCCTCCACCTGCTGAGGGTTGCGCCCGCCCACAATCGCCGCGGTCACGGCTGGATTAGTAAGCGTCCAGGCGATCGCCACTTCACCGGGCGATCGCCCATGCGCTGCTCCAATCTGGCGCAGCACTTCAACCAGCTTTAGATTGCGCGACAGGCGAGGCTCTTGAAATTCATCACTGCGTTTGCGCCAATCGTTATCGGGCATGTTCGCCACCCGCTCCGGCGTCATCTTGCCCGTCAGCAACCCCGACTGCATGGGCGAGTAGACAATCACGCCAATGCCATGCTCCTGGCAAAAGGGCAGAACGTCTTCCTGCACATCAGGACGCACAAGGGAATAGGGCGGCTGTAGGGACGTAATGGGGGCGATCGCCTTAGCCCGCTTTGATTGCCCGACGCTAAAGTTCGACACACCAATGTGGCGCACTTTGCCTTCTTTCTGAAGGATTGCCAGGGTCTCCCAGCCTTCTTCAATTTGCTCATCGGGCACAGGCCAGTGAATTTGGTAGAGGTCAATCACGTCCACCTGCAAACGGCGCAGGCTGTCCTCTACTTCGCGCCGAATAGAATCAGCCTTCAGGCTACGGCTGATTTCGCCAGTTTCATCCCAAACCATTGAGCACTTAGTGAAAATATAGGGGCGATCGCTCCTCCCCTTGAGCGCCTTTGCCACAATCTCTTCGGAATGTCCTAAGCCATAAATGGCGGCTGTGTCAATCCAGTTCACACCTAAATCGAGCGATCGCTGAATCGCCGCCACAGAATCTTGATCCTCCTGTGGCCCCCAGCCAAACGCCCAACCCCCGCCGCCAATGGCCCACGCGCCAAACCCAATGGGCGTAATCTGCAAGTCCGATTGACCTAGCTGCTGCGTTTGCATATTGCCCCCTTCTGATATCTATCTGTCTGGACTTTAGGTAGTCTCAAAGTCTCACAACACCCGTCCAGACATTACATGTTTAGCCTGAGGGGCAGCCTTCCTTATGTCAATCTTCCATTTAGGGGATTTTTCCCTCACAGATGCGGTTCGTCCAAACACGCCAGCCCATGAGTCAGCCAGGCCACTATTCTTTCCTTAGAGCTTTAGCAGCCTAGAGCACTACATGCCAAAGAAAATCAGGAAAAATCAATCTGTCATAGGCTCATCACATCAGCCGATCCCACCTATGATCCCGCCCAAAAAATTAATGTCATGAAACTATGACATTGCGATCCCTGGAATGCCGAAAACTCGTCAAACTGCTGAAAATACAGGCGGACTACCCCTTGATCATTTCAGGGTTATTCTCCAGTATGGAGGTGTTAATTGATCCCCAGCCAGTCCACCCAGGGATCAATCCTCTGGCCTCTAGTTCCAGTCTTAGGTGCATTCATCGGTCACTTCCAACTATTTTTGGGATCGATGGGGAACTGCCCCTGAACGTTCGATGCCTACCCTGCTTCTGCAGTCGGCAGAGAGAGATTAGGGTAGGAGGCTTGACATCAGTTGGGCTAGAAAAGACGGGCTATTAAATTTGTAAATTTTCTCTGTAGTGACTCTATTGGTGACTTTTATGGCACAGGAACGACCTCCTTTAGAAGAAATGACGCTGCGGCAGCTGCGACGCGTGGCTAGCGAATTCGAAGTTTCAAAATACAGCCGCATGCGGAAAGACCAATTGATTGACTCTATTAAGGCAGCACAGCAACTGCGTGGGCTAGCAGTAGAGCCTCGTCGCCTTGAGGCCAAAGAAACAGTAGAAGCAGCCAAGTTCAATGTAGGTCAGTCAGATTTGAGTAGTGAAGTGCTGGCGACCGTGGATGAGGGCTTGCCAGATTTGCCAGATGGCTATGGCGAGAGCCGCATTATGCTGCTGCCGCGCGATCCGCAGTGGGTCTATACCTATTGGGATGTGCCCAATTCGCATAAAGAGGAACTGCGACAGCAGGGTGGAATGCGGCTAGCGCTGCGGTTCTACGATGTGACGGATATTGACATCGCCGCTCAACGGCCCCATAGCTTGCAGCAGTACGAATGTGATGAGCTAGCGCGGGAGTGGTATTTGCCGGTGCCTGTGAGCGATCGCGACTATGTGGCAGAAATTGGCTACCTGTGTGCTGATGGGCGCTGGCTGCTATTGGCGCGATCGCCCTCGGTTCACGTGCCGCCCGTCTATCCCTCTGACTGGGTTGAAGACCAGTTTGTAACCGTCAGTTGGAAAGAAGAACTGCGCGGCAAGCAAGTGTATGAACTCGTGCCCCCCAGCAAGCGGGTCGCAGCCGAAACCACCGTCAGCGACGCTATCTATCGCGAAATCTTTGGGATGGCGCAAACGGCAGAGGCTCAACGGGTAGCCGGGTCGTTATATGGCTCTATGCAGCCGATCGCCGGGTCGGTGTCTGGCGCAGCACAGATGGTGGGGGCTCAGGCCGTCAGTTCCTACGTCTTTCCGTCGGGGGCAGGACTGTGGGCCGTACCTACCATGTCAGGGCTAACCATGTCAGGGGCAGGCTTTTCGGGATCTGCGCCGCCCGTGCGTCCCCGCAAGTTCTGGCTGATTGCCGATGCTGAGCTGATCGTCTATGGGGCAACCGAGCCCGATGCCACTGTCACCGTTGGCGGGCAGCCGATTCAACTCAGTCCCGACGGCACCTTCCGCTTCCAGATGTCGTTCCAGGATGGACTGATTGACTACCCCATCATGGCGGTAGCGGCAGATGGGGAGCAAAGCCGCTCTATCCATATGAAGTTCACGCGCGAAACGCCGGACAATAACACCAACACGAAAGAAGACGCCGTGTTGGAATGGTTGTCGTAACGATGACGTAACTCGGCCGCACCCTGCGTTCGTGTCCCTTACCTCCTCGCTCCCTGCTGCGGCAGGGGGCTTTTTTTTGGACTGAGCTAGTGTGCCATGATAAGAAAATAAAGACTGGACACGGCAGAGTCACGATGACGCCTGAAGACATTACACAATCCCTGCAATCTATGTTTGGCGATGCGGTGCAGGTGGCAGCGCCTGAATCGTGGCAGGTAGAGTTAGAAAATTTGCGATTGCTGGTGCTGCTGTCGGAGGATCAAAGCTGGGTGCGATCGCTCGTCTCTATAGCACCGGCAGAGGCTGCTCAGCCCTATCTGGCGCAGTTGCTAGAAGCCAATTTTGATGAGACTCAAGAGGTTCGCTATGCCCTGCATCAAGGGGTGCTGTGGGGCGTGTTTCAGCATAATGTAGCGAGTCTGTCTCCGGCAGATTTTCATGGGGCGATCGCCCGCCTCATCACGCTACAACAGCAGGGGCTAGAGGACAGCTTCGACCGCCTAGCCGAGGGGCAAGTTCGCCAGATCATCCGTGCAGCCAAGCAGCAGGGCCAAAGTCTAGATTCCACCCTGCAAACCCTACAGCGGTTTTATGATGAAGGCGTCATGGGAGGCACCGAGGCATCGGCGCAGGAGCGAGAACAAGTGCTCGACGCTTGGCGCTATCAGCTCGATCGCTTTTGGAATCAGGATTGATTGATCTATTGATTGCTCAGCGGCAATTGCCGCACTGCTTTTGGATTAAACTGCAGTCTGACTGGCAAACCGTTGAGGATTGCGGTCGAAGGTCAGTTATACAGCTTCAGTTATTGATTGGGACAGCCGTTGAGTCACATCTGTGCAGTGAGAGTCAAGTACCCTCCAGTTAGGTAAGGAGTAATTCTAATTGCGCCTGATAATAGTGATCATGTCAACGAGGGGAGTTGCCAAACTATGAAAATTGGGATTATCGGCAGTGGGAATATGGGACGCTCTCTGGGGGCGCTATGGGCAGAACAAGGTCACGCGGTTTTCTTCGGTGCTCGGACAAAAGAGAAAGGGCAGTCAGTCGCCACATTTGTTGAACGTGGTACGCAGGGTGGCACAAACGATGAAGCAGCAATTTTTGGTGATGTCCTGCTGTATACAGTACGAGGTGTAAATCCTGCCCAGGTGCTTACTTCAGTTGAAGTTCTATCTGGCAAAATCTTAATTGACTGCAACAATTTCGAGATTCCAGGGGGGTTCGAGTTTTCACCGATTGTGCAGTCACTTGCCGAAAAATTAGCTTCAGAAGTTCCCAATGCAAGGATTGTAAAAGCCTTTAATACAATGGCTCAGGAAGTTTTTGAACTTGCACCCAGACCACTCAAGGATTATCAAGTTTCCGTCTTTGTTTGTGCTGATGATACCGAAGCTCGTAAAGCGGTCATGCAATTAGCTGAGGATATCGGATTTGCTCCCGTTGACTGCGGAGAGTTACGTCATGCTCGTTTAGTTGAGGGATTAGGAGACTTTATCCGATTCATGATCATCGGTCAGTTACGAAATCCTTATGCCACTATTTCTGTTAATGTTTTGCCTTCAGCATCAGGGCAACGATTAGGTGGGCGGCAAGCATCTAACCTTTCATAGATGAGGAGCGCACACGCTGTATAACAATTCGCTTGGAGCGGACTGATGAAATATCTTGGTGTTGAATTCAAGGTCATTTTCAGCCGCTCAAGCGAACCGTTAACCGTCAAGACTACCCCTATTCAGGTGGCGCAGGTCGAAGGGTAGGATTGCTAGACCTGTCCGCTGAGCCAAGGGCTGGAAGTCCAAGGCTCAAAGCCGAAATCCTCTGAAGAGGATGCTCGTCTAGCCTCAAACCTCAGTCTGCTTCAGCAGACTTCAGCGGTAAGCTAACGTCAGTTTGGGTTAAGAGGGTTTTGGGGCATCGCGCGTCGCGCGATGCCCCAAAACCCTTAATGTGCCGTGCGCGACGCGCACGGCACATTAAGGGTTTGAGCTTATCCCGAACTCAGGTTAAGCTAGGGAGTTGACTCCCTGCTGTTGTGGCCGGAGCCCCCAACTCAGAGCCGTCCTGGGGGTTTCCCCGCATTGATTGGTTACCTTAACAAGGGTACTGTCAAGATTAAAACCAGACCTTAGAATCTGCTGCTGCCCTAAGAGACTTTCTGGTCGTTTGCTGTACCGTTCTCCGCAGACTGCTCAGCAGCTTTTTTTCTAGCAGACCGTTGGGTTCGAGATGACCTTCTTCCCTTGGCAGATGCGCTCCGCTTAGCAGACTGTCCGTTTTCGGGTGCCTGCTCCGCTTCTGATTCGTTAGGCTGCAACAGTTGATGGTAAAGAGCGTAGCGCCGCTCTGCATCAAGATAGAGCTGTCGTGTGCTGTCCCATTCGCTCAAGATTGCCTGCTCATTGTCACTCACGAGTTGGAGGAAATGCGTCATCGTCGTGCCTTTGGGCAATACATCCTTTATCAAGCTGCGCGTGACATGCAGATCTTGCAGATTCCCCAAGCTATCCTGCAAGCTTCTCAAGTCTTTCATCCAGGCTTTAAACGCAGCCCCATAAAAGGGGGCAAAAAACTCTGCCTGGTAGCGCACATGCTTACAGGCTTTGCGCAGATCATGCAGGATTGGCGCTGTCGCTTGGGAAAACTCAGCCGCTGGTAGCAGCCAGCCAGGATGCAGGAGCGATCGCGCCATTAGGGGCGTCAGCAAATCGGGTAAAAGCGTTTGCATGGGCATTTGGGCGATCGCCGTCACCCGAGGATGCATCAGCCAGTTTTCGTAAGCCGTTTTTAAATCTTGGTAGCGCGGCTTTGACAGCACCTCGGTAGAACCTGCAAGGGCTTTGCGACGCTGCTGCTGCAATTGGGCGATCGCCTCAGTCAAGTGGCGCTGCTCAGCCCCCGTTAGATGCGGCTGGTAATCGGTTTGCAACGAGTCAATCTGCACATCCAGATCGCGCAGTTTGCCCAGAACTTTGGTGAGCTTGCGCACCCGTTGCGCCTTAGCAGACTTGGGCAGCTCAATCGCATCTGCAAACACTTGCAGCACCGTATACAAGCGACGGCTTCCGACCCGCATTTGATGCAGATACTCTGGATCGCGATCCGCTACAACAGCCGCTTCTTGCTCCACCATATGGTGAAATTGCTCGTCAATCATCCGATGGGCAAATTCGCCCAAATTCATCTGCTGGATGGTCGAGGCAGGGACGCTTGCGGCGCCGCGCTGTTTTTTACTCATGGGCCTTGATAGAATTGATGCCCCTCATCGCTACCGTACTGATAGTTGCAATAACTCACCAGAATGGTTGGCGAGAAGAACGTTGTCAGAGCCTACCAGCATAATCTATTTAACTAAAGGTTAAACCCCTCTTAAGGTTATGGGCCGCTATTTGTAATATATAGATACTTTTGAGAGCTTCTTACCCGGTTAGAACTGCCCATTTGGGAACAGGATGAACGCGTGCTGTTCTAAAGTATCGTCTGTTCTAAAATGTCGAGGCCTACTATTCAGGGTATTGTGCGTCTATTGCTCAAACCGTCGCATCAAGTAAGCCACGCCAAAATCTCCATTGGGGTGCTGCGCCAGCTGATCTGCGAGGTCAAACACTTGATGAGCCAACTCTTCCCCTAGTTTTTCGACTGTGGCCCGGCGTTCTCGGTCGGCATATTCACGATCGCGCGATCGCATTTGCCAATCTGGGGTGAACAGGTGCTCCACCGCAACATGCAGCCCCAACTGCTCCAACACAGCCCACTCACCGCGATCGCACCAAATACCGCCACACTGCACACAGCGCTCTACATAAAACTGCGGCTTCACCCCAATGCGCGCTCGCGCAAGGTAGCTGCCACAGTCAGGGCATAGGCCACCCTGGGCGTCTTTAGGAGACGGCACATAGCCCACATCCAAATCAGCCGGAACTGGTTCTATTTCCCGAGACGGCAAGTCTTGTTGCCAGGATGTATAGTCTTCAATCGAGACCCAGGTGCCGTCGCAAGCTGAGCACTGGTGCGCAGCTAAATTTCCTGACAGCGTGATGGGGTGAAGTTGCTCTCCCTTGTCCTTTGGGCACTGCACGATGCGTCCTCCAAGCAATGGGATCTATTAAATCATCTTGGTGTTAGAACCTTCGCTTGGGCTAAGAAGGTTTTGGGGCACGGTGCGTTGCGTGCTGCGGCAAAACCCACAAGGTATAAGGTATTAAGCCATATCAAGCATTTAAGCGAATCTTAACTTGAAGCGGGTTGACCCATGGCTGCGGCCTGCGTGGAAGGCCCAAAATCTAATCCCCATTCTTCGGTGCATGCACCGAAGGATGGGGATTGAAACGGCTGTCCAACGCTCTGATTCAGCCCGTTATGCTCGGATGATACTCGGATGATGCTCAGATGCCGCCTAATCGCGCTTGAGGCGACGCAGCTCGTCTTGCAACTGCGCAACCTGGCGACGCAAATCCTCAGCGGCCTGCGACGTTGACCCTGTTTCTACCGATGGGGTTGTGCCTGTAGCGGGGGAAGTGGGCTGTGCAGCAGAACTGGTTGAGGCACCATCGATGGGTTCATCATCGGTGAGAATTTCGATGCGTCGTGGCTCTGATGGGGCTGAACTGGCATCAGGAGAAACGGGCTGTTGAGCACGCTGCATCATCTCTTCGACCATGCGCTTGGCCTCGTCTGCTGTAATTTCGCCCCGCGCCACCAGCTCATCTGCTAGCTTTTGGGCTTGCGATCGCACCTCAGCCAGGGTTCCGCCTGCCCGTTCGCCCGCATAAGACGCTAGGCCTACTCCTAAATAAAATGCTTTTTGCACTAGATTGCTAAAATCCGCCATGACAAACCTACTCCCCTTTATGCAGCGGCTGATGACACCTTTAGGATAAGGAAAAATTGCAACCATTGCCCATTACGGATATCCCCAGCGGTAGGTATGCCTGGCGGCGATCAGTCAGTAGGCTTAAGCAGGAGAGGGTTGCAGTGGCCCACGGGGCCGATTATGGCGGGGCAAGCAGATGCCGGGGAGGCTCATCCTCTCTATGCCCTAGCCTAACGGCAAAAGGGTCGTTTTGCGAGATGCCTCTTACCCACCCATAGGTTCCATTAGGTTCCATATAGATCTATATAGGTTGCAGAGGAATAGGTTGCAGAGGAACTATGCGGAATCGGCGCCGTGTGAGATAAATAAACAGATTGGCGCAGGGCTAGCAATTCTGTATGGTTGTGGTTGTGTGCAGGCTTTGCCGCTCAATGGACAGACCCAGCCCGTTCACGATGTGGCGTCGATGGGTCGGGCGATCGCCCCCAAGCGGTTTCTCCAACATTCTTCTAACCTCATTTTTTCAATCTTTAGTGTTATACAGGCGTTTGCCCTATGCCGTTTCCTAGAACCAGCGGACTGTTGCTGCATCCCACCTCGCTTTCTAGCCCCTATGGCATTGGCGATTTGGGGCCTAGCGCTTACGAATTTGTAGATTTTTTGTGGGCCAGTGGCCAGCGCTATTGGCAGGTATTGCCGCTAGGGCCGACGGGATACGGCAACTCACCCTACATGTGCTATAGCGCGATGACGGGCAACCCGCTGCTGATCAGCCTGGAACGGCTGAAAGAGGGTGGGCTGCTCGATGCGGCTGACCTGGCAGAGCTGCCCCCCTATCCCGGTGACTGGGTTGATTATGATGTCGTGCGGGAGACGAAGATGCCGCTGCTGCAACGGGCCGCAGCTCGGTTCAAACAGCAAGCCACGCCAGGGCAGTGGCAGGAGTTTGAGTTATTTTGCGCCAGCCGCTCGTTTTGGCTGAATGACTATGCCCTGTTTATGACGCTCAAAGCCGTGAATGGCGGCAGTAGCTGGCACACGTGGGATGGGGCGATCGCCCAGAGAGACCCAACCGCCCTAGAAGAGTGGCGACTCAAGCTAAGCGACGACATCTTTTGCCAGAAGTTTTTTCAGTTCGAGTTTTTTCATCAGTGGCAATTGCTCAAGCGCTACGCAAACCAGCGCCAGATCGACATTATTGGCGATATTCCGATCTATGTCGCGCATGATAGTGCCGATGTGTGGGCCTTTCCACATCTGTTCCACCTGGATCTGGAAACGGGCTTGCCCCAGCTCATGGCGGGTGTGCCGCCCGACTATTTCAGTGATACTGGGCAGCTTTGGGGCAACCCGGTGTATCACTGGGAGCGCATGCAAGCCACAGACTTTAAATGGTGGATTGAGCGATTTCAGGCAACGCTAGAATTTGTCGATATTGTGCGGATTGATCACTTTCGCGGCTTTTGCGCCTATTGGGCGGTGCCCCAAGGCGAAGAGACTGCCATGAATGGCGAGTGGCTCGAAGCGCCGGGAGTGGCGTTTTTTGAGAAACTGGAACAAACTCTGGGTCGGCTGCCCATCCTCGCTGAAGATCTGGGCGTAATTACGCCCGATGTAGAAGCCCTGCGGGATCGGTTTCAGTTTCCGGGGATGAAGGTGCTGCAATTTGCCTTTGGTGGCGACCTTGATAATCCGTTTTTGCCGTTCAACTTTGAACGCAACTTTGTGGTGTATACCGGCACCCACGACAACGATACGACGCTAGGCTGGTATGACCAGCTGCCCGAGCATGAGCGGCAAAACCTAGCGCAGTATCTCGGTCTGTGGTCGCCAGACACGGTGCATTGGGATCTCATTCGGCTGGCGATGAGTTCGGTGGCAAACCAGGCGATCGTCCCGCTGCAGGATGTGCTGGGGCTCGGCGGCGACTGCCGCATGAATTTTCCTGGCAAGCCGGAAGGCAACTGGGGCTGGCGTTTAAAGCCAGGGCAGTTGAATGGGGACTTGAGCGATCGCCTGCATCACCTCACGAGAATCTACGGACGCAACCCTCAATCCCGCCATGCTGAGGGCAATCCGCATCATCCCGACAACGCCTCATCGGACTAGCAGAACCGAAGGCTAGCGCCAAGTTCTGAAGCTTAAGTTCTAAAAGATGAGGGCGCGGTGTTCCAGAACCTTTGATGTGCTGTGCATGAGGCGTACGGCACATGCACAGCACATCGAAGGTTCGCTGCTATTGCGAGGTAACAGGCGTGTGGAGAGCAGGGGCGATCTCCGCAGCTCGTGCAGCCGACACGTTGATCACCTGAACTGCGCAGGCTTTAAGCTCAGGCTGGCGAGAATCAGGGCAGTCGATGGGATGGGTGAGGCTGTTGACCTCGGCATGGTCGGCCCAGAGAAAGCCCCAGTGCATCGGCGCAAACACGGTGCCAGGGGCAATGCCCCGAGTCACTTTAGCCGGAAACTGGGCAGAGCCTCGGCGCGATCGCACCTCCACCACATCCCCACCTTCAATGCCCAAGGCGGCAGCATCCCTCGGGTGAATCTCTAGAAACGGCTCGGGATGCATCTGGCGAATTTTCTCAATGTGGCCGGTGCGGGTTTGGGTGTGCCAGTGGCCGTATAGCCTGCCATTGGTGAAAATGAAGGGAAAGTCGGGATCAGGTGGTTCTGCCAACCCCCGCGCGTGCAGCGCGCCAAAGTTTGCTCGGCCATCAGCGGTGGCAAAGCGATGATCGGTATAGAGTCGGGTAGACGGGGGGGCTTCGGGGTCGGAGCGGGTCGCGGGGGCTGGCCACTGCTGGGGGCCGTCTGCCTTCAAGCGCTCATGGGTGATGTGGGTCATGGCGCAGGGGCGATCGCGCGTGAGCTGCACAAATTCGGCAAACACGTCAGCACTGGTGCTGAAGGAAAAATGCTCAGCAAAGCCCAAGCGACGCCCTACTTCAGCAAAAATTTCCCAATCGGGGCGGGCCTCACCCAGCGGTTCTTGAAACCCCTGACTTAGGGTGACCACCCGCTCGCTGTTGGTCATGCAGCCCGTTTTCTCGCTCCACTGGGCGGCGGGCAGCAGCAAGTGAGCGTAGGAGCTGGTTTCAGTCGGGTAGTAGGCATCTTGATACACCGTGAAGGGCGATCGCCCCAATGCCACTTTCACCCGCTCCAGATCTGGCAGGCTCACGACAGGGTTGGTTGCCGCAATCCACAAAAACTGAATATCGCCCGTTTCTAACCCTTCAATGGTGTCCCAAATGGTGCGACCTACGTGGGGCGAGATCTGCCCAGCAGGCAAGTTCCAGAAGGCTTCGACGGCGTGGCGATGCTCCGCCTGTTTGACCGAGCGGTAGCCGGGGAGCAGATGCGATAGGCCTCCGGCCTCGCGTCCGCCCATGGCATTGGGTTGCCCTGTGAGCGAAAACGGCCCCGCACCCGGCTTGCCAATCATCCCCGTCATCAGGTGCAGGTTAATAAGCGATCGCACCTTGGCCGTGCCCTCGCTCGACTGATTCACCCCCATCGACCAGAGCGACAGCGTAGCCTGCGATTCGGCCCAATAGAGGGCCGCCGTTTCCAACTCTGCCACCTCAATGCCGCAGCGCTGCGCTACCACATCGGGGGGATAGTGCTGCAAAACGGCCCGGTAGTCTTCAAACCCGTGCGTGTGCTGCTGAATGAACGCATCATCCACCACACCCCACTGCAGCAGCAGGTGGCCAATGCCGTTGAGCAGGTCAATATCCGTCCCCGGACGCAGGGCCAGATGCAGGTCAGCCGCCCCAGCCGTGGGCGTGCGTCGGGGGTCGGCCACAATCATCTTGACCTGGGGATTGGCCTTGTGATGCTTGCGCAGGCGGTTGAAAATGATGGGGTGGCACTCAGCGGTGTTGGTACCGATCAAAAAGGCGCAGTCGGTCAGTTCTAAATCGTCGTAGCAGCAGGGCGGGCCATCGGCCCCCAGACTCTGGATATAGCCCGACACGGCAGACGACATGCACAGCCGCGAATTAGCGTCAAAGTTGTTCGTGCCCAGACAGCCCTTCACCAGCTTCTGAGCTACGTAATAGTCTTCGGTCTGAAACTGCCCCGAGCCGTAGACGGCGATCGCATCCTTGCCAAACACCTGCTGCGTCGTTTGAATGCTCGTCGCCACCCGATCCAGCGCCTCATCCCAGCTGATGGGGTGAAAGGTTTGCTCTAGCGTCTCTCGATAGAGGGGCTGCAGCAGCCGATTTTGGTGGATGGCGTCTAGCACCGTTGCCCCCTTAATGCACACCATCCCCTGACTGGAAGGATGGGCGCGATCGCCCCGAATCTTCCAGCCGGGGGTGCCATCACGCTGCGCTGTTGGCATGGCCTCTAGGCCACACCCCACGCCGCAATAGGGGCAAACGGTTTTAATACAGTCCACGGTCATAGGGGTTGAGTACGTCGGGCTAAGATGCGATGGCTAGATGCAATGTTAAAGGGCGCAACCGGGTGAAGATCCAAACCGGCTGAGTTCTTCTGCTCCAAGTCGTCGCCTTGTTGAGAGGGCTGTGGGATTGCGAGATGGGGAGATGAATCTAGCTTTCGCCGTCTTTGGGGATGGGCAAACCGCCACTCGCCCATGCCCAAAGTCATGCCGTGACTCCGTCCCCACTGTTGTCTAGTCGTCGTCGTGAGCAAAGCGATGGAAGAGGAAATCGAGCACGTAGTTACGCAGCTCGTAGAATTTCGGATCTTCCATGAGTCGAGTGCGATCGCGCGGACGGGCAAAGGGAATCTCCAACACTTCGCCGATCGTTGCAGAGGGGCCGTTGGTCATCATTACCAGGCGATCGGCCAAGAACAGCGCCTCGTCGATGTCGTGGGTGATCATGAGCACCGTCACCTGGTTGTCAGTCCAGATTTTGAGCAGCTCCTCTTGCAGTTCCTCTTTGGTGATGGCGTCGAGCGCCCCAAAGGGTTCGTCGAGGATCAGCACCTTAGGGCAGATGGAGAGGGCACGAGCGATCGCCACCCGCTGCTTCATTCCGCCGGAGAGCTGGGCTGGGCGCTTGTTGGCGGCTTCGGTCAGGCCCACCATAGCCAGGGCATCGTGGACGATCTGCAATTTCTCAGCTTTGGGCTTTTTAGGAGAAACCGCATCCACCGCCAAATACACATTGTCAGAGGCACTCTTCCACGGCAGCAGGGCGTAGTTTTGAAACACCATCATGCGGTCGGGGCCTGGGTCAACAATGCGCTGAGACTCAAGCAGCACCTCGCCTTCGGTGGGGCTGAGAAAGCCCGCCACCATGTTGAGCAGGGTCGATTTGCCACAGCCCGAATGCCCAATCAGGCAGATGAAATCTCCCTCGTTGACGGTGAGGTTAATGTTCTCCAGAATGGGAAAGTCACCCTTGGAGGTGACAAAGGTTTTGGACACATCGCGAATTTCCAAAAAGCTTTGCTGAGTGGTCGGTTGAGAGGTTTTTACCTCGGTCTGGGTCATGGTGATAGCTTGCATGAGGTTTAGGAGTAAGGGGTAGAAGAAATAGGGAGAATAGCCGGGGCAAAGGCAGTCGCGGTGCGGTGCCTCGCGAGGACTATTCGTCCCTATGCAGCAACGGGAGTTCCTTGATTAAGCTTGATTTCTTCGACCCGCACGTCGCGCTTAATGGCCAACCCGTTTAGGTAGTGAATCGGATCGTCGGGATTAAAGACGGTGCCATCGGCCAGGGTAACGGGGGAGCGATCGCGGATCAGATGCGGTACGCCCAAGTCATGCACGGCACGGTCAAATACATCGATGCGCCGCACATGGGTTAGCACTTCTTGCCAGTTGCGGGGGAAAGGCACCACACCCCAGCGGGCAAGCTGGGTCAGCATCCACAAATCTTCTACCGCGTCTGGGCAGTTGGTTTTGTTCACAAAGAACTGGTTAAACGGCAACAGCGGCACCGGCTCGTCTCCAGTGCCATAGTTATACGGGTCAATGAAGCCAGGGCGAGTGTATGCTGGCTCAGAGCCGATATATTGGGGCTGACAAATCAGCCCCAGAATCTCCTCACGGTTGCGGCGATCGTCGCAATATTGGCAGGCTTCGATCAGAGCCTTGACAAGTGCTAAATGGGTTTCGGGATATTGCTCAGCCCAGGCATCGCGCACGCCCAGCACCTTTTCGCAATGCCCGTTCCAAATGTCTAAATCGGTCGCAATGACAAAACCAATGCCCTCATGCACCGCGCGGGAGTTCCACGGTTCGCCCGCGCAATAGCCGTCGATATTGCCTGCTTTGAGGTTTGACACCATCTGCGCCGGGGAAATGGTGGTGAGGGTGACATCGCGATCAGGGTCGATGCCCGCCGACGCCAGCCAGTGTCGCAGCATGAGGTTATGCATCGACGAGGGGTGCACTATCCCCAGCGTGTGGGTGGTATCAGGGGTGCGGTCAAGGTAGGCTTTGAAGTCTTCTAGGGTACGGATGCCTTCATTATGGAAGCGCTTGCCTAGGGTGATGGCGTTGCCGTTGCGGGATAGGGTGAGTGCAGTCACGACAGGGATAGGGGACATGTTCCCCAGTCCCAGGGTAAGCGCTAGAGGCATCCCGGCCACCACGGCGGCCCCATCAAGGCGATCGCTCGTCAGCCCTTCGGCGATCGCCTTCCAGCTGGGTTCGCGGCTGAGGGTCACCTGCTCTAGCCCATACTTTTCAAAAAAGCCCTTCTCTTTGGCGACCACGAGGGGCGCACAGTCGGTCAGCGGCACAAACCCGAGGTTCAGATTTACCTTTTCTAAACCGTTGCGGGCGATCGCCACCGATGGCGCCGCCTGCTTACGTCGCGACAGCCGCTTCTGCTGATTGAGGAAGTAGATCATCTCATTCCGCAGGCTGTAATAGTTGGGATGGTTCACCACCTCTAGCCGATGGCGAGGCCGTGGAATTGGCACCTCCAAGATTTGCCCGATCTGGGCCGCGGGGCCATTGGTCAGCATCACAATGCGATCGCTCAGCAGCAGTGCCTCATCTACATCGTGGGTCACCATCAAACAGGTCACGCCACTCTCCTGGCAGATCTGCATCAGTCGTTCTTGCAGGTTGCCTCGGGTGAGCGCATCCAGTGCGCCAAAGGGCTCATCCAGCAGCAGCAGCTTGGGACGTAGCGCTAGGGCGCGGGCGATCGCCACCCGCTGTTTCATGCCACCCGACAGCTCAGCGGGCAGCTTCTCAGCCGCATGACTCAACCCCACCAGGTTGATGTGCTCTTCAACCACCGCCTTGCGCTCGTCCTTCGATAGCTTTTTCAACGCCGCATCTACGGCCAGGGAAATGTTCTGGCGCACCGTTTTCCACGGCAGCAGGGAGTAGTTTTGAAACACCACCATGCGGTCGGGGCCGGGTTCATTCACCTCTTTGCCTTCTAGCACAATGCCACCCGTGCTCGCTCGATCCAGCCCGGCCACAATGTTGAGCAGGGTTGATTTGCCACAGCCTGAGTGCCCAATCAGCGACACAAACTCGCCTTGCTGAATGTCGAGAGAGATGTTGCGGAGCGCAATGTAGCGATCGCCCCCCGCCAGTGGAAATTCTTTATCAACGTGGTCAATTTCAACAAAGGCTCTCATGGGTGTCTCCTAGGGATGATGGGCGGTGATGGGCGATCGTCAACTATTTCTGGTCTGCCGAGGCCACAAACGAGCCAGCCCAATTCACCAGTTTGTCGAGCATCAGCCCCACAATGCCGATATACAGCAGCGCAATGATAATGTCGCTAATGCGCGAGTTGTTCCACGCATCCCAAATAAAGAACCCAATGCCCACACCGCCAATCAGCATTTCTGCAGCCACAATCGCCAGCCACGATAGACCAATGCCAATGCGCAGGCCGGTAAAAATGTAGGGCATGCTAGCAGGCAGCAAAATTGTGAAGAAGTACTGCATCTTCGACAGCCGCAGCACCTTTGCCACGTTGTTATAGTCTTGGGGAATTTGGCGCACCCCTTCAGCGGTGTTAATAATGATGGGCCACACCGCGGTGACAAAAATCACGAAGATGGCCGAGGGCTGCGCCTGCTGAAACGCCGCCAGCGAAATGGGCAGCCAGGCCAGCGGCGGCACCGTCCGCAGCACTTGAAAGATGGGGTCGAGCGCAAGGTGCATGAGGCGGCTCGCACCGGTCAAAATGCCCAGCCCAATGCCTACAATAGCGGCTAAGGTAAAGCCAATGGCCACCCGTCCCAGACTGGCCCAAATTTGAATGAACAAGCCTTTGTCGGTGCCGCCGTTGTCATAGAGCGGGTCAATAATCAGCTCCCAGGTTTCCTGCACGGTTTTGATCGGGCTGGGCAGGTTGGCAGTGGGCGATGAGGTAAACATCTGCCACACCAGCAAAAATAGGACGATGGCGATCGCCGGAGGAATCATTCGCTGAAGCACCTTCAGCACTTGGTCGATAATTGCGTTGGTCTGGGGGCGACCCACACCGCGAGTAGCCTGTGCTGTCATGGTCTGTCTCCTCTGGTTGCTGCAAGGACTGTGAACAGGGCGATGGAATTCGGGTCTGTTGGTCTGCTTAGGACTAGAACGATGCCTGCTGCTCGATGTCTGCTAGACAACAGCTGCAAAATCGTCTGCTGAACTGGGTAACTGTAGCGCGGATACAGGCTGGTTCTAGGTCAGAGATGAGGTCTTGAGGATAATTCAGCCTGTCGCTCAGGCTTCATGCAAGACCTCATTCCCCTTAGAGAGTCGTCAGGAGGCGGGTGAGGGGCGATCGCCCCCCAAGTCCGGCGCTACGCCTTCTTAATGGCGACCGCATCCAGATAGGCCATTGGATTTTCGGGATCAAATTCAATGCCGTCAAAGAAGGTTTCAACCCCGCGAGAGGTGCTGTCAGGAATTGCTGCCTCTTGCCCAAGGGCCGTCGCCGCCTCTTTCCACAAATCTTCTCGGTTCACCTGATCCACCAACGCCACAATGTCAGTGTCGGCAGGCAGGTAGCCCCAGCGCATATTCTCCGTCAAGAACCACAAGTCATGACTCTTAAAGGGATAGGAAATACTGTCATCCCAGAACTTCATCACATGCTCGCTGCTCTGCTCAACTCGGCCATCACCAAAGTCAAACGTGCCCTTAGCGCGATCTTCAATGTCAGCAGCAGGCACGTTAAACCAAGCCCGCTTGGATAGAATGGTTGCCATTTCCGTCTTGTTTTCGGCTTGTTCACACCACATCTGAGCCTCTTGCACGGCCATCAGTAGCGCCTTTGCAGCATTGGGGTTTTGCTCAACCCAGTCGGCGCGAACCGACAATGCCTTCTCGGGATGGTTGTTCCACAACTGCCCGGTAGTCACCGCCGAATAGCCCACGCCCTGGCTAATCAACTGGGCGTTCCACGGCTCACCCACACAAAAGGCATCCATCGTCCCCGTCTTCATGTTGGCGACCATCTGGGGCGGGGGCACCACAATCGTCGAGACATCCGTATCGGGGTTAATGCCGCCTGCAGCCAACCAGTAGCGCATCCACAGGTCGTGGGTGCCACCGGGGAACGTCACCGCAAACTTCATCTGGTCGCCCGCAGCTTTAGCCTGCTCCACGTTATCCATCAGCAGGGAGCTATCGAGCTGCACGCCCAGCTCTTTATACTTCTCGGCAACCGAGATACCCTGCCCGTCCACATTTAGCCGCGCCAGAATATTCATCGGCACTTGGCGACCATCGGTAATGGCACCCGTGGTCATCAGGTAAGGCATGGGAGTGAGGATGTGCGCCCCGTCAATGCCACCGCCGCCAGAGCCCAGCACTAGGTTGTCGCGGGTGGTGCCCCAAGAGGCTTGCTTGAGCACTTCTACATCCGGCATGCCGTATTTGGCGAATATGCCTTTTTCTTTGGCAATAATTAGCGGTGCCGAATCTGTCAGCGCAATAAAGCCAAGCTTGGCGGTTGTCACTTCGGGTGTGGGCCCCTCAGCCACGGGGCCGGGAGCGGCAGCACTTGATGTGGTTTCAGTCGGGGCTTCAGAGCCGCCGCTACAGCTATTGAGCAGCAGCGTTGCAGCCGTGGTGGCGCTGGCGGTAAACAAGAATTTGCGACGAGACAGTTGAGACATAGGGAAAACCCTCCGTGATAGCGGCTGTGATCAGTGAGTGAATCGTAAACTTAGTCAAATGTGAGCCATTGGGCGCTAACCAAACTCAGATCAACTGATGCATTTAATCGTGAATAACGGGAATAATATGAACCTTGAACTAAGCTCCGAATCTGGAATGCAAGCCGGTGTAGGTCGCGATATTTCCTCAGGCGGATGAAGTAGGCATTTCGGGCGATCGCCCAGCATCTGAGTAAGCGAACCCGTGCAGCAAAACCACATCAGGTCGCTGCATGACAAACCCAACCCTAAATCGTGAACATTGCTGAGAACCTTAGCAGGCGCTAGGCCCCTTAGCGGGCGATCGCGCCCGCAGTCTTTCTGCCCTATCCCGGAGCAGCAGCCGTCTTTGGCTGTGCCCCAAATTGATCAACCAAAATCGACCGCAGCACAGGCTTCAACTCCTCACAGGGCACCGCCTTTTGCACACAGGTTCCAAGCTGAGCATCTTTGCCCACCTTGCCACCCATATAGATATCTACGGCATCCAGCGTTTTGCCCTCGCGGCGGGTTTTCGTGCCCATCAAACCAATATCGGCCACTTGGGGCTGTCCGCAAGAATTGGGGCACCCCGTCCAGTGAATCCGAACCGGAGTAGAGACCGTCAACTCTTGCTCCAGCTCATGAATCAGCGCCACCGCGCGATTCTTTGTCTCAATCAGGGCAAAGTTGCAAAACTGAGCCCCCGTGCAAGACACCAACCCACGAGCTAATGCGGTAGGGGCAACAGCAAACCGTGTGAGCAGCGGCTCTTGCAACAGCGCCTCAAGGCGAGAATCAGAAACATTGGGGATAATCAGATTCTGCTCAACCGTCAGGCGAATTTCGCCACTGCCGTAAACCTCGGCGATGCGTGCCACATCGAACATATCGGGGGCATACAGCCGCCCCACGGGAATATGCAGCCCCACATAGCTCAGCCCCGACTGCTTTTGCCCATAGACGCCAATGTGATCGCGCTTGTCCCAAAGGATTTCATCTTTGGCGGCAGCGGGCTGCAAGGTCTGCCCCAACTGCTGCTCTACCGCAGCCCGAAATGCCTCCATCCCCCAATGGTCGATCAGCCACATCAGCCGAGCCTTTTGGCGATTGGCCCGCAGCCCGTGGTCACGATACACCGTGAGAATGGCCTCACACAAACCCACCACATCCTGCGGCTCGACCCAGGCATTGAGCGGCACTGCCGCCTCGCAGCGCTTGGCCGAGAAGAACCCCCCCACCAGCACATTGAACCCTAGGCGATCGCCCACATAGGCTGGCACAAAGGCAATGTCGTTGATTTCGGCATGAACAGAGTTGTCGCGGCATCCGGCGATCGCAATGTTGAACTTGCGGGGCAGGTTGGTAAACGACGGGTTGCCCTCGCCGTGGTTGGTGATCATGTCTTGCACATCGCGAACCAAGTCGCGTGTGTCAATCAGCTCATCCGCATCAATCCCTGCAACCGGCGATCCGGTGATGTTCCGCACATTGTCCATGCCCGACTGCACACTGGTCATGCCCGCATCCTTCAATCGCTGAAAGATATCGGGAATGTCCTCTAGACGAATGCCGCGCAGTTGCAGATTCTGTCGCGTGGTGATATCGGCGTTGCCGTCTTCTCCATAGCGCTGCACGATCTCTGCCAGCACTCGCATCTGCTCACTGGTCAGAATGCCACTGGGCATTCTCATCCGCAGCATGAACTTGCCGGGCGTCACAGGGCGAAAGAAGATGCCCAACCACTTCAGTCGATGGTCGCGGTCAGTGGCATCCATCGCTTCCCAACCAATCTGGGCAAACTGATCCAACTCATGGCGCACCTCAAGGCCATCTTTTTCGGCCTTAAGCTTTTCAAATTTATTGAGGGCTACTTCAGAAGAAACGGTGCTCGTCATATACTTGACCGTATTGCATGTCAGAGAAGGGAACTTGCAGGCTTGTTTAGTAGTGGCTGCCGCTAGAAAAAGTAACTTTCAGTAGCTGCACCCTTGCCGAACGTTCTTGCAGCCCCTTCCTTTTTTAATTAACCCAACGTTAAGCGGAACAACAAGGCAATTTCGTATTAGCGGTTACAAAATATTGCAAGCGGCTCCACAGCTGCATCAGCGTGATGCAATATCTACATATTTCCGCCGTGCGATCGCTGTTTAGCTGTGACAGAGGATGCATCCCACTTTTGTAACCCTCACCCTTGTATCTTAAGAACCAGGGGGGGCTACTGCTTATACACAATCTTGGCCCTCATCCCCTCAGTCCCCCTCTCCCAAAAATGGGCGAGGGGGAGGCCAGACAAGGCTTTCCGGCTCCCCTTCTCCCAGAACGGGAGAAAGGGCTGGGGGATGAGGGCAAACTTGCAAAACTGGGATGCACTCTGACAAGATGCATACAAGCCATAGGTCTATCCGAGATGCGGTCTGTCTTTGGCACTGACCCAATGATTAGAAATTCTCAGTATTGGCTCTCCCTGTTAGCGTTATCAGCCTCTCTAAGCGTGACCGGGTTGCCGATTCACATCACACCTTTGAGCCCTGTTGCATGAGTGACTTTAATAGCGACCTGAATAGCAACCTGTTAGATAGCGATTTAGGACAGCGCCAGCAGCTTGAGCGACTGCTGCAGCGGGCAGAAACCTCTGCCCATATTGAAGATTGGTTCTCAGTGGTGCAGCATCTGCATCAGGGAATGCTAATGCTCGATGCGGTATTGGAGCAGGAATCCAGGACGGAGGCCACACCTTCATCTGCCGTCGCAGAGGCATGGGAGCGATCGCTTGACTTAGCGCTGCGGGTGCTGGATGATGGCGAGTTTCAAGATCGGTGGGACATCGGCAATCTGCTAGTGACGCTGAGCAAGCTGGCTCCCCATCGGGCAGACGCAGTGATTCAGCCGTTAATGCAGCGATTGCAGCAGTCTCAAGACGCCTCCCCAGACGATCCCCAAGACGACACTGACGTGCAGTGGTTTGCGGCTCGCATTCTCGGAAAATTTCAGCAGCCTGCCGTATTAGACACACTGGTGCAGGTTATATGTGACTCGCCGCGTGATGAGCTGACAGATGTAGCCGCTCAAGCTCTCTCTGGGTTTGGAGAATCGGCAGTAGCAGCGCTGGCGGCACTGCTGCGGCAGCCCAAGACTCGCAGACTAGCGACCAAAACGTTGACGCAGGTACAGCACCCAGCAGCCATTGAGCCGCTGCTCTCGGTTGTGGACGATGATGATTCCCAGGTTCGGGCTATGGCGCTGTCTGCCCTCAGCCGGTTTAGAGATCCGCGCGTGATCCCGCTACTGCTGCAAGCGTTGCAAGATCCAGCAAGCCAAGTGCGCCAGACGGCTGTGGCAGATTTGAGCGCTTGGGTCGGCGTATGCACCACCATAGACTGGATCGGCGTAATGCAGCCGCTCCTTTGGGATAGCGCCAGCACTGTGCGCCAGCAAGCCGTGATGACGCTGGGGCGCGTGGGTACGGCAACCGCCGTTAATGAATTGTACTGGGCGTTTATGCAGCCGCCGCAGGATGGGGTAATGCGCGTCTGTATCGTGCGGGCGCTGGGGTGGATCAATACGGCTGCGGCGTTAGAGGTGCTGGTAGCGCTGACAGATCCAGGAATTGAAATGGCGCAAGAGGTTTTGCTGGAGCTGATTGCCGCTTTGGGACGCGTTCGCGAACCACGCCTCACGCTCTTGGCGTTTCGGGGTTTGCAGCAGGTTTTGACCGCTCAGGATAATCAGGGGCGATCGCCCTTAATCAAACAGGCTGTGGCGCAAGAACTGGGGCAGTTAGGCGAGCCTGCCGCGCTGGATGTGCTGGTAGATTTAGCCGCTGATCCCAATATGATCGTGAAACTGCACGCAGTCGCAGCGCTCAAAAAGTTGGATGCGTTGGTGGCTCATCAGCGCCTTTTGGACTTGGCCGAAGACGCGAGCCAGTCGGGACTAGTGCGCCAGCAGGCGGCGATCGCCCTCCAAGAGTGGTGTTAGCGATCGCCCCGGGGCTGCCCTAGGGTTGTGATATAGAGCACGGCCTCGTCAGCGGGGATGCCCAATACCTCGTTGACCTGGGCGTCGAAAAAGCCGCCAATCCCGCTGACGCCCAAATCAAGATGAATGGCGGCCAGATTGAGCCGTTGCGCTAGATGGCCCGCATCCAGATGTAAATATCGATACGCGCGATCGCCATGCTGAGCCACGGCTGCAGCTAAATCTGCCGTGTGAAACACAACCGCCGCCGCATCGCGCCCCAAGTCTTGCCCCAGACACAGCCGATGCAGCTCTTGCCGAAAGTTCTTAAACCGAATTTGGCGCAGCTCTTGCGCCTTTGGTGCGTAGTAGTAGCACCCTTCCTCCAGCCCATCCACCCCAGAAATCGCCACAAAGGTTTCAATCAGGTTGAGATCACAATAGTCGGGCTGGCGGTCTAATCCTTGTTCTGAATAGGCCTGAGGTTGATAGGTAAAATTCAACATCTGCCACAGATGCTCTAGCAAAATGCTGCCGCCGCTATAGGCGCGGGTAGAGCGACGTTTGAGCATGGTTTTTTCTAGCCCGTTGAGGCGATCGCCCCAATCCATCGGCAAACTCTGGGTCGGCACCTTTAGGCAAAACGGAAAGTTGTATTTATCATCGGGAATCATCGGCTCCTGCTTGGGATCGGGCAGCGTAGCCTCTTTCCTAATAGGTTTGTAAACCAGATTTTGCTCTAGGGTGATCTGGGTTGCTTGGTGTAAGTAGCTCAGCAGTTCACCATCGACCAAGCTGGGATAGGGCTGAGGTGGGGGCGAGGGCAGCGTCGTGGGGCTGGGGGGCAAGTTTTGACTCACTTCTAGCACATCCGCTAAGGCCAGAACGGCGATCGCCCCTTCCTGCTCTGCATCCAGATACAGCAGGCGATTGATGGCCGTATCCACAAAGCCACCAATCAAGTGCGGCCGAATATCGCTAATCGCGCTTGCCAACTCAAGATTGCCCAGCAGATGTCCAGTATCCAAACAAATGCGGCGATAGGCACGGTCTTGATAGCGCCAGGCCGAGCGAAAGAAGACGGCGGTCGTCACCAGCGCCATATGGGTATGCTCTAGGGTCGGGTGCCACAGACAGGCCTCTTGCAGCCCCATCCACACATGGTCTTCCCAAAAGTGCAGCAGCGAGTGGGACTGCGGCTCGTAATGATATAGCCCAGCAGGCAGCAGCGGTGTGCCCCGCGAGACGAGATAAATTTCTGCAGGATACAGCCCGCCAGCGGAGGGTGCCGCCCGTAAGTAAACGGGATCCCCATTCATCAGCACGGCTTTAAGGGTGAGCCCATAGCTGCAAAAGAGCAGCCGCGACAGCCGCCGCCATTGCCAGTCTAAGTCGACCGGATTGGGATCACTAGACAGGTAGGGTTTGAGGTCATAGCGGGTGCCAATTTTGTAATCTTTGAAGGGAATGGGCTGCTTGCTCCAGTCAATGGCAGCAGCCTTGCGTGACAAAGACTCAGGGCTGTATTTGGTGCGTTCATGAAAGTGCTGTGAAATGGAACCAGAATCCTTTGTCATAGCTGCCTTTATGCACTCAAAATTACCGCCCGCCACCCTTATCTTGGCATTCCCAACTCAAAATCGGTATGGCTGTCTCAAAGTCTTGATGTAACGTTCGCTTGAGTTCAGGTCAGGTCAAGAACAGGTACGCGGCGCGGCGTCCTTCCCCGGAATAAATGCGCACGGTGCATCTAGATGGGGTGCTAATCCTGAGTTCAGATGATTGCCGGTGCTGATTGCAATGCGTTATTGAAACGTGTTATTGCAATGCGTCTGTCACCCACTGTTTGAGGGTGGTCACCACATCCTCTATGGGAATATCTTGGGATGCCTTGCTGGCGCGCTGCACCACTTCAACCTTCCCATCTTTGAGCGATCGCCCCGTCACCACGCGGTAGGGAATGCCTACTAGTTCTGCATCTTTAAACTTCACTCCGGCGCGTTCATCTCGGTCATCTAGCAGGGTTTCGACTCCTGCTGCATTCAGGTCGGCATAAAGCGTTTCGGCAGTGGACACCTGGGTAGCGTCGCTGATGTTGGGAATGACGACGATGGCATGATAGGGGGCGATCGCCACGGGCCAAATAATGCCATCCTTATCGTGGTTTTGCTCCACCGCTGCTTGGGCCAACCGCGACACGCCCACGCCATAGCAGCCCATCACAAAGGGTTTTTCTTCGCCCTGCTCATTGGTATAGGTGGCTCCCATCCGGGTGGAATATTTGGTGCCCAGTTGAAAGATGTGCCCCACCTCAATGCCCCGCGCACTTTTTAGCTCTTGGCTGGGATCATGCACTGCGCGATCGCCCGGTCGCGCTTTCCGCACATCCACAATGCGCTCCGGCTTGGGAAACTCTGCCCCCCAGTTGCCCCCAACCGTATGAAACCCCGACTCATTTGACCCGGTGACAAAGTTCGTGAGTTCCGCCGCCGTTTGGTCGAGCAGCCGCAAAAACTTGGGATGGACAGATTTGCTAGACACAATATAGTCATCCTCCAGCCCTGGAGAAATGTAGCCCAGCGGCAGCGGCTTTGCCGCCCATTTTTTCTGCGCCTCGGCATCGGGCACCGTCAGCGCCAGCAGCGTACTAGCGCCAAATTGGGGGGCGACCCGCACCAGTTCATTGGTCAGCTTCACCTCGTTTACATCCTGGTCGCCACGAATGCTCACCAGCACCAGCACCGTTAGCCCGGTGTCATATACGGCCTGATACAGCACGTTTTTTACAATTTGAGTGGGGGAGCACTTGAGAAGAGCGGCCAAGGTGCCAATTGTAGGAGTGTTCGGCGTATCTAGCGTCTCAAAGGTGGTAAAGGAGGACGGCACTGCATCCATCGGCAGAGACACGGCCTTCTCGGTATTGGCCGAATATTGCTCATCCTCGGTAAACAGAATCTCATCTTCCCCCGCCTCTGCCAGCACCATAAACTCCTGAGAGCCAGAGCCACCAATGGCCCCCGAGTCGGCGTCTACAGGACGAAACTTCAGCCCAGTACGGGTAAACATGTTGCGGTAGGCGCGATCCATGTCCCGATAGGTTTCTTTGAGGCTTTCCTCGCTGGTGTGGAAGGAATAGCCGTCTTTCATAATGAACTCACGCCCGCGCATGAGGCCAAAGCGAGGCCGAATTTCGTCGCGAAACTTTGTTTGAATTTGATAGAGGTGCATCGGCAACTGACGATAGGAGCGGATCATGTCGCGGGCGATCGCCGTAATCACCTCTTCATGGGTTGGCCCTAGAGACACCTCGCGCTTTTGCCGATCGGTAAAGGCAAACATAATGCCTTCTGCTTGGGTATAGGTATCCCACCGCCCAGACTCCTTCCACAGCTCCGATGGCTGCAGCGCGGGCAGCAGCACTTCCTGTGCGCCTGTGGCATTCATCTCTTCTCGCACAATCTGCGACACCTTTTGCAGCACCCGCCACATCAGCGGCAAGTAGCCATAGACGCCGCTGGCAATGCGCCGAATGTAGCCTGCCCGCAGCAATAGCTTGTGGCTGGGAATTTCTGCCTCGGCGGGGTCTTCGCGCAGGGTAACAAACAGCATTTGAGACAGTCGCATTGCCCAGTCGTCCTTCTTAATTTATCAGTACGGGATCTATCAGTACGGGGTCGGTGATGTGTTCTTAGTCTATCGGAGTCTGTCAGACAGTTTACCGGAGAGGCGGGTAGTTTTTGGGTCGAGCCGACTGTTCCTGACGGGTGCGGGCATAGACCCGCAGATAATGGGCATTCTAGAAGCGCCATTGATGCGTCAATTTTATGGAATGGAACCGTTGGCAGAGCGTGGGGTTGGGAGAGCGCGATCGCCTGCCCGAGGCGTCTGGTATTTACGTGATTGCAGATAGTTATGATCAGGTCTGGTATGTGGGCAAAGCCCAAAACCTGCGGCTTCGCTGGTTAGGAAAGGGGCACCACCGCTATGCCCAACTGATGCGAAAAAACAAGACGCTGCGCTATCGCATTTATTGGACGCTTGTTTCTCTGGAGTGGTTGCAGGCCAAAGAAGTGGATTACATTAATGCATTCAAACCCGCATTAAATGGCAGCAAAGTCAAACCCTATTTGCCTCAAAAGCCTCAAGCTGAGCAGGAAATGAAACGGTTGCTGAGAGTGCTCAATCGGCTCACATCAGCCTTTCCGGTGGTGCGCTCTGTAGTGGTTGGACAATACACTGAGGCCAATTATCTACATTTTTTACTGGTGGTTAATCTTCATGATTGTATTCTTTTGTCTAAATCGAGAAACCAGCGGGCGATCGCCATCCGGCAAGCATGGAGCAATTTTCAGTCCTACTGTGGCAGAGATGAACAAACCTATAGATCTATGTTTGGAGGAAGGTTGACTGCTAAGAACTACTGCCTGGATTTTTTAGTTATTCCCAAGCTTATCTTCTTTCTAGAGCAAGAAATTATCCAGAAAACTGCTTATTTGGAAACCGTAGAATTACTCGGTGTTGGGATCAAAACGCTTCCGTCTTTATCTATGTTGGATGGATTGAAGTTACGGGAAGAATCTATGGATGTAGATTCTGCGGGTAGGCGATCGCTCTTTGACGTTGCCTATTTGCAATACCAACGAAATCATTTATCTTCATTGACCCATTCAGGCAACTTTTAATTGAGTTTCATCGTCCCTTTCTCAAAGGGTTGTATGGAAACTCGAGTATCCCATTCTCAATCTTTTAAACAAGGGTTCACGTGCTATGAAAACATCTATTATTCGGGTCTTGATGGCGTCTGGCTGTTTGCTACTGCCGATGGTGCTGCCGCAGGAAGCAGTAGCGCAACGCGTGGTAGACATCGCGCCTGCATCTGATAGCGCCACGGCTCGGCCCGATGCATCTATTTCGGGACAGTTCGACACCGTGGGGACGCCCGAGGTAGATCCGGCGTCGGTGCGGATCTTTGTCAACAATGTGGATGTGACCGCCAACAGCACGATCACATCTCGCTTCTTTAGCTATCGACCGACACAGCCCTTTGCGCCGGGTGCGGTGCGGGTGCGGGTCGAGTATCGCAATGTGAGTGGTCAATCTCGCTCGTCAACCTGGATGTTTACCGTTCAGCCGCAGGTTGCCATTCAGCTCAACTCAGTCACCCACAATGCCGTCACACCGCTGACCACGGGCGCAACTTTCTCAGTTACGCTCAATGGCACACCCGGGGGGCAGGCGGCTATCCTACTCGTTGAGGATGGGCAAGCGGTGCGGGAGTTGACCGCCCGCGAAACCTCATCGGGAGTGTATACAGCAAGCGTGCGTGTTGGGGCGGGCGATCGCCTGAATGAAGCTGTCGTCATCGGTCGTCTGCGGGGACAGGGGCAGACGGTGTATGGGGCGGCGAGTCAGGCGGCGGCCTTTAACGTGGCGTCTGCACCCCAGCCCGTGAGTCCTACGCCAGTGCCCGAACCCGAACCCGTTTTCGAGCTGCGGCCTCGGTTCACCAGCCATCAAGAGGGCGATCGCGTGGGCACGCAGGGGTTTACCTTGGTTGGGCGATCGCGCCCTAACGCAACGGTGCAGGTGCGGGTGGTATTGCGCGCCTCGGTATTGGGAATTGGGCTGGATGGGCAAACCCTCATCGATGAGACGGTGACAGCTAACGCCGACGGGCGGTTTGAAGCACAGGTGCCCTCTTCAGCCCTTGCTGGGTTGCCCGCCCAGTTGCAATATCGAGTGCAGGCCACCGCCACAGATGGCGAGGAGACCAGTCCTCGTACCGAGTTAACCCTCAGACCCTAGCTGACCTGAGCGGGATATCCGCTGAAAAGCTCGAAATTGTGGACAGGGTCTGTCCACAATTTCGAGCTTCTTTAAACCTCAGTTTGGGATCAGTGCAAACCCGGTTCAACCCGAACGTTAATTCAGCCCATGCCTCATCCCCAATCCGAATCCCGTATCCCCGGTTCCACAATCATTAATCTGTAGGAGCAACGGCTGTTACTTTGCTCAACCGAAAGTAACTCAGCAGGGTTTGGGATAAAACCGGGGTGTCCGCGTCGCGAGCACCAGGGTTTTGCGTTGTTTCAGTTGCGGCATTTGCGATCGCCCGTCTAACGGCGTTGATCTCTGGGGATTTTGCGCTGTGTTGTGGGATTTAGATTAGAACGGTATCGAGAAGTACAAACTCGGGGTCGGGCTGACCATGAAGATGTCTGCTGAGAGTTGATTATTACCAGCAGAGGTCGGCATGGTTGGAACAATGCCTCAGCAGATGAGCCTAGAAGAACGCGCCAAGCAGTTGGGGCTGCGGTTTTTTCTAGTGTCTTATACCGATTTGTTGGGTGGCACCCGTGCCAAGCTGGTGCCTGCGGCCAAAATTGCGTCAGTGGAGAAAGACGGCGCGTTTTTTGCGTCGTTCGCATCCAACCTGGGATTAGGGCCGGATGCGGCAGAGATTGCGGTGGTGCCTGACCCAGATTCGCTGATTGTGCTGCCCTGGCAACCCTTGGTGGGTTGGGTGGCGAGCGATGTATTTTTCAATGGCGCGCCGTTTGATCCAGCACCTCGGATGATTTTGAACCGGGTCTTAGAGCGCTGCACCAGCCTGGGCTATAGCTACAAAGCTGGGGTCGAGGCAGAGTTTTTTCTGCTAAGGCAAACCAACAGCGGCTACGAGATCGCGGATTCCCAAGACGCCGCAGAGCGCCCTTGCTATGACCAAAGCAACCTGATGCGGCAGTATGACTTTATTTCTACCATTGTGGGTTACATGGAAGACCTCGGGTGGGAGCCGTACCAGTGCGACCATGAAGATGCCAATGGTCAATTTGAGATCAACTGGACGTTTAGCGATGCGCGGGTGACGGGCGATCGCCATGTGTTTTTCAAATACATGGTCAAAACGCTAGCCGAGCAGCGGGGGCTAACCGCCACCTTTATGCCCAAGCCCTTTAGCCACCTAACGGGGAACGGGGCGCACATTCATAACAGCCTCTGGCAAGGCGAGGTGAATGCCTTTGAAGCGGGAGCTGATGCGGGTGGACTGTCGCCAATCGGGTATCAGTTTTTAGCGGGGGTGCTGGCCCATGCGCGGGGTCTCGCGGCGCTGTGGAACCCCACCATCAACTCATACCGACGGTTGGGCGCCACCATGACCACCTCGGGCAGCACGTGGAGTCCGCGCTACATTTCTTACGGGGGCAACAACCGCACGCACCTGCTGCGAATTCCTGAAGCGGGACGGTTTGAGTGCCGAGCGGTGGATGGTGCAACCAATCTCTACCTATCGCTGGCGGGGATTCTCGCGGCGGGGTTAGATGGCATTGAGCAGCAGCTTGATCCAGGCGCGCGCATTGATGACAACCTGTTTGTGCGCGGGGCGGAGTTCCCCGATTTGGCGGTGCTGCCGAGCAACCTGTTAGAGGCGCTGACCTGCTTGCAGCAGGATGAGCTGCTCATGGATACCCTGGGCGAGGCCGCAGCAAAAACCTTTTTTGAGTTTAAGCATCGGGAATGGAGCCAGCACAATTCCCAAGTTACGCCCTGGGAGATGACGCACTATGTTAACTGCTGAGCCCACGCAGGCCACACGCCTGCATACCTACAGCTTTCCCACCGCGATTGTGTTTGGGGCGGGGGCGCGTTGGCAGTTGTCTGGCGCGGTGGCGCAGGTGGGGATGCAGCGTCCGCTGGTGGTGAGCGATCGCGCCGTTGCTCAACTTCCCTGGTTCAAGCCGATCTTAGAGTCTCTGGCGGCGTTGCCCGTGGCGAGCTTTAGTGAGGTATGGGGCAATCCGGTGGGGTCTCAGGTCAAGGCAGGGCTGGCGGCTTACCGCGACCACCAAGCTGATGGGATTGTGGCGATTGGGGGCGGTGCGCCGATGGATGTGGCGAAGGCGATCGCCCTGATGGCGCATCATCCCGGCCACTTGTTTGAGTATGAGGATGGCAACCCCAACGGGCGACCCGTGAACCAGCCAATTCCGCCGATTGTGGCGATCCCCACTACGGCGGGGACGGGCAGCGAAGTGGGACGCAGCGCCGTTATTTCAGATGACGAGACCCACGCTAAAAAAATTATGTTTGATCCGCGTCTGCTGCCTCAGCAGGTGCTGGCTGATCCAGAACTGTTGCTTGGGTTGCCTGCGGCGATCACTGCCGCTACGGGGATGGATGCCCTGACCCATCTGATTGAAGCGTATCTGGCGCAAGGGTTCCATCCCCTGTGCGATGGCATTGCGTTGGAGGGGATGCGGCTGGTGGCAGCGCACTTGTCAGACTGTGTGGCGTTTGCCGAACGGTTGGCGGCAGGGGAGTCCTTTAGTGCAGAGGCGGCGGCAGCGCATCTGACGGCGCGTGGCGGCATGCTAAATGCGTCGATGATGGGGGCGATCGCCTTTCAGAAAGGCTTGGGCGTCACCCACTCGTGCGCCCACGCGCTCTCAACCGTCTGCGACACCCACCACGGCCTTGCCAATGCGGTGATGCTGCCAGCGGCGATGCGGTTCAACTTGCCAGCGGCTCCAGAGCGGTTTTTGCAGATGGCCCGTGTGGTGATGCCGGAGGCCACTCGCGGCGAACAGTTCATCGACTGGATCATAGCGCTGGGCGATCGCATTGGCATTCCCCCCAGTCTGACCGCGTTAGATGTGCCATCGGAGTCGATCGATCGACTAGTGGACGTGGCGCTCCATGATGAATGCCACCTGCTCAATCCTCATCCGGTGTCCTCGGCGGATTTTGGGGCGATCTATCGCGATGCCTTTGGGGCAGGAGTGGCCGCATGAGCGAGGTGTTAACGGTTTATAACCCTGCTACCGCTGCCCCTATCCAAACGGTTCCGGCAGATACCCTGGCTGAGGTGGCGCAAAAAGCTGAGGCGGCTGCCAAGGCCCAGCCTGAGTGGGCCGCGACGCCGCTAGAACAGCGCATTGCTGCGGTGCACTCCTTCCGGCATCTGTTGCAGGAAGAGGCAGCGTCTCTGGCGGCGATCCTCACTCAAGAAACGGGAAAACCCATCACCCAGGCCACGGCAGAAGTCACTACGACTGCCAGTCGGATTGACTTTTTTACTCGCCATGTGGTCGCGGTCAGTGCCCCCGCCGCACCCCCGATTTCTGCCCCTGAACCGCCGGCATTAGAGGAACTGATCACCTATGACCCACTGGGGGTCGTGGCTAATATTTCAGCGTGGAATTACCCCTACTTTGTCGGCTCTAATGTGTTTGTTCCCGCGCTGCTAACGGGCAACGCGGTGCTGTATAAGCCGTCGGAATTTGCCACGCTAACCGGGCTTAAGATTGCGGAACTGCTGCATAGGTCAGGCGTTCCAGAGGCGGTGTTTGCCCCGGTGATTGGCGCGGGCGCGGCAGGTGCGGCGCTTTTAGATCAGCCGCTGGATGGGATGTTTTTTACGGGATCTTATGCCACGGGGCTGAAGGTGGCGGCAGCGGCAGCGCGGCAGTTGACGAAGGTTCAGTTAGAACTGGGCGGCAAAGACCCGGCCTATATTTGCGAGGATGTGCCTGATGTGGCGGCGGTGGCAGCCGCGGTGGCAGATGGCGCATTCTATAACAATGGGCAAAGCTGCTGCGCGGTAGAGCGCATTTATGTCCATGAGCGGGTCTATGAGGCGTTTTTGGCGGCGTTTTTGGCAACTGTGCAGGGCTTTGTGGGGGGTGATCCGGCGGATCCGGCCACTTATCTTGGGCCGATTAGCCGACAGCCTCAGTTGGCGGAGCTGACGCGCCAGGTGAAAGATGCGATCGCCTACGGTGCAACGCTCCACTGTGGCGGCCATGTTTTGGAACAAGCGGGTTGGTATTTTGCCCCGACGGTGCTGACGGAGGTGACCCACGACATGGCGGTGATGCGGGATGAAACCTTTGGCCCGGTGATTGGCATTCAGCGGGTGGCAGATGATGCCGAAGCCCTGGCGTTGATGACGGATACGGAGTATGGCTTAACGGCGGCAGTGTATAGCGGCGATCGCACCCGCGCTATTCAAATTCTGAGTCAGGTCAACAGCGGCACGGCCTATTGGAACTGCTGCGATCGCGTCAATCCACGACTTCCTTGGACGGGACGGCGACATTCTGGCTTGGGCTCTACCCTCTCGCTGGAGGGGATCCGCACGTTTCTGAAACCCCGCGCTTGGCACCTTAAGCCCCCGGCAGCATAGTGGGGTAAGGCAAAAACCTGTGGGCTAAGGGTGGACGACTCAATCTATAGTTCAGCCTCTCGGTTCAGGAGGTGACCCTCGTGTCAGGGCAACTTGTCTTTGAGCTGCTGAGTGGGAGTCGCGAAGCAGAATTGGCATCCGGTAAGATGTTCTGTGCCGTATGGGCTCTTCTCACTAGAAAAACGAGCGTCAGAACCAAGCCTTGGGGGGGCGTCCCCCCAAACCCCCGCTAGGGGACGAAGCACGTCCCCTAGAACCCCTCCGCAAGGGGTTTGGGGAGTGATGGCGTTGGGCTGGGCGTTGGCGAAAAAGCTTGGCTCGGGCCGAAGGGTGAAATGACCTAGCGCTAGGGTTGGGTCGCGCTAAAAGCGTCAGTTTAACGTTAGTTTGGCAAATGCTTAAAATTGTGCTGCCTCTATCGTGGGCAGCACGGTCGGGCGTGGGTTTAGCCCCATAGTGCGGGGCTGAACCCACGCGATCAAACTCATGGGTTTAAGAACAAAAATGGATGAGCCCCTAGACGGTGCATGGGGGTTCATCCATATGCTGCGGCGACTCTCTATCGCGGGCTGCTAGGCACTCAACCTATACCAGTGCCGGTTCTGGTGCGGTGAGGTGGGGATAGAGCGGAAACCGTTCGCACAGTACGGCGACGCGGCGGCGACACTCTTGAGCCACAGTGTCATCGTCGGGGTTGAGCAGGCGATCGCCAATGATATTCGCGATTTCAATGAATTCAGGTTCACCCATGCCGCGGGTGGTCATGGCAGGTGATCCCAGCCGAATGCCGCTGGTAACAAAGGGTGATTCTGGGTCGAAGGGCACGGTGTTTTTGTTGGCGGTGATGTTGACGCCGCTCACGAGGCGGTCAGCGAGTTTTCCGGTCATGCCAATAGAACGTAGGTCGGCCAGCAGCACATGGTTGTCGGTGCCGTTGGAAACCAGCTTAATGCCGCGTGCCTGAAGCTGGACTGCAATGGCTTGAGCATTTTTAATCACTCGGCCGCAGTAGGTTTTGAACTCGGGCTTGAGCGCTTCGCCAAAGGCCACCGCTTTGCCTGCGATCACATGCTCTAATGGCCCGCCTTGAGAACCGGGGAATACAGCCTTGTCAAATTTTTTGCCTAGGTCAGCATCGCGGGTGAGGATGAGGCCACCCCGAGGGCCGCGCAGGGTTTTGTGGGTGGTGGTGGTCACCACATCGCAGTGGGGGACGGGGTTGGGGTGGTGCCCTGCCGCAACCAGTCCAGCAATGTGGGCAATGTCGGCGAGCAGGTATGCGCCGACTTCATCGGCGATCGCCCGAAACTTGTCGAATTCAATCAGGCGGGGATAGGCCGAGTAGCCGCAGATGATGAGCTTGGGTCGGCGCTGCAAGGCCAGATCTCGAATCTGATCAAAATCTAGCCGTTCGGTGGTTTGATCAACGCCATACTGCACCACGTTGAACCACTTGCCGGATACGTTCACGGGCGAGCCGTGGGTGAGGTGCCCGCCGTGAGACAGATCCATCCCCATGATGGTGTCGCCGGGGTTTAGCAAGGCTAAAAACACCGCAAAGTTAGCCTGTGAGCCTGAATGGGGCTGCACGTTGGCATGGGCTGCGCCAAAGAGTTCCTTAACGCGGGCGATCGCCAAATCTTCCACTTCGTCAATAAACTCACACCCGCCGTAGTAGCGCTTGCCGGGTAAACCCTCGGCATACTTGTTGGTCAACACCGAACCCTGTGCCGCCATCACGGCAGGCGACGTAAAGTTTTCGCTCGCGATCAGCTCTAAGTGCGTCTGTTGACGCCGCAGCTCATCGTTCACAAACCCGGCCACAACCGGATCGGACGCTAGCAAAAAATCCCAATTTGATTGACTCACAAGCACGCTCCCAGGCGGTATCGAATTCAGGCAGGACGATTCCGCATCAATCATCCTGCACTGTTTAAGATACCTAAAAATTGAGTGCTTCGGGTTGAGGCTCAGAGAGCGAGTGGTTTGACATGTCCCAAACCAGCCCAAATTAGGACGGTACGTTGCCGCAAAACTGTGCCATACATCCCAGCGATCGCCCGACCTGTGCCTGTTCTATCCAGTCCGTTCCGTTGGTTCAAATCAATCATTAGATCAATTAGATAAATCGATCAGAATCCCAATCAGCGATGCAATATCGCCGGATTGGAGGATTCAGCTAGCTCAACAACTCGTCACAATAAAAGAAAAGAGCCTGATAGTTGTAGTTGGGGCGTTTGGAGAAACGGTTGGAGTATGACTACCCTACACGCTCCCCGATCTAGATTGTCCCCTGTCAAACCAGGTTCAGATCTATCACTGTGGCCGCGTTGCCACCGCAAGCAGTATGACCCTTGGCAAACAGCTTACGTCACCGACAACCTGGCGATGGGGACTCATTGGTGGGGCGATCGCCCTAGGGCTGTTGGGGTTGGGCCTGTCGCGACTGATCATTGTCGGGCAGACCGACTCTAGCACCACCGATTCTGAAGTGCCCGCTGCGCCTCAGCGGGTGGAGGTTGTGGCGCTGGGGCGAGTCGAGCCAGACGGCGAAGTCGTGCGCCTAGGCGGCCCCGCTGGGGAGCGCATTCAAGAGTTGCGCGTGCGTCAAGGGGACGAAGTGCAGGCGGGCGAGGTGATTGCGGTGCTCGAAAGCTATGGTGAGCGGCAGGCTGAACGAGACTACGCCGCGACCCAACTCGCCGAAGCCCAACAGCAACTGCGAGCGCAAACTAGCGTCGGCGAAGCCCAAATTGTGGAAGCACAGACGCGGCTCGATCGCACCACGCAGCCCTCCACGTTTGAGCTAGCGTCCCAGCAAGCTACCATTCGCGAGCTAGATGCGTCTCTATCCCTAGCAGAGCAGGATCTACGCCGCAATCAAGCGCTATTTGCGGAGGGGGCCATTTCTCGCCAAGATTTGGATCGGCAACAGACGCAGGTGCGAGAACTGCAAGAGCGGCTCAATAGCGCTCAAGCAAACTTAGCGCGGTTGGAGCGAGCGCTCCAGGCTGAAGTGCGCAATGCCCAAGCGCAGATTACCTCCCAGCGTGCCAACCTCAGCCTTAGTCAGGTGCAAGCAGCGATCGCCTCCGCTGAGCAAAACTTAAACCTGGCAGAAGCCCGACTGGCGCGCACCCAAATTCAAGCACCGCAGAACGGGCGGGTGCTACGCGTGATCACCCACACCGGAGAGACGATTGACCAAGGGGGCGGCATTGTAGAACTGGGCGACACGCGCCAGATGTTTGTAATGGCAGAGGTCTATGAAAGCGACGTAGGGCTGGTGCAGCTAGGACAGCGCGCTACCATCACCAGCCGCAACAACGCCTTTAGCGAAACCCTGTTGGGCACCGTAGACAGTGTGGGTTGGCAAATCTTCAAAAATGACGTGCTGGATGATGACCCCGCTGCCAATGCCGATGCGCGAGTGGTGGAAGTGAAGGTGCGCCTAGACAACGGCGAAACCGTAGCGGCCCTGACCAACCTGCAAGTGGATGTGCGGATTGATGTAGGAGTTCGAGAGCCGCTGCCGACGGCTGCTCCATCCTCAACCTCAGCACCGGCTGCGCCCACCCCCACCCCACCCCAGCCGTGAGGTAATGCCATGCAGACGCCTCTCGCATTGTTGAACTTGGTGCATGAGCGCACGCGATTGATTGTAGCGATCGCCGGGGTCGCATTCGCGGTCATCTTGGTCTTTATGAACTTGGGCTTTTTGGGGTCGCTTTCCAAAACTGCGTCGCTGTTCTATCAAGAAATGAACGCCGACATTTTCTTGATTTCGCCCCAAGCGTTAGAAATTACCACCACAAAACCCTTTCCCATTGAGCGGGTGTATCAGGCGGCGGGGGTGCGCGGGGTAGAGCGCGCTATGCCGCTCTATGTTGGCTACCTGCAATGGCGCAACCCCGAGACGCGCCAAAGTCGAGCCGTGTTTGCCTTTGGCTTCAACCTCAACGATCCGCTGTTTCTCTTGCCTGAGCTGCAAGAGCCCCAAACCCTCGCCACCCTGCGCCAGCCCGACACCGTGTTGATCGATCGCCTCTCTCGTCCCGAATATGGACCGCTAGAGCCCGGGACGGAAACCGAAGCCGATCGCCGCCGTGTGGTAGTCGGGGGGCAATATTCATTAGGCGGCGCGTTTGCTGCCGACGCCACTGTGATTATGAGCGACCAAAACTTCCGCCGCTACCTCAGCCCCATTCCGCTGACGCTGGTAAACCTGGGACTGGTGAAGCTGCAGCCAGATGCCGACCTTCAGGCCGTTAAAGCAGCGCTGCAGCGAACTCTGCCGCCCGATGTGCGCGTCCTCACCCAGGCCGAAATCATTGAGAGCGATCGCGACTATTGGATTGGCACCACCTCCACCGGCTTCATTTTTGGGCTGGGCGTTGCGGTGTCGGTCGTGGTCGGCATTGTGATTGTATATCAGGTGCTCTATACCGACATCACCAGCCACCTCAAGCAATACGCCACGCTAAAGGCGATGGGCTATCGCAGTCGCTTTCTGTTTTCTACAGTGATTCAGGAAGCGGTGATTTTGGCAGTGTTGGGCTACATTCCTGGGTTCATTGTGGCGCTGGGGCTATATGAACTCACCTACCGCGCTACCAGCGGCGGCTTGCCCATTGCGATGGAACTGGAACGGGCCATCACGGTGCTGATTCTCACGATCATCATGTGCAGCATCTCGGGCCTCATTTCAGTCAATAAAGTGGTGTCTGCTGATCCAGCGGATGTGTTCTCATGATGCGACTGCGAACTCCCCTAGCCTGGTTTAACCTTACCTATGAACGGCGGCGACTGGTGACGGCACTGGCGGGCGTGGCCTTTGCCGTGCTGCTGATGTTTATGTTTCGCGGCTTTGAGAATGCCCTCTTCGACAGCCAAGTGCAGTTGCTCAAGCTGCTCAACGGTGAAGTAGTGATGGTGAATCGGCTGAAGTATTCCATGTTTATCCCGGAGCAGTTTGCGCGGCGGCGACTCTACCAGGCGCAAGCGTTTGCAGGCGTAGAGGATGCCTATGCCTTTTACATTACAAACGCCAATTGGAAAAACCCCGAAACCCAAGCGGTGCGGCCACTGCGGGTGCTAGCCTTTAACCCCGATGACCCGGTGCTGCCGCTGCCAGAAATTTTGGCCCACCGCGACCAGTTGAAGCTGCCCTGGACGGTGATGATTGACGAGCGATCGCGCCCTGAGGTAGGCCCTACCACTGCCGGTCTTGAGACCGAACTGGCAGAAACCCGCGTGCGACTGGTGGGCGCCTATGCGCTAGGCACGGATTTTGCAGCGGGTGATGGCAACGTGGTGATGAGCGACCAAAACTTTTTGCGCCTCTTCTCAAGCTTAGGCCCCGATGAAGATAGCCGTGATCTTAATACCGTAGACATTGGCTTGCTGCGGCTATCGGATGATGCCAATCCGGTTGCGGTAGTTGATGCCTTGCGCCAAGCACTGCCGCAGGATATCTCGATTTACACCAAGGATGAGTTTGTCGCGGTAGAGCTCACCTACTGGCGCGAGAATACCGCGATTGGGTTTGTGTTTACGCTGCTTACCACCATGAGCTTTGCGGTGGGGGTGATTCTGGTTTATCAAATTCTGTATACCGACGTGTCGGATCACTGGAAAGAATACGCCACGCTTAAAGCGATGGGCTACACCAATTTTTATCTACTGAAAGTGGTGCTGCAGCAGGCGTTAATCTTGGGCGTGCTGGGCTTTGTGCCGGGGTATTTCATCAGCTTGGTGCTCTATCGCCTGACGGCCAATGCCACCGGGTTGCTGATTCAAATGACCTTAGAACGTGGGCTAAATTTGTTAATTGCCACGGTGATTATGTGCCTAATTTCGGGGGCGATCGCCGTTCGCAAAGTGCAAACTACCGACCCTGCCGAAGTCTTCGGGTCTTAGTGCTGACACCCATCTCCCAACCGTCTCTACCTTAATTCCCAAGCTCTATGACCACCACCCCTGCACCCAGTTCCATACCAGCGCTGCCCGACGAGGCGATCGCCGTGCGCATCCGCAATCTCAATTATTTCTTTGGGCAGGGCGAGCTGCGAAAGCAGGTGCTGTTTGACATTAACCTTGATTTGCCCAAGGGCGAAATTGTGATTATGACGGGCCCCTCTGGCTCGGGCAAAACAACGCTGCTGACCTTAATTGGAGCGCTACGCACCGTTCCTGATGGCAGCCTAAAGGTGCTGGGGCGCGACATTGTCGGAATGGGGCGATCGCAGCTTGTAGACGTGCGCCGCAACATTGGCTTTATCTTTCAAGCGCACAACCTCTTCGACTCTCTCTCTGCCGCTCAGAATGTGGAGATGGCGGTAGAACTCGCCCCCAACTGGCGCGAAAAGCGCCGTCAGGCTGTCGCCATTTTGACCCAATTGGGCTTGAGCGATCGGGTAGACTATAAGCCGAAAGCCCTCTCAGGAGGACAAAAGCAACGAGTGGCGATCGCCCGAGCCTTGGTCAACCAACCCCCGCTCATTCTTGCCGACGAGCCCACCGCCGCCCTCGACAAAAAGTCAGGCCGAGACGTCGTAACCTTGATGCAACAACTCGCCAAAAGCGAAGGTCGCACCATCCTCATGGTCACCCACGACAATCGCATCCTCGACGTGGCTGACCGCATTGTCACCATGGTGGATGGTCGCCTTGACTCTGATGAAAACCTAGGACACTTTGTCGACACCCACGACCCCAAAACCCTCGACCGTCGTATGTTTATCCTGTAGCGCACTCTCCGCTGCCCTACGCCCCAACCCCAACCCCGCCATGGCCCTCACGTTTCAAACCCCTACGCAAGAGATCACCTATCACAAGGTCTCAGACTATCTCAGCAACTCTGCACTGTTTAAAGATTTACTGCATGTGTCATTGCGAGACCCGCAGTTTGATATCACCTACGGTTCCGCTCAAGTCGCGGTAGAGGTGCTGCCGTGGGACGTGCACCCCTGGGAAGAACGGGAACTGGCCATCGTCAAAGCCTGTAGCTGCGTCACCGTGGGCAGCGACCCCACCCCCGAGATGATGCACTATCTGTTGACCGAAAATCATCGAATGCGGTTTGGAGCCTTTCACTTGAGTAACGATAGCGATATTCGGTTTGCTCATACTGTGCTCGGTGGCGAAAGCATGGACTTAATGGAGTTGCAAACCTGCATTCTTTCGGTGGTTACCATCGCAGACACCTACGACGACATCATTCGCGATCAGTTTGGCGGGCAACGAGCCGTCGATCGCATCGGATCCTAACACCCGTGAGCGATCGCCCTAGAAACAGGGGCCTAGGTCTGCGACTAGCACCCAAAAAAGTGGGGGTGTGCTCTATTAGAGCACACCCCCATTTATGCGTTCATCTATGGGTTTAGTATGGGCGATCGCCCAAGCGTTACGCTTTTTTGCAATCGCGAGACTTTTTCAGGCGATAGCCAATGCCGGCTGCCGCGACAGTTCCCATCACGGTAAAGGGCTCAGGCACAGCCTGGCTTTCGGTCGGCAATGCCACCGTCTCAGACTGGAAAGTAAACAGCGACGCATGAGACAGGTCGCGGCCCATGGTGCCATTGCCCGAGGTAGAAACCCCAACGGTGTCGAAGAACCCAGCGGTTACCTCGCCCACATTGTTAAACAGATAGGCACTGTAGGCATTGCCAGCCTTGAGGCTAATCACAAAAGGCCCAGACAACTTAGCACCCCCTAGCAAGCTCCAAGATCCGGTGCTAGAACCATTATCTGCAAAAAAGCCGCCTTCATCTGATTTGCCAAACAGATTCCAAGAGCCGCTACCCACCGTGTCCTCAAACAAACCATCGTTCAATAGGGTTTGAAGAGGACTCTCGGCTCCGGTGTCATTGCCAGAGAAAGAGCCTTTGCAGGCTGTTGCAAAAATGCCACCCGTTACCGAAACATCGGAAGTGCTGCATAAGTCACTCACCACCGCCTCAACAGAATTGGACGGTGCAGGCCCATCCTTCTTACCCTTAGCAAGTGCTTCCGTGCTAGCAACCGTCACCATGCTTGCCGCAATTAAGGTAGATGTCAGCAGGGTTGATTTCCAGGAGAAACGACGAGTAACCATTTGGCTTTCCTCAAACGAATAGTGTTAGTCTGTAGCGTTTTAGACACGAAACAACTCTAGCAAGCGTGCAGCGAATGTAGCCACCTATACTAAATACTTCAAGATTTATTGTTAATCACTGCGTAAATATGGGCCAACCCTTCATCTAATTCATCAGGACTGCCAACAGGCATAGCTTTGCAAAGATGGCCAAAGCAGCTAAAACCCTTATTTTGCAAGGCTTAGTTCAGTTTCTGCCAGTCAACCTTTACATTCTTCAACCCAGCAGACGATCGGCAGACACGAGGAAGACGACGCAATAAGTAGCTAAATATACTATCAAGACCTTGATATTACGGACGACTCGGTCTATCCAGATAGGTGCTTGATTATAGGTTCATCATCCTATCAGCCAAATTTCTTACCTCTCTGCCTACTATTTGCGTCTAGCGGATTATCTAAAACGTGACTAACGGGCACTCAACTCTAAAAAGATTGGCCGAAGAAAGACGTTTGGGGCTAAATTAGTGGATTAAGGGTTGTATCTATCTGGTGCGAAGGCCTGTTGCCAGAGTCATGCAGACGTTTTAGGGTATTTGCAGCAAGATAGTGCAGGGGCGATCGCTCAGCTTAAAGCTAGCCTTAAGTGAGTGCCTTTCAAAGCTGATAACGACCTTGAGACAAAGATTATGGTTCGATGTAAGCGCATGAGGAATGGTGCCCAACGCTATAATCTGCCAAGAGTTGCTCAAAAAGGCGTCATAAATTCATCCCACTGTGGAGAATCTGCCTAGAGCTGAGCCATTAATGTGTGATTTGGGAATTCTCGATTAAGGTGGAATTCAGCACCATTCAATCGTTAGCATAGAGAAGAAGTCTTACTGTGACTCGTCCCTTAACGTTGTATTCGCCTCGGCTAGCGTTTAGCTTATGTTTCTCAAAAAATGTTGCGACATCAGGGCAGCGTGTCTGCATGCTTTGCCGTAACGAGGTTGAACCAGTAAGGAAGATTCATGTCTAGCGTGGAACACCAGTTTAAGGTTCGCTTTTGGGGAGTGCGAGGCAGCATTTCTTGCCCCGGCTCAGAAACGGTGAGATATGGCGGAAACACGTCCTGCGTTGAGATGCGTGTAGGCGAAAACCTGCTGATTTTTGACGGAGGGACAGGGCTGCGAGTGTTGGGCCAATCCCTTCTGAGAGAAATGCCCCTACGCGCTAATATGTTTTTCACCCACTCCCACTGGGATCACATTCAGGGGTTTCCATTTTTTGTGCCTGCTTTTGTTAAGGGCAACAGGTTTAATATTTATGGGGCGATCGCCCCCAATGGGTCCACCATTGAGCAGCGCCTGAACGACCAAATGCTGCACCCTAACTTTCCGGTGCCGCTCCAAATTATGGGAGCCGACCTCACCTTCCACGACATTGCCGTCGGCGAAACCGTGCATATCGACGATGTAACAGTAGAAAACGCGCTGCTCCATCATCCTGGCGAAGCGGTGGGCTACCGCGTCATCTGGAATAACCATGCAGTGGCCTATGTAACGGACACCGAGCACTACCCTGATCGGCTGGATGAAAATGTGCTGTGGCTGGCGCGTGACGCCGATGTGATGATTTACGATGCCACCTATACTGACACCGAATACAACTCAGAAAAGTCACCCAAGGTAGGTTGGGGGCACTCAACCTGGCAAGAAGCTATCAAGGTAGCGAAAGAAGCAAACGTGAAAAAGCTGATCATTTTCCACCATGACCCGTTGCACAGCGATGAGTTTATGGATCAGATTAAGCGCGATACCGCCGAACGCTTCAGCAACAGTGATGTCGCCTACGAAGGGATGGAAATTGACGTGTTAGCTCAGCCGGAGCCCAGCGGCAAGCCCTTGAAATTATCTGCTTAAGCGCGTTTGGCTATGCTCTGGGGCGTTTCTAGGTAGCTTTCAGCGTTGAACGCAGACCCGTGTAACGGGCTAGCGCTGTCATCCCTTCCCAAAACTTCTACCTGTTCCGCCTTATTCTTGTGTCAAAATGTGAAGCGTGTGGATTACTTCGTCGCTAGATTCAATCCGAACGCCAACACGGGCCGCCCTGGGAAATTTTGATGGGGTTCACCAGGGGCACTGTCGGGTGATTGAGCCGATTTTGGGTGCAGGGCCAGGATACGCGACGGTTGTGACGTTCCATCCTCACCCTCAAGAGTTTTTTTCAAAGCAGCGGCGATCGCTCCTCACTCCCATCGCTGAAAAGGCGCAGGTGCTGGCCCACTTAGGTGTGGAGCAATTGGTGCAGCTCCCGTTTACAGCAGACTTGGCCGTAATGTCGCCAGAGGCTTTTGTAAAGCAGATTTTGGTAAACGGATTGCGCGCTAGCAGGGTGAGCGTGGGCCAAGATTTTTGCTTTGGCTATCGACGGTCGGGTACAGCGGTGGATCTGGTGCAACTGGCTGCAACCTTTGGCATTGCGGTGGACTGTGTGCCACTGCATACGCAGGGGAGCGATCGCATCAGCAGTTCACAGATTCGGCATGCATTGCAGCACGGGCAAGTATCCCTAGCGAATCAGCTGTTAGGGCGTGCCTACACCCTTTGTGGCACGGTGATGCCAGGTCAGCAACTGGGCCGCACCTTGGGTTTTCCCACGGCTAACCTACAACTGCCGCCGGAAAAGTTTTTGCCCAAGGATGGGGTCTATGCGGTGTGGGTCACGGGCAAGGATGGCGAACCCCTGGAGTCAGGCATTTCCAGCTTGGATTTGAATAAGAATCGCCCCCTCCCTGGCGTCATGAATATTGGCATGCGCCCTACCGTCAACGGCACCCAGCGCACGGTAGAAGTGCATCTGCTGGATTGGAGCGGCGACCTCTATCACCAGCCCCTAACGGCAAGCCTGGTGGCGTATCTGCGAGGAGAACAGGCCTTTGAGTCACTGGAGGCCCTCAAGGCCCAAATTCAGCAAGATTGCGATCAGGCGCGATCGCTCTTTTCAACCTCCTCAACGCCGCTGCCGCTGGGGGAATAACCCCTGTGTAGGGCTTATACATAAGTGCTGCTTCACTCTTTCTGGATTTCCCCATGCCCCCGTCTCTCTCTCCTCTACGGTTACTCTTTGTCTCGACGAGTGTGGGGCCGCTGGGGTCTGGAGTGGGCGGTGGCGTGGAGCTAACGTTGCAAAACCTAGCGCAAGAATTGCAGCAGCGTGGGCATCGAGTTGAGGTGGTGGCGCCTGCGGGCTCTCGGGCTGCAGGGCTGTCGCTTGTGCCCATTGACGGCGCGGTGCAGCCGATGGCACAAAGCCAGCAGCGAGATGCGCCCTCCGTGCTGCCCCCCAATTCAGTACTGGCGCACATGTGGGACTATGCTCGCACCGCGCAGCATCGCTACGATCTCGTGCTCAATTTTGCCTATGACTGGCTGCCGTTTTACCTCAGCCCCTTTTTTCACTGCCCAGTGGCACACCTGGTCAGCATGGGGTCGCTGTCTGAGGCAATGGATGCAGCCATCGGTGCGGTCGTTGAGCGCGCTCCAGCGACGGTGGCCATGCATAGCCGGGCTCAAGCGGCGACCTTTGTCTGGGGCGATCGCCCGCGTATTTTGGGCAACGGGTTTGATCTGTCTCAATACAAAGTCTGCCTATCACCCGCACCCTACTTGGGCTGGGTGGGGCGCATTGCGCCGGAAAAAGGGTTAGAAGATGCGATCGCCGCTAGCACCAAAGCAGGGCTGCCTCTGCACATTTGGGGCGCGATGACGGGTGAGGACTACTGGCACCAGCTTCAGCAGCAGCACCCCGACTCGTCTTATCAGTATCAAGGCTTTGTGCCGACTCAGCAGCTACAGCAGGCGCTGGGCCGCTGCCGGGGGCTGCTGGTCACGCCCAAATGGGTGGAAGCTTTTGGCAATGTGGTCATTGAGGCGCTGGCCTGTGGTGTGCCTGTGATCGCCTACCGCCGAGGCGGCCCCGCAGAGCTGGTAGAGGATGGCGTAACGGGCTGGCTAGTAGAGCCGGATTCAGTGCTAGAGCTAGAGCGGGCGATCGCCCGATTGGATGCCATCGACCGTCTGACCTGCCGCCAACGAGCCGAAGCTCAATATTCCAACAGGGCGATGGGCGATCGGGTCGAAGCCTGGTTTCGCGATATCCTGCGATCGCATTGAATTAATCGCATTGAATTGATCGTACTGAATCAATCGTCCCAAACGATCGCACTGAGCCATGGCACCCATCCGCCGCCCGTGCTCACCATCGACTTGTCTGCAAATGGACTAATGATGGGAATATGGTTTAAATCCAGTTGGCGCGATCGCCGCATCCAAAACCTAGACCTACGCAATAAAACTCCTGCTCCGCACGGGTTTCACCGCAAGATTAGATTGGGGCGGATTGATTTGCGTCATCATCCAGAACTCAGCCAACTTTCATCAGAAGGCGATGGGCGCAACTGGAGGATGGTTAACCATCAGGCGAGAAACTGCTTCCGCCTGGGCAGCAACGAGAAGCAAGGAAACTGACATGGCCGAAATTCAATTTGCAAAAGGGATTCGCGAGGACATCGTCCCCGATATTCGCATCACCCGCTCTAAAGATGGCAGCAATGGACGGGTCATCTTTTATTTTGAGAAACCCGAGGCGCTTGGGCAAGAGTTTACAGAAGACATTACCGGCATGTACATGATTGACGAAGAGGGTGAAATCATCACCCGCGACGTGAATGCTAAGTTTGTCAATGGTGAACCCGAAGCCTTAGAAGTCGTGTATTCCTATAAGAGTGCGGAGGAGTTTGAACGATTTATGCGCTTTATGGAGCGCTATGGCGAAGAAAACGGCTTGGGCTTTACCAAAACCTAACGCAGCACTCCCTTCCCTATGATTCAGCCCCATGCCGATGCACAACCGCTGGCGGTGCACTGTGCCGTGCTGACTGCCAGCGACAGCCGCACCGTAGAAACTGACCGCAGCGGCCAGCTGATTCAGCAATTGCTCCAAGACCATCAGCATGTGGTGCAAGACTATCGGCTGCTGCCTGATCGGGCCGTGGCGATCGCCGCTCTTGTCCAGCAGTGGTGCAACCAACCTGAGATTGATGCAGTCATCCTCAACGGTGGCACGGGCATTGCCCCCCGCGACACCACCTACGACGCCATCGAGCAGTTGATCCAAACGCCCATCCCTGGCTTTGGTGAGTTGTTCCGCTGGCTCAGCTTTCAAGACATCGGCTCGCGGGCGATCGCCTCTCGGGCCATTGCGGGGGTGCGCAACGCCACGCTAATTTTCTCCCTTCCCGGCTCTAGCAATGCCGTCCGTCTAGGGATGGAATCCCTGATTCTGCCCGAGTTGATGCACCTAACCCGACAGATGCAGGGGTAGAGGTTGAGAATATGGCGAAGGTCGGCTAGGCCCGACTCAAACCTGCCTGGTTTCTGCCTCATGCTCTCCATCCCTCACCCTGCGATTTGACGGTTGCTGACTACCCCGTCAGTGCTCGTCTTCAAGTCCCACGCGCTCTATCCCGTCACCAATCTCTAGGTCTCGATGCTTAAGAGCCTCACCACTGCTCTCTTTCATCTGCCTGCGTCGCGGCGCCAGCAGAAGGTTTGGTTTGGTTTGAGCATGGCGATCGCCCTAGTCTATTCGCTGCCCGCACTACAAGAGGCGTTCTCCAGTCCCTATGTGGTGCAAGATGACGCACGGCAGCATATATTTTGGATGCGGCGGTTTCTTGACCCAGCGCTGTTTCCCAATGATGCCATTGCAGACTACTTTCAGTCTGTGGCGCCCCAAGGCTATACCCTGTTCTATCGGCTGTTTATTGCGTTCGGCCTCGACCCCATTCTGCTGAGCAAGCTGTTGCCCGTGGGGTTGGGCCTGGTGACTGCGGCGCTGGCCTTTGGGGTGAGCTGGCACCTGCTGCCCCTGCCCATTACAGGCTTTTTCGCCAGCGTCATGGTGAGCCAAACGCTGTGGAGCCATGATGATTTAGCGTCGGCCACACCCCGCGCGTTTATGCTGCCGCTGTTTATGGGGTTTTTGGTTTGCCTGCAGCGGCGGTGGCGCTGGGGCTGTTGGGGTGCGATCGCCCTCCAAGGCTTGTTTTACCCGCAGTATGTTCTGGTGATGGCGGGGCTGCTAGCGCTGCATGGGGTGATCTGGCAGGAGGGACGATTTATGCTGCGGCGCGATCGCCCCACGCTCATCGTGGTGGGCGGAGGGCTGCTGGTGGCGGCCCTAGTGCTGCTGCCGTTTATCGTCAGCACATCGGAGTATGGCCCGACCATTACCGCCGCCGAGGCACGCCAACTGCCAGAGTTTACCGACGGGCGCAGCCGTTTCTTTCAAACTGACCCATGGGGCTTCTGGCTGTCGGGGATGCGGAGCGGGCTGTTCCCCACCTTTAAGCCGCCGCTCATGGGCCTGGGGATTTTTCTGCCCCTCGTGCTGGGGCGACTGCGGCGGTCTCCTCTGGCGCAGCAGGTGCAGGGTCTGGGGCTGTTGTGGCGACTCCCGCTGATATCGCTCGCGCTGTTTTTGGCGGCCCATGCGCTCTTGTTTAAGCTGCATCTGCCCAGTCGCTATACGGCCTATACCCTACGGTTTACGTTGATTTTTGCCGCGGCGATCGCCCTCACGCTTGTGCTGGATGGGGCGCTGCGGTGGGCCGAGTCGCATCGAACCCAGTCCGCCGCGGGGAACTGGTGGCGCAGTGTGGCTGTGGGTCTGCTCAGCGGGGCGATCGCCCTCGCATTACTGCTGTTTCCCCAGTACGAGTCACGCTTTCCCAACGGCAACTACGTGATGGGTGCAGCGCCAAGGCTCTATCCTGCTCTGGCCCAGTTGCCGCCCGATGCCCTGATCGCCACGCTGGTGGATGAGGCCGACAATATTCCTAGCTTTACAAACCGCTCTGTGCTAGTGGCGCGGGAATATGCCATTCCCTACCACGTGGGCTATTACCAACCCTTTCGGCAACGGGCGATCGCCCTGCTGGCGGCGCAATATAGCCCCCGACCCCGCGACTTGCGCCAGTTCATTCGGCAGCAGGGCATCACCCACTGGCTGTTGGAGGACACTAGCTTTGAGCCGGGGTATCTCCGCACGCACTGGACTCGGCAATATCTGGAGACCGTGCCTCAGGCAGAGGCAAACTTAGGGGGGCGATCGCCCGCCTTAGCCCGCCTTGCCCCACCCTGTATTATCCACCAAGCGGACGGATTGCAGTTAGTGGATGCTAGCTGCCTGCTTCAGCCTGCCGAAGATGGGGAGTGATTGCCGTAAGATAAGAAAAGACATCCGGTTTATACCCCTATCCCCAACATCAGCCCTTAGCATTCATCCATGAATATTGTTGAGTTTTTTGAGCAAAGCTCCGGCAAGTGGTTCTCTCAGCGCACCAGCCATCACCTCGCCTTCAAGCAATCAGAAAGCGGCAAGTCCGACATCCGCATCGAGATGATCGACAAGGATGCTCCCGACGTGATCAAGCTTTGCGAGCAGTATGAGGTAGATCCCAGCTTGGCCCTATGCGGGGCCCGCGTGACTTGGGACGGCACGATGGAATGGGACGAAGAGAAGCACAGTGGCAATGCCGTGCTAGTGCCCATAGCAGACGATGACAGCCCTAATCAGGGCAAACTGCTGCGCGACATGGGCTATGCCGAAAAAACACCAGTGGCAGGGCGCTACGTGATGGGTGAGGACGGCGCGCTCACGCTCATCACCGAGTATGAAACCATGTATTCTGAAGAGCGGCTGTGGTTTGCCAGCCCTAATCTGCGATTGCGAACGAGCATTCTCAAGCGATTTGGCGGTTTTAGCATGGCTACGTTCTGTTCCGAAATTCGCATGGGGGGTGCTAAACCCGACACGCCAGAGGCCTCTGAAGCATCCGAATAGCGCTGTCGCGCCACGCCGAACCATAGTAGGAGCGAAGCATTGGGCAATCCAGCGTGTGGGGTCGGCCCATCCTGTTCAAGTGCTTTGTCTCTGCAACAATTCCGGTCGTTCCGCGCTAACCCTTTCCTTGAATAGCCCGATCCAAATTTATTTGGTTTAACACTCGTTTATGACCCTCACCAACGACAAAACCGACGATAAAACTATTGTTCGTGACTATTTCAACGCAACGGGATTTGACCGTTGGCGGCGCATCTACGGCGATGGCGAGGTCAACAAGGTGCAACTCGATATCCGCACTGGGCACCAGCGCACGGTGGATACAGTCCTAGAGTGGTTCCACGCAGATGACAATCTGGCAGGTTTGACGATTTGCGATGCTGGGTGTGGCGTCGGTAGCCTCAGCATTCCGCTGGCGCAAGCTGGGGCTACGGTCTATGCCAGCGATATTTCAGAAAAAATGGTCGGAGAAGCGAAGGAACGAGCGATCGCCCTACAGACCCAGGCTGATGCTCCCGCCTTTGAGATGCCTACATTCGAGGTGTCAGATCTAGAAGCCCTGAGTGGCAGCTATCACACCGTCGTCTGTCTCGATGTGCTGATCCACTATCCCCAAGACAAAGCGGCTGACATGATTCAGCACCTCAGCTCACTAGCAGACTCGCGCTTGGTTCTGAGTTTTGCGCCCAAGACCCTGGCCTACAGCCTATTGAAAAAGGTCGGCGACTTTTTCCCTGGCCCTAGCAAGGCGACCCGCGCCTACCTGCACCGTGAGGCTGATGTCGTCAAGGTCCTCACCGCGGCAGGCTGGACTATTGAACGGAATACTCTAACCAAAACCAGCTTTTACTTCTCGCGCTTGCTCGAAGCCGTACGCTGAACCCAAGTGGGCGATGCTCGTTTTGAACTTTCGGTGAATGCTCAGGAGACGAATGGGGAATCCTAACCAAGTGCGCTGAGGAATCGAATCGTGAGGACATCCCATGAAGTTACGCTCTACCCTGACGGCAGCATCCTTAGGAATCGGCGGATTGATGCTTGCGTTCTCACTTCTATTTTTTGCCGAAGGGATGCTGCGAGAGTCTACTCCAGAAGAGCGCACTACCTCCTTTGATGCATCGTCAGGATTTCTGCTGCTCGGCCTGCCAGGGGTTGTGCTAGGCGGTGGGTTGCTTTATCAAGAGCGGCAGCAGACATCAAAACAAGAGAGCGATCGCCTGCTCTCTGTCTTCTACCAGTTAGTGCAAACCAACCAGGGCACCATGAGCGTGATGGATTTTGCGTTAGCTGCTGAGTTGTCGGGCGATCGCGCCAAAACCTACCTCGACGCCAAGGCCCGCGAGTTTGACGCCACCTTCCAAACTACTGATTCTGGCGCTCTATACTACTGCTTTCCTACCGCTGCCGCCTCACCTGCGCTGTCTGCCGACACCACGCCGACCGATACCATGCCAACTGATTCGATCTAGAGTCAGACATCCATCCCTGTCTCGATTGAATAGGTCAGCACTCTAGACAGAGTTTTACAGACAACGAGAATTCTCCACCGTGCATCAGCTCAGATGTTCAAAGTGCTTGACGATCCCAAATTTCTGCATACACACAACAGTCGGCCAATCACCTACCGTTCTAATCAGTCCGACTACAGCACATTGCATTGCGCTGCCCACGTTGCGGGCTAGCGCAATGCAGAATGCCCTCACCATCTTGCGAACAATTAGGGCGAACAACTAGGTAATTTACTACATGCCGATTGCAGCCAGAATATCAGCGGCATGAGTTTCAGTGTTGATGCTGTCATACACCTGCACAATCTTGCCTTCACCGTCAATCACATAAGTGACCCGCTGAGAATAATGGAATCCGTTTTTCTCGGCAGCCACATCATAGGCATTGGTAATCACGCCATCTACATCTGCCAACAGCGGAAACGGTAGGTTGAACTTGCTGGTAAACGCTTGGTGCGAAGATTCGTCATCGCGGCTGACCCCTAACACCACCACATCTTTGCCTTGATACTCAGCATAGGAATCGCGAAAGCTGCACGCTTCTTTAGTGCAGCCAGGAGTATCATCCTTTGGATAGAAGTACAACACCACGGTCTTTCCCCTAAAATCGCTTAGGGATATGGCATTTCCGTTGGTGTCTCTAGCCACGAAGTTGGGAGCGGTTGTACCCACTAAAAGAGCCATAAAGGCAACTCCTACTGCTTGTGTGTCCGCTACAGATTGTATAGCACCTGGTTAATTCTGTTCGTGGTGAACTCACGTTCAGCGCGCTAGGGGTGAAGCCACGCTGAGGATAGGGGTTTGGGTCATGAGTATAGTGGGATGCAGCTTGCCCAAACTCATGAACCAACTGGGGTTAATGCACTGAGTGAGGTCGAGTGTCTGAATTGGCGGTCGACAGCTATAAGGATTGGGTGGATTGAAAGTGGTTGCTGTGGGCAGGCGATCGCCCATCCGTAGCACTTCAGCGCATCTTCATAAAGCTTCATTAAAGCCTACGTAAACACACGGAATACACAGGATACAAAATATGGAGAGGGGTTACAGATCTCTGAGTAACCATGCTAAATTGTGGAGACAAATCTATAAATCTTTACAGCATCCTTACGCAATACTCTTAATATCCCTCATATGTAGATTCAGTAATGTTTATGTAAGCCTACGCTTGAGAAAGGTGAGTCATGGTTCCTGAGTATCAGCATGCGATAGATCGTCACAGCTTAGATCATCACAGTTCTCCATTGTCTAAAGTGGGTCAGTACTTGTTTTTTCAGACCATCCCGCCCGAGCGGGTCGGCTTATCTGGCGAGTATGATCACAACGGCTTATCCAAGCGTGTCGAGCTATCGGTAAATCGTCAGTTTCAGTATGACGAAATCGCAAAGCTAAGGATTCGCCAGCGAGGCGGCATCATTTTATTGCTGGGAGATATTCCCAACCAATCCGTGCTGATGCGGCTAGTCGATGTCGTAATGAAGGTTGAAGGGACAACCGGAATAGAGGTTAATGGCGCAAGTATCGTGCATCCATTTTCAGCCGCAGAATCGCAGCTTTCTGCAAGGGTGACGACCAGCAATCCTATCTATGCTTACTAAAGCGAAATTTCTGCCAGGGGTCATTAATATTGGACTGCAAGGCGTTGAGCTAGGGAATTCGTCAAAAAGTAATGTAACACCGACTGTTTTTTTCCTTTGGGAGACGTTACACGTCGGCAAAGCCTGTCCGAAGGACAAACGATGTCGCTCAATCCTCGATAGGTTCGGGTACATTGTTAATCCGCAGAGCCTTAAACCGTTACATCAGCTCAACCGTGACACCATAGGCCTGCTGTAAGTTGCAAGTCTCGTGGTCTATGCTGTTGGTGTCATTTAGTTCTAAGTTATAAAAATCGATGACTTCTTGGTCGAAATAGGGGCCAGCATGCCATGTGCCCAAGTTTAGCTTGATGAAGCAGTTGCCAGGAATACGAAAGGCTCTGATCTCATCAAGAGCGGGCTGAGCCGCAGGTTGGGATGGCGCAACCGCAATCAACCAGTCCTGACCTTCTAAAGACCCAAGGCATTGGGTACAGCGCTGATGGCGTGTGATGGTATGAAACTGCCGTCCACGCCGATGCAGGCGCATGATATAAAAGCGCGGGATGCCCTGATCCAAGATAAGCTGGGCGTCGCTATGGTCAAACGCTTTGCCGTCTGGGCTGGCGGTAATCACCTGTCCAAAGGCCTGAAAGCGTTCAGATGTAACCCATTCAGCGGTGAGATGTTTAAGCGTAGGTGATGGAAGCATCGGAAATCCTGCCAGATGAGAGAGGGAGAGACCGATACCTTGCATCACCGCCTAGAAACGGCAGCTACCCGCTGGAAGTCTATATGTTTGTGTATCGGTCTGAAAGTAGGTTTAGGCTGGTTTAGGCCTAGCCTTTTACAAGGCAAAAAGGCAAAAGCGACCATGTCACTCAGGTTTGTCTTTTAAACTAGCGCAAGGTAAATGCATTTAGAGCTGAGCTGTTGATTCTGCAAGCGCTATACTTCAAAAACATGATATCCCCACCTCTGTAATGATTTTGAGTCGGAGCGGCTGCATTGCTGTATTGCCAAATTGTTGACTATAAGTATCGTTGACTATAAATAAAGATCACCAACCGAAAATACGACCTAAAAATTACGACTGAGGATGCTTGATCCTGATGATGTATACGTACACCATCTTACGGGCCAGCGAGCCGCTGACGATGCTACCCGCGGGAATGGTGGGAGAGTTAGAAGTGATTCTGCAAGGCAGTTTGGCTGCTGTAACTGAGCCAGATTTGCCGATGGAGGTGTTGCAGGCTAATGATGAAACGCTGCTGCAATCCGTAGTGCAGCATGACCGGGTGATTCAAGACCTCTTTGCTCAGGCGACGCTGCTGCCGTTGCGCTTTGGCACTTACTTTGTGTCGCGTCAGGCTCTGGCAGAGCACCTCGACACTCATACAGAGACGTATTTGAAGACGCTAGACAGTTTGCAGGGCAAGGCAGAGTATACGGTTCGATTGACCCCAGTTGAGATAGGCGATGAATCTGGGCGATCGCCCCTCTCAACTGAGTCTGATGACACCGTGGGGGCAACTGGGCGTGATTATTTCCGCCGAAAAAAGCAGCAGTTCGAATCCCATATGCAACTGCAACAGCGACAACACCAAGAACTAGACGAGCTAAAACGGGCGATCGCCCAGCAATTCTCATTGGTGCTTTTCGCTGAACCTCAGGCCGGTGTAGAACGGATTCACGTGCTGATAGAACTTGATTACCGCGACACGCTGATCAGCGTGCTCAGTGACTGGCAGACCCACAGTACCGGGTGGACTTTGCGCCTAGATGCGCCGCTGCCCCCCTATCACTTCGTCTGAGGGTTGAATCTGTTTGCGGCGAGGCTTGTCGCTCAGCGTGCAGCGTTCGTCACCTGTTTCTTCTGCAACTTCCCACACGAGCGGAACCCAGCAGATCTTACAAGAGCTATGCAAATCGGCCCTTTCAGCACTGTACAGTCTCTTTGCCTGCGCAAACCTAATATCAATTCTCTAAATCAAAACGACGAATTATTTGAGGAGGGGGGTGGGGAACGCAGTTCCCCACAAGGGGGCTTCGCCTCCTTGCCCCCCATTGGTAGCCCAAATTTTTGGAATTGATATAAGGGGGTTCTCACGACGAACGCAAGCGCTCCAAACAGGCATCAATTCAGAGAGTAGACTTGTCCGTCTATTAACAAGCGGGTAATGCCCTTAGCTTGCAGATAGGGGCTTGTTTTTACAAACATGGTGCTATCTGGCACTTTCACAATTCGCTGCATGCGACGCATAAACCGCTTTGCTACGCGGTGGTTGTCAAACACTGGCAGAGTGCGCTCTCCACGCTCTTCATCGGGGATTTGGCCTAAGTCAGCAAAGTCGCTCAGAGGACGGGTAATCAGTTCAGACGCGCGGTCTACGACTAAATAGCAGGTGCGGGGAATGGTGGCTTTGGAAATGGGCAGCACTTGCATGAGGCGATCGCCCTGCACATGCATCCCAACAAGCGCCAGATCGTCAGACTCATCCCCGTCTAGATCATCATCGCCATCCAGATCATCGTCGTCGAGATCATCATCGTCGTCGAGATCATCGCCGTCCAGATCATCGTCGTCGAGATCATCGTCGTCATCCCGCTCCTCTAGGGAAGAATGGCGAATGTCTTGCTGAACCTCATGCTCAAATTCTTCGATCTCTGTCTGAATATTGTCGGGCTGGTTTTTAAGCAGTGGCTTTTTCTTAATTGGCGGTTCAATCACGAGGCGATCGCTCGTTGCGGCTGGGGTAAGCTCCAATTGCTTCGCCTCAGTAGCATCCTCCACCTGCTTCACTTCAAGCGTAACCGCTTCCGCCGCTTCTATCGCTTCCGCCGCTTCTTCCACCGTCGAACTCGACCGCCGTTTGCGAGAGCGTCGAGGCGTGCTGTCTTCTGTCGGTTGCGCTAAGGGCTGGGCTGATTCAGTCGTCTCATCCTCGGCATTAGCAGTGATCTCAGACGCTGGGGCTGCTGTGGCCTTTGATACCGCAGGGGATTCTGCTTTTGCACCCGATCGCTTCTGATGCACGAGCGCTTCATAATCAGCTTCGCTAAGGCCCTGCTTCAAAATGCGGCTGATGGTAGACGCACTCACGCCAAATCGACTCGCCAGTGTCGTCGTGGTTTCATCCGACTCTCGATACAGGGTGAGGATTTCTGATTTGTCTGAATCCGACAGTTTTTTTGGAGCCATGCCGCCTTCTATGATTTGCGATCGCGCACTAACAGGAACCATGATCAGGGCGTAAGCCGCTCCGTCACCCAAGCCTCGACGCCCTCGAGGTAAGCCATTTCTCTACACGGCAGCCACAGATAATGGTTGAGGGATTGCTGAAAACAGAGAGGGCTCAACCATTGAGGGCCTCTTGCAAAAATGAATGGCCTCTCACTTTTGCAAGAGTTTATGCCGTTAATTCAGCCATGCTTGGGTTGAAACGCGCTCGCAACACACAGTCCAAACCCCTTTTCGACCCGTTTTTAGAGATGACTCTTTGGGAGTCAATTGAATTAACCCCAATCAACAGCTTAACCGAGGAACACCCTGGCGTTGCAAAATCATGCCTACTCGACTGATGCAAAGAACTTCAGTCGCGGATCAGGCTTACGCTCGCCGTCGAGTGGTGCGGCGCGATCGCCCTGATAGGTCGTACTCTAGCGCAGCCCCAATGGCAAACAGACAGCCACTAAAAATCCAAAATACCTCAGGCAGAGCGCCAGTTTGATAATCTTCAATATTGCTAGTGGCATAGAGAAACCACATGTCAGCAATGTAAAAACAGATTGCCGCTGCCGCAATAAATCGCCAAGACTGAGAAAATCGCCCGCCCCAAAAGGCCAACAGCAGCGCACTGGCTGCTAGCAGCAGAAGGATATCTGACACAACATAGAACAAACCCACAATATCGGAGTAAGGCGCAAGCGCTTCATCCAGCGATATCGCCCACGCTGGGGCACGACTAGCAGACTCATCAGCAGCCATCGGCACGTTTGGCTCAGGTGCAGACACGGCAGGCGCTTCTAATGGTGCGTCCGCAGGTGCTTCGGGGGCTGGGGCAGGTGCTTCTGCGGGTGACTCTTGTGCATAGGCTGGCGCATTCAGCCGCAGCGCATCGCCAGTGACTTCACTGTTATAGATAAACCAAGAAATCACGATCCCCAATACGCCGATGCCCAGCAAGATCACCCACTGGAGCGGCGCTAAGTTGAGCCGACGCGAGGCGATCGCCAGCACCATCCCAATGCCCACCAGCACATACATCAGCAGAAAAAACAAGTCCGCAGGCGATACATCAGGCGAATTGCCCCAGCCAATTTCCCACTGACCTAGCAACAGGTTGCCGACAAAATAGCTCAGCATCCCTAGCCCCAACAGCAGCCACACCGTGCGGCCACTCACAATTTGAGGACTGCGCCAGTTCCGCAAACACAACAAGGCTGCCGCCAAAATCGCGACGGTTTCTAGCACATAGGTGCTAATGCCATACCACTCAGGCCGACCCTGTCCCGGCAAGGGCACGCTAAACAATAGAAAGAATAGGAGCGACAGCACCGCCCAGGCTACAGATGCAGCCACAATGAGCTGAACGGGCAAACCAGATGTTGTTTTACTCATGAGACTGCTCCCAGGTGACGACGGCAGATGCGATAGATGCAGACGTGCGGGGAATCGTGCACATCGGGTTAAATCTTAAATGACAAATAACGATAGATTACACCTTGAGCTATAAATTTATGAGAAGGCGTAGGTCTGGCATATCTAAATCTATATCTCAACGAGTTTCAAAAGCGCTGGCAGATCTTTGCTTGAATTCAGTTTTTCCGCAGCAATACTTAACTAATGCACCTAAAATATCGCCTAGCTTACTGATTCGTAAAACAAACTCATTTAGCTGAATAACTGGGGCGATCGCACTACACCCAATCTTTCCCAGTGGGTGACTGCTTCAACCACGACATGAACAGATTGCGCTCATTGGCGGGCATATCTTGCAGCGCATCCAGCACGCGCCCGGTGAAGTTGCCATTGCCAAAGTGCTCTTTCCCCAACCGAAATAACTCTTGCAACAGCGTATTAAGATGATGCTCTTGCCAGGATGGCATGGCGGTTGATCCCAGAGGGTCTACCGTGAGCAGTTGCTTCATGGCATTAGGCGTGCTGACTTGCGGAAACTGCCATTTTTGAAACACCCCCATCAGCTCATTCTCAAATAGGCTAGCCTGCCGCCCCCCTAGCAAGTCTTCAACATCGATATAAACAGCTTGCAGCAGCAATACACAGGCCTGGATAAAAGCAGGTTGGGTTGAATCATCACGGTCGGTATCGCTGTCGCTGTCTACCGCAAGCTGCTCCATCCGCACCTTGCCCCACACGCTATAGCGTTCAGGTTCTTCGAGCAGCACACAGGCCTTGCCACGATTGTCTGTCAAATCGCGCCAGAATGCTTTGGCGTCATCTTCTTGCGCAGCATTAAATACACTAATCAGGCGAAAGTTTTGCCCCTGATAGTGGAGGATAGGAATTTGTTGATCTTTTTTTGGATGCAGAACGCTGGTTATTTCAACATCCTGTCTCTTTAAGATGAACATGATGCTGCCACTAGACGTCGAACAACGGTTGAGAGAACCAAAACCATCTCAGCCACGCAGGGAAGGAAGAAGGCAATTCACCAAATCGGCCCCTGCACTATACAGCGGGCAGAATACTTTTAATCGTAAGTGCAAGAAGTTGGTTTTAAGTGTACACCTGATTATTCAGGACATACGCACTTCATGCCTTACGGTTTATATCTCGGGGATGGGCGATCGCCCAATTAGAATCCGTTCGCCCGCCCTGGGTTAACCCGGGCGTGGGATAGGATGGAAGACGCCTTAGCGATTAGTGTTCCCAAAATGCTATCAAGTCTCTCTGGTGGGCATGGCTGATGGGCTGAGTGGGGCTCGTGCGATCGCTCACATTTATCAATCCTAGCCAACTGAGTGCCATCAGACCCTTGGTCTTCAACGCCCCCCGCCCTATCCCCCTTGTTTTTTCATGTACTTCATTCATTTATAAGTTCGCCATTTCCTCTATCAATGGTTAGAATTGCAAGTGTAAATCAACGTTAAGAAACCATGGCTAGCTCCCTGACGCAAGAAATGGTCGTAACGTCGGCAGCACAAGATGCTAAAGCTCTGCGGCAGGTGCTACAGAGTGTCACCCCAAGCACGTGCCCGCATACGTACAACTTTCACATGCATACGACGGCGTCAGATGGGCGGCTAGATCCAGAAGAACTCGTTAAACAAGCGATGGATTTAGGGTTGTCGGGCTTTGCCATTACCGACCACCACTCGGTCTCGGGCTTTCAGGTGGCACACCGCTGGCTTGAGGAATATCGTAACTGGTATCAGGTTGAGGTGCCTCACCTTTGGGTTGGGGCAGAGTTCAATGCAGAACTGTGCGGCACCGAGGTTCACATTTTGGGTTATGCCTTCAATCCCAACCACGAGGCAATGCAGCCCTACCTGCAGCAAGAAATCACCACAGGCGAAGCGTTTCAGGCCAAACAGGTGATCGGAGCTGTGAAGCAGGCGGGGGGGCTGGTTGTGCTGGCTCACCCAGCGCGCTATCGCGTCTCGGCCTCGGCGCTAGTGCCCACGGCGGCAGAATTGGGCGTTGATGGGGTAGAAAGCTACTACGCCTACCACAATCCGTCACCGTGGCAGCCTAGCCCACGCCAAACCCAAGAGGTCTGGCTGCTGGGTGAAGCTCACGGACTCTTGCACACCTGCGGCACCGATACGCATGGGCTAAGTCTGTTGCAACGGCTCTAGAATGCTCCAAGCAACAATGTGGCTCCGCTGTTCAGCCGCCGAGTAAGCCAGATTAGATAACTCTGCATTGAAGCACTTTCTAAGTCAGAAGGCGCTTCAGTATGATTTCGCTACTGATGAGGTAGCAATTTTATTACTTGACGCTAACAAAGCGCTCATGGGCGATCGCCCGCAATCGTTGTACCTCTTCGCGTCGGGAGATCGACAGCGGCACGGTGGTTTTGATGCTGTGGATGAGTAGGGCGGTATCAAGTGGCCGGTTTTCGCGTAGGGCGGCGTAGAGGGCGCTGATGATCGCCTGTTCGATTTCCGCACCGCTGAAGCCATCAGTAGCGGCAATCACAGCCGGGAAGTCGAACTCGCGCGGGGTTTGGTTGCGCTGCAGCAGGTGCGCCTGCAGGATGACGCCGCGCTCGTTGGCATCGGGTAAATCTACAAAAAACACCTCGTCGAAGCGTCCCTTGCGAAACATTTCTGGTGGAACTTGGGAGATGTCGTTGGCGGTAGCGACCACAAACACATCCTGGGATTTTTCCTGCATCCAGGTCAGAAAGGAGCCGAAGAGGCGCTTGCTGAGGCCCCCGTCGGAGTCGCCACCGCCTGGGCTAAAGCTTTTTTCTATTTCGTCGATCCACAGCACGGCAGGGGCCATCGATTCGGCAAGGGCGATCGCCTGTCGAAAATTTTTCTCTGACTCGCCCACGTATTTGTCGTAGAGCCGCCCTGCATCTAGCTTGAGCAGGGGCAGTTGCCACATTGCGGCAATGGTTTTGGCTGCCAGCGATTTGCCGCAGCCCTGAATACCCAGAATCAAAATACCCTTGGGTGGCCGCAGGTTGTAGGCTTTGGCTTGGGGTGAAAAGCCCATCTGCGCCGTTTCAAGCCAGCGCTTGAGACCGGCAAAGCCGCTTAATTTAGTCGGCTGGCTGCTGGCGGGAAAATATTCCAGCACGCCGTTTTCGTGGATGAGTTGGGCCTTGCGCTGGAGGATGCAGGGAATATCGCTAAAGGTGAGCTGTCCATCCACAATGGCTGCATAGGCGGTGACCTGACGCGCCTGCTTCAGGGTCATGCCCGCAAGGGCTTGCACGAGCGCATTGACTTCGTCGGCGGTGGGCACGTTGTGGAGCCGATTGCGCTTGCGGAAGGTGGTCACCACATCGAGCACCACCTGCCGAAGCTCCTCGGGGCTGGGCAGTTTGAGGTCGTAATACACGGCATCGTGGGCGATTTCGCCGGGCAGCGACACCGCGCCCCCCGTTAGCACGATCGCCGACTGGTTGAAGGAAAACTGCTGCACTACCTCGCGAAACTTGCGCGCCACCACCGCATCGTCGAGATGGCGGCTAAAATCTTTGAGCCAAAAGATGCCCTTCATCTGGCTATCTTGCAGATGTTGCAGCATGGCTAAGGGTTCATCGGTCTCCTCTATGACGGCGGTGTTGGCTGTGCCCGGTGGGGCGCAGTCGTTAACCCAGGGCGCCTGATTAGAGCGGAGCGATCGCCGCAATCCTTGACTCACACTCCACTCAAACAGCCAGCGCTGCATTTCTTGGGTAACGGATTGCAGCAACACCTTCACCCGGTCTTCTTCTACCGTTTCCATCACAATCAAGGGATGGAAGGACAGAATTAGGGTTTGAATGTCGCGGATGCTGGCGGAGAGGGCATCAGACGGCTGCGGCATAGCGAGGAACGAATGAACGACAGGGAGCTGGAACTAAACGCTCTTATAGTGTTCTACAGTCAGGCGCACACCCTTCACGGATGATTAGTCCAACTCCTGATGCAAATATTCCCCAGATTGGGTGATGTATCGCCGCTGGGCTCCCACTTGCACCCAGGCCAAGCCATTAGAAAACGGCCCCACGTTGGCAAACTGCGGTGCGATCGCCCCCTCGCCACAGGGCGTGATGTAGCCATAAACCCCGTCTACTTTCACCGCCGCCAGCCCTTCTGAAAAGTCTGCCGCGTGGTCAAACTGGGGGTCTACCACGAGATCTCCAACGGCATTCACATAGCCCCATTGGCGACCCACTAACACAGCGGCTAGGCCTTCTGAAAAATCCGAGGCAAAGTCAAATCTGGGGGCGATCGCCTGATTGCCGCTAGGGTCAAGAAAGCCCCACTGGCTGCCCTGCCGAAACCGCGCCCGCTGTTCTGAAAAACTAAAGGCCCCATCCAGTGTAGGCTCAATCACCACGGCCCCAGACGGGTCAATGTAGCCCCAGCGCTGGTTTAGCCGCACTGCTGCCCGCTCTTCTGAAAAGCCACGCCCATCCTCAAACTGTGGGGCAATCTGCCACTTGCCCTCGGGGGTGATGTAGCCCGTTCCCGACTCGACCTTGACCGCTGCCATGCCGTCCCGAAACGACTGCCCTAGCGTAAACTGCGGTTCAATGATCCATTCCCCCGCCGGATTAATGTACCCATAGCGATTGCCCGGACGAATCGCCGCCAACCCTTCTGAGAACGGTGCAGCGCTGGCATATTGGGGATCAACCACAATGGCGCCACTGCGATCCATATAGCCGTATACATCGTTCACCCGCACCAGCGCGCGATCGTCGCTAAAGGCAGATGCCCCATCCAGTATGGGGTTTACTTCTAGCACGGGATGGCCTGTTGTATCGATATATAGGGTGCGATCGCCCTGGCGCACCACCGCCAACCCATCCGCAAAATCCGAAGCCTGATCAAAGGTCAGCATAGTAGACGGCGAGGGGGGAGGCGAAGAAGGCAACATGGCACCAGCGGCTACAGCCGGACAACGGGAAGACATCGCTTGCGCATGGGACGCAGAGTCGGATAGCGGAACCAGACGGGGCGCAGCCCCAGACCCTATGCCGAGCGATGAGTGACAGGATAGCAGCAGCAGCGCTCCGGCAGCGAGCCCCCATCGTGTGCGGCTTGGCCTTATCCTGCTGCGGCCAGGATGCCGGCTCCTTCGTCTTAATGCCCAGACCACTGCCCAGGCTAATATCCAGACCATGAACGCCCAGACTAGAATCATCGAAGGCATAGCGTGCCCACTCGAAGAGAATTGCTTTTTATTGTGACGCAGCCCAGCTCTTGTGACGTAGCCCAGGCCACCGCAACGCCTATCCCGCATAATGAGTGCCATCCACACCGACACCATGCCGTAGTCGGGCAGGCGTTCCAACCCAGTGGCGACCCAGCGATAACACCCCTCCGCGTAATTTCCTGAGCCTGCTGGCGGGTTGAGGACGAGCGTCTCTAGCGCCTGATTTTTATTCCCTACGTCAGTTCGATGCTGAAACAACGTTAAACCGCGCTGCCCTGACGGTTATCCCTGTTTCTTTTGGTTTGCATACAGTTGCTTAAACTGCGCTTGGCGCTTTTTATGATCCACGATGGGCTCGGGATAATCGCTGGTACGGCGATCGCCCGAGTCAATGGCTCCAGTCACCAGCATCGCGGTATCTAAGCTGCGTAGCTCGGGTAGCCAGCGGCGGATATATTCGCCATCGGCGTCAAACTTCTGCGCCTGACTGGCAGGGTTAAAAATCCGCAAGGGCTTGGGGTCCATGCCGCTAGAGGCGCTCCACTGCCAGCCGCCATTATTAGCCGATAGGTCACCATCGAACAAGTGCTGCATGAAGTAGCGCTCACCCCAACGCCAGTCAATGATCAAGTCTTTGGTAAGAAAGCTCGCAACGATCATGCGACAGCGGTTGTGCATCCACCCAATCTCGTTAAGCTGGCGCATGGCGGCATCCACAATGGGGTAGCCAGTGCGCCCCTCGCACCAGGATTGAAAATGCTGCTCGTTGTTTTCCCAAGGAAAATCTTTGAACGTGTCCCGATAAGGGCCATCTGCCAACTCGGGAAAGTGAAACATCACATGTTGATAGAACTCGCGCCAGGCCAGCTCTTGCCGCCACACGCGGATGCCGTTGCGGGCTTCGTCGCTGCGAGTTTGACGCTCTGTGGCTGCGGTCGCAGCCCACACCTCGCGAATGCCGATCGCCCCCAATTTGTGCGCCGCGCTGAGGCGAGACGTGCCGTCTATAAACGGCAGGTTGCGCTGTTCGTCATAGTCGGCCAAGGCGCGATCGCAAAACGCATCCAACTGGTCGCGCGCAGCCTCTGTGCCCGGTTCTAGCAAAAATCCGTTGTCCCACGCAAACCCCAAATCGCTCAGGCTAGGAAGGGCGATCGCCCCTGCTTTTTTCGCAGCGGCCTTGCCTGAATTCGACAAGGCTTGAGCATTCTTAAACGTTGCCACGGCTTCAGCCTTCGGTTTATCGCTCCAGTTCTTCCAAAAGGGACTGTACACCTTATAGGGATCGCCAGAATTGGTTGAAATCTCTTGAGGATGGTGCAACAGCTGATCCCAATGGGCGCTGTATTCAATCCCAGCCTGTTTCAGCGCGTCAGCAACGGTGCGATCGCGCGATCGCCCATAAGGCTCGACATCCTTGTTCCAATAGACTGCTGCCGCTCCGATCGCCGTCGCCAATTCTGGCAGCGCCTTAGCGGGATCATCCTGCAAAATTAAGAGTTGACTACCGGCCTTGGCATAGTCCTGCTCTAATGCCTTTAGGCAGCCCAGCATATAGGCGACCCGCACCGCCGCCACATCGTCCCGCTCCAAAATATGGGGATCTAAGCAAAACACCCCCATCACGTGGGGCGATCGCTCCCGCGCTGCCGCCAGCCCTACATTGTCAGAAATTCGTAAATCACGGCGGTGCCAAAACAGGAGCAGATCAGACATAGACGTTAGAAATTTAAAGCCAGACTTGGGGGTGCAGAGGGGCGCCCGATCCGGAGGTGCGGGGGCACTAGACCTCTCAGACTTAGTCTAAACCGTTTGCTGAAGGCTTTGTCCCGCTTGGCCCAATCTGCCACAGTCGCCCAAACCCTAGGTTCCTTCTCGACGCTGCAAGGCTTCGTCCATATAGGTGCGATCGCCCAGTTTTTGCAGCATGGGGCCATATTTGCCAAACTGCACTGCACTGACAGAGGCCGCCGGCATGTCGATGCGATCGCGATAGCGCCCCAAGTCAATGCCCAACAGACTGCATAAAATAATGCGAATCGTTGCCTTGTGAGAGACCACCAACACATTGCCAGTGGTGTGGGCATCTTCAATTTCTGCAATCACCGCCATCGCTCGATTGGCAATTTCTACAGCGGTTTCGCCTCCAGTAGGGGGGTTCCAGGCGGGCTCAGTCATCCAGCAGAGGTAGTCTTCGGCAAAGGTTTGCTTCACCTCGTCGGCGCTCAGCCCTTCCCACTGGCCATAGTGAATTTCCTTCAGCCCATCCCGCAATTGCATCTCTAGGCCAACTGCGTCGCAGAGGGGCTTGGCCGTGGCAATGGTGCGCGTCATCGGGCTGGCATAGATGGCGCTCCAGGGAATTGACTGGTATGCAGTGGCGAAGGCTTTCGCCATTTCATATCCTTCCGGCGTGAGATCGACATCGACCTCACCCGAATAGCCGCCCGTTTGGCTATAGGTGGTTTCACCGTGGCGGATGAAGTAAAGAGTCAGGCTCATAGGAAATTAGGGGTGAAGGGCAAGAAAAGGGCTTGGGGTTCACGTTTGACGAACAGCAGAAAATAGAGGGGAAGATAAGCGCTCCTTGTTTGACCTAGGGGGTGTCATCACTTCCAACTAAACGCCTGATGCTATGAGCGTTGCCACGTCCGACCCAAAAACCAGGCTAGGGGCTGTGACTGTTGATTTCTGGGATATCAGAGGCTAATTGATGACAGCCCCTAGCTAAATGAGCGATCGCCCTTACAACAAAGACGCACTTAGGGAGCGCGCCTTTGTTGTATCAGTCAGTCTGCCTTAGAGCCGCAGGTAGACATGAGCTAAGGAGTTAGCCCTAAGTCTTCGGGAAGATAGTCCTCAAGCTGCACATTCACAGAGTCAATGTGCCAGATGCCATCGCAGTAATCGCGAATGGAGCGATCGCTCGAAAACTTGCCCATCCGCGCCGTGTTCAAAATCGTCATGCGCGTCCACTGTTCGACATCGCGGTAAGTCTCACCCGCCCGATCTTGGGCATCCACATAGGAGCGATAGTCCGCCATCAGCATGTACTGGTCGTCATGCAGCAAATCATCCACGATCGGCTTAAACAGATCAGGATTGCCGTGGGAGAAGAACCCAGACGAAATTCGGTTGATCGCCCGCTGCAATTCTGTATCTGTATCGTAGTAGCTGCGAGGGTTATAGCCAGAGGCCTTCATCGCTTGCACCTCATCTGCCGTTAGGCCAAACAAGAAGAAGTTGTCGGCACCTACCTCTTCGCGAATCTCAATATTGGCCCCGTCTAGCGTGCCCATCGTCAGGGCACCATTCATAGCAAACTTCATGTTGCCAGTGCCCGAGGCTTCCTTCCCAGCCGTAGAAATCTGCTCTGACAAATCAGCAGCAGGATACACCCGCTGCGCAAATTTCACGCTGTAGTTCTTCATGAACAGCACTTTAAGGCGATCGCGCATATCTGGATCGCGGTTCACCACCTCAGCAATGGAATTGATCATTTTGATGATCAGCTTAGCGCGGTGGTATCCCGGAGCCGCCTTGCCGCCAAACAAAAACGTGCGGGGCGTGATGTCTAACGACGGATCTGCTTTTAGCCGGTTGTAGAGCGTCACAATATACAGCGCGTTCAAATGCTGCCGCTTGTATTCATGAATCCGCTTTGACTGGATATCAAACAGAGAATGCGGGTTGATCTCCAACCCGTAATGGAGCTTGATATAATCGGCCAGATCTTGCTTAATCGCCAGCTTAATTCGGCGGAACTCTGAGCGAAACTCTGGATCATCCACATAGGCTTCTAGCCCACTCAGCTCCGATAGGTTCTTAATCCAGGTATCGCCAATCTTGCTAGTAATGAGCTGCGTTAGGCGAGGGTTGCTCAGCGCCATAAAGCGGCGTGGCGTCACCCCATTGGTCATGTTCTTAAACTTGTGAGGATACAGCTCGTAGAAATCGCGCAAAATCCCCTTCTGCAGCAGCTCGGTGTGCAACGCTGCCACTCCGTTAATAGCGCTACTGCCCACACAGGCCAAGTGCGCCATCCGCACATAGCGCTCGCCGCTCTCATCGATAATCGACATGCGGCTAAGGCGGTCAGGGTCATCGGGGAAGCAGATGCGGACATCATCTAAAAACCGTTGGTTGATCTCAAAGATGATTTCTAGGTGGCGCGGCAGCAGGCTACCAAACAAGCCAATGGGCCAGCGCTCTAGCGCTTCTGGCAGCAAGGTGTGATTGGTGTATGCAAAAGTCTGAGTGGTAATGCTCCAGGCTTTGTTCCAGTCAAACTCGTATTCGTCGATGAGCAGTCGCATGAGCTCGGCTACGGCCACCGCAGGGTGAGTATCGTTGAGCTGAATCACAAACTTTTCGTGGAAGCGCTCAACGGGCAGCTTTTGCTGCTCCATGATCCGCATCATGTCTTGCAACGAGCAGGAGACGAAGAAAATTTGCTGCGCCAGCCGCAGTTGTTTGCCCTGCGAAATGTTGTCGTTAGGATACAGCACCTTTGACAGGTTCTCTGACACCATCTTTTCTTGCACAGCGCCCACATAGTCGCCCGCGTTAAAGGCATCAAAGTCGAACGACTCAACCGCTTCGGCCCGCCACAGGCGCAATGTGTTGGCGGTATTGACCTTATAGCCCAGCAGCGGCGTGTCATGGGGGATGCCCATAATGACCTGATAGGGCACCCAGCGCACGCGGTAGCGCCCGTCGTCATCCACATAGGATTCAGTGTGACCGCCTAGCTTAATTTCTACGGACCATTCTGGTCGCACAATTTCCCAGGGGTTGCCGTATTTCAGCCATTTGTCGGTGAGCTCGACCTGCCAGCCATCGCGAATATCTTGATCAAAAATGCCGTATTCGTAGCGGATGCCATAGCCGATCGATGGGATTTCTAACGCGGCCATGGAATCGAGATAGCAGGCTGCCAGACGCCCTAAGCCTCCGTTGCCCAGGCCAGGTTCTTCTTCCTGTTCCATCAGAACGTCAAGATCTAGCCCCAACTCTTGGATGGCTTGCTTGACGTCGTCATAAATGCCCAGATTGACAAGGTTATTGCCCAAGTGTGGCCCCATCAAAAATTCGGCAGATAGATAAGCCACGGTTCTTGCGCCCTGCTGGCTATAGGTGCGAGCCGTTTCTAACCAGCGCTTGACGAGGCGATCGCGCACGGTATAGGCCAGCGCCATGTAGTAGTCGTTTTGCGTGGCAATGTCGGGAAACTTGCCCTGAATGTAGAAGAGGTTATCGAGAAACGCCCGCTTCAGAGTTTCAACGTTCAGCCCCGTGCGGTCGTCCTCCACCCGAACTGGAGGACACCCGAGCGGTATATCTTGTGGTGCAGTTTGCATAGCATGATTCCTTGATTGAGGGAGCATGAGATCCATGAAGCGGATAGTCTACCGTCACCCCACAAAGCGGGTGTCGTGCTTTCCTCTGGATTGGTTAACGTTCATCCTACAGGAGGACATTTTGAAGCGAATGGTCTTTACGTTACATTGCCTTGTCGTCTTATCCTAAGAGCCAACCATTCAGAACCAGGTCGAGGGAAGGGGCCAAAGAAAACTGTTTGGTGAGGGTCATGGGTGCCTAACACGCTGAAAGTAACCAAGATTCAAAGATTTGAAGCATCCAATTTCGATTGGGAGCACATCGATACTCGTGGGTTAGGGGCGATCGCCAGATTAGCAGCTAACGGCACAGCATCGCTGGGGATCGATCCCAAACCATATTTGGTCGAGCAAAATGACCCCACGCAATTTCACCAAGTTTTAAGAATTACAGGTGTTGGGGGGCTAGGTGTTGCGACTACGCTGCATCTTGGAGCAAGGGGGAGAGCGGCGCGACACTTAATACCTACCCTATTTGGGAGGTTTCCTTTAAGATTTCTGAATGGGGTTCTTCGCTGGGTTCAGTCCATAGGTTTGCTCAGGTTTCATTTGTCTGGATGGTTGGGGCGATCGTTTTTTTAGCCAAAGCTCCTGCAATAGATATTGCGATGGAGCCAGAGAGTTGAGCAGACGTGTTGCTTCTGCATCGGTGCTGTTGAACGACACCATATTAGCTGCAGCAGCTAGCACGATGCCTATAGTGATGGGTGAACGATGGTTCTTGCCTCAATCATCGTTAAAAATTAATACATGAAATTAATGCATGAATGGAGAACATAACCAAATTCTGGGGCGGGAGGTAGTAGGGAGAGGGGAAGCGTCACCCTCTCAACCCAAATCTGCCTCTGCTTCGTACATGATTAGGACTATTGCTGAAAGATGTTGGCGCGATCGCGTATAGGCGATCGCCAACTATGGGCACTCTAGGTTATCCCCTCTAACCCCAGTCCTCATAGTGCATAGGGTTCGTCTATTGCTGCCGCTTGCTTTTAGTGGTTAGCTGATGCCAAATCAGTGCTAGGTGATTATTCTATCCGTGACGCTGCTCTGCATGACCTGCATTTATGAGCGGCATGAGCGGCATGAGCGATCGCCTTTCATGGGGCAAAGCACTGACAGAACTTCGGCATACTATCACAGTGTTTTACAGACGATCGACGGGCTCGATACGGTTGTAACTTCGTCTACTTAACCCAGTCTACTTAACCCATACCCATTGCTGTTGAATATCAATGTCAGGTGTTTTTTCTAATTCAGTTGCGTTACACCCCATGAACGGTAATCTGCAAGCAGCCGACGCGGCCTCCGATGAATTCCTCATCCGGTTTTGGGGCGTGCGCGGCAATATACCAACGCCGGGGATTGAGACAGTTCGCTATGGCGGCAACACAGCCTGCATTGAGGTGTTGGTGGGAGGGCAGCGGCTTGTGTTTGACGGCGGCACTGGGCTGCGGGTGTTGGGTAAGCACATGCAAAAAGAAATGCCCGTGACGGCACATTTATTCTTTACACACACCTATTGGGATCGCATCCAAGGCTTTCCGTTTTTCATCCCGGCATTCATCCCAGGCAACTGTTTTCACGTCTATGGCGCCATGGGGCAAAATGGGGCCTCCATTAAACAGCGGCTTGGGGAGCAAATGCTGCGGCCCAATTTTCCTGTGCCGCTGCAAGAAATGCAGTCAACCCTGACCTTCAACAACATTCACGCGGGGTCAGTGATTACGCTAGGGAATGTTGTGGTAGAAACCATATCCCTTAACCGTCCGAATGCAGCGCTGGGGTTTCGGGTCACCTGGGAAGGCTACTCAATGGTGTATGCCACTGATACTGAGCACACAGCCGACGGGTTGGATCAAAGCCTGCTCTACCTCTCGCAGGGTGCCGATCTGCTGATCTATGACGCTTACTATACTGAGCATGATTACTATGGCAAGGCTGCGGGCGATCGCCCCATTGCAACCTGGGAGTCGGGAATTGAAGTAGCGAATGCAGCAAACGTCAAGCAGGTGGTCATGTTCCATCACGACCCCATGCATGATGACGACTTTCTTGATCGGGTTGAAACAGAGGTGCAGGCGCGCTTTGCGAATGTGCAGCTTGCCCGAGAGGGCATGGCGATTTCGCTGGTTAAGGCGTAAGCACACAGAATCTAGGCCAACGCCAGCTGAATAGGTCAGCAGACTGCGCTTAGCAAACCCCTAAACGTCTGAAATGCCGCAGACCAAATACGATTCTGACTACTTTCGCACAGATGCTGCTGTCTACTATGCGCGCGATCAATTTCGCGTCTAGCTGAATTTCAAAAACTTGTTTGACGTTCGTTATTTTGAATCGGCTAATGGCCGTAACCGCATCTTTCCGGGGGCTCCCTTTGAAGTTCTGGCAACCGTAGGGTGGGAGTTTTAGCCTATGACCGCTGCTGACCATTTACGGTCTGAACTGCTACAGGTTTCATCCCCCCTGGATGAGTTTTTGCAGCATCGCCTCTGGCTTAACGTCAGTTCGGGTTAAGAGGGTTTTGGGGCATCGCGAACTCAGGTTGGCTTACGTCACCCCCTACCGCAGATGAGATGATTCTGGCCAAAGACTACTGGGCCTAGGGTCGCGTTCACATCAACCTGGAGTCTTTTGCAACTGCGCGGGGCATTCCAGATCTAACGGTGGCAGCGTCGCTCTGGAACAAAAATCACAACAATGCGCTGATTCCAGCAATTTTGCCTGCAATGACGCCACTGGGCGTTGGCTCAAATGCCTCCCTAAAGAATGTCAGTCTGGTGCTGAAAAACCAAATCCCCCAGGCGATTGTGCTGCATCAGCTCAGTGACGCGGTAATCTATCCCCCGCGATGGGGCCGAGGCTCAGTACCACAGGCAGAGACGGTGGCAGAACGCGCTGACCTATACCGATTTGTCTTGCGATCGCTGTTTGAGCATTTCAACGTGGCGATCGCCCAAATCAACCAACTAACCCGGCTGCCGCGCTGAATCATGTAGGGCGACTACTTGTATGAGGAGTTAGCGAACTGTCCAGGAGGGGCGATCGCCGCCCAAACTGGCCGTGCCCTGCTCTTTAAGCAATCGGCAAACCCCGCCGGGAATGACAGCTTTCTGTTTCTTAGTCGTTGAATTTGGAGCCTAGAGCTAATGGTAACGCTAGTGCTTTTTAGGGCGCTTTTTAGGGGTGCAGCGATCGCACAAACCCCTGATGCTCCGGTGAATTTATCCCCTGTTGCAACCTGGACAACACCGTTGTCATATCCCCTGCCAGCAACGCCGACACCGCTAGCCACAGTCCCGGAAAGACGCGACTGCGCACAATGCCTTGGTCATCCGGTGATTGCACCCGGTAGTCGTCTGCCTCCAAGACAAACCAATCTAGCTGTGCTTCCAACGTGCGCCAGACGACATATTCCTGCACCTGATTGCGCCGATAGGCCCGTTTCTTGTCATGCAAGTCAATCGCTGCACTACTGGCCGCTACTTCCACGATTAGCTCCGGTGCTCCTTCGATGTAGTCATCGGCACCAATTGTTGCCTGTCGCCCCGGCACCAGCAACACGGCATCGGGCTGAGGCTCGTTCTCTAAATCTAGCCGCACCGTGGGTTCAATGCCCAACACCACTCCTGGAGTAAAGGCTTTGTAAATTCCTAGCCAAGTCACTAAATCTCCATGCGGTTCCCCATGACTTTTGAGTCTCAGCGGCGATGCCATGTAGACAACCCCTTCAATCAGTTCTGCTTTTTTCACCCGCAGCATCGCTTCATAGCGCCGCTCAAACTCAGCCCGCGAGAGGCGATCGCCGTTTTCTAAAGGTGGCACGACAAGTCTAAAGTCTGGAGTGGCAACCATCGATCTTTCCCTCTGCTCTGCTCTCATTCTAAATCCAACCCCACCTATTCACTTCCCCACCTCCCAATGCGCACTTTCACCCTAGTCTGGTTCGGCCAACTCGTCTCCACCATCGGCAGCTATATGACCGACTTTGCCCGCACCCTATGGGCCTGGGAGATGACCGGCTCGGCCACAGCCTTGGCGCTGGTGGGCTTTTTTCGCAGATGGCGCTCATCCCCATCACCCTAGTGGCGGGGTTGATTGTCGATTCTCCTTTGAAGACGCTGCGCGAACGCTTCAATCGCCAGCGGCTAATTCTGAAAACGCCATCTGGATGACCCAGAGGTTCCTTTGCAACAGGGGCGGGTGTTTGCCGTCAATGCCCTAGCGCAGCAGATCATGGACTGCCGGGGCTTCCCCAATCGCTGGCCCCCTAACCGATCGGCTTCTCGAACCAGCTGCCGTCACCGATGGCTGGTCATCCACCGGACTAGGCATTATTTTTGTCACCGAACCGGGCGCAGGTATGGCACTCCTTTACGTCGGTTGTGCGCTAACAATAATGGGCGTGGGTATGGGTGGGTTTCTAAGATCCAACCTCAAACAGATCGAGAACCATCGTTGAGACTGCGATCGCCCAAACCCAAACGAGCGTCGTGATTTCCGGTTTTGCGATTCCTTGCTTCATCAAATGGTGCAGCGCTCAGTAGCTGCGCTTGGAAGGTATATTAATGAGAACTAATCTCATCAAATTCCATTTCTTTGTTGCTCTCGCCCCATGACCTTATTCCTCTCTGTTCCCGAAGCGCTGAGTCAGCAACATCAAGCTGAGCAAATCCAGTCGCTTCGCCAACCCTGGACAATTCCTTTAATCGACGCTTTTGGAAAAAGTCATGGCTATCGGCAAAACGTGGATTTGCGCCCGGGGCTCAATGTCTTAATCGATGACTATACGCTTCAGGATGACCTGATTGTGGAAATAGGCAATGTTGTCCCATGCACTCCTGAGTTGGGTATGGAGATGAGTTTCATGGTTTCGGGGCATAACCGTCTCGAAAACGTGCGGCCCTGTCATAGTTTCTTTGTAGCTACATGGAGAGATTTAGAGGGTGGGCAGTTCAAATGGCAAGCTGATGAGCGAGTTCTAAAGGTTGACATTCACATTGAGCCTGCGCTGCTTGAGACGCTCGTAGGCGACCAGATGGGCACGTTTCCTCCCCTGTTAAGACAGCTGGTTCAAAATTCTCAGCCTATTAGAGAGCAGTTTTGGCATGTGCAGTCAACGACCGCAGCCATGGGCTGTGTCATTCATCAGATTTTGCATTGCCCCTATCAAGGGCTAACCCGCTGGCTATACCTAGAGAGCAAGGTCATCGAGCTGATTGCCCTGCGGCTCGACCAAGTGATTCCGCCGCCGCCAGCCGCTTTGGTGGCACCTGGCTTGCAGCCTAAAGATATTGATCGCGTTCATCATGCCGGTGCGATTCTACTCCAGCGCTTGAAGAATCCACCGTCGTTGTTGGAACTCGCTCGCCTAGCAGGGCTGAATGACTACAAGCTGAAGCAGGGGTTTCGTCAGGTGTTTGGTACGACGGTGTTTGGCTATTTGCAAACCCACCGCATGGAGCGAGCTAAGCAGCTTTTGGCCGACCCAGCCTTCAAAATCGCCGGGGTGTCTCAGGCCATTGGCTACGCCAATCAAAGCCACTTTTGCCAGATGTTTAAGCAGCAGTTCGGCATGACCCCTCGATGCTACCGCAACAGCCTACGCCGCTAAAAGATCCGGATCTCGACAAGAAAAAATCCGGATACCGAAAAAAGCGATCGCACAATTCCCGTATTCTCAGCATACGCTTCTGACAATGATTCTTGTTTGAGTGAGTAACGCTACAGAAGCGCGTAGCGTCGCTGTGCACAAATTTGTGACTAGGTGTGTGGAGATGATGGGACAACCGCAACGATCAATTTGGCTGGCAAAGGCCCTGGTGCTGGGGACAGCGAGCTTTGTATCTCTGGGGATGGGGGTAGGCTGGGGAACTCCGGCTTTCGGAAATGAAGAAACGATAGATAGCGACGACGGGTATGTTGATGAGCCTAAATCTCCAGCCACCACGGTTGCTGAGTGGGTGGCTCAGGTCGAGGCAGCGCAGGTGCAGATTACGGGGGTCAGAGTCGAACCCACCGAAACGGGCCTATCCATCGTGCTGGAAACAGCAGCGGGAGACTTGCCGCTGCCTGCGACTCAGGCCGTTGTGGGCAATGCCCTGACGACAGACATCTCCAATGCGGTGCTGGCGCTGCCGGAGGGGGAGATGTTTGAGCAGTTTGGCCCGGCTGAAGGCATTGCCTTAGTCAGCGTTATGAATAGGCCCGATGGGGGGGTACGGGTCTCCATTACGGGAACCGATGCCCCGCCGCAGGCTGAGGTAAACACAGAAGCCGGGAATCTGGTGCTGAGCGTGGCACCGGGAGTGGCGGCGGCGGCGGCTCCTGGTGGTGATGATGCGATTCAGGTGGTGGTAACGGCAACCCGCACCGAGGAAGAGATTCAGGATGTGCCGCGCAGTGTGACAGTCATTACTCGGGAGGAGCTTGAGCAGCAGCTTAGCGTAAACCGTAATTTGGGGGATGTTCTGGGGCGTGTAGTGCCAGGGTTTGGGCCACCCAACGGCATTGGCAGCAGCATTGATTTTCAGTCGCTGCGAGGACGGGCTGCGTCGGTGCTGATCGACGGTGTGCCGATTTCTGAAAATGTGGGTCTAGGACGAGAGCTGCGATCGCTTGACCCTGCTGCCATTGAACGGGTTGAGATTGTGCGCGGTCCCACGGCTCTCTATGGTGGTGAGGCCACAGGGGGTGTCATCAACATCATTACCCGCCAGCCCAGCGACGAGCGCCTCAGCCTGACCAGTGAAGTCGGGGGCGTGCTGTCGCTCACCAATGGCGAAGACAATTCGAGTGGTCTGCTGCGTCAGACCGTCTCTGGGCGAGAGGGCATCTTTAGCTATGACTTCACAGCCGCAGCAGAGTTTAACGGTGGGATTTTTGATGCTAACGGCGATCGCGTTTTCGTCCTGGCCGGGGACGGTAGCCTCAGCGATGCCGATACCGTCAATTTATTTGGCAAAATCCGCTTTGATTTTGATGACAATCAGCGCTTACAAATCACCGCCAACTATTTCAATGATCGCCGTCAGGCCTTCATTCTTGATCCGGCGGTCGCTGCGACCCCTGGCATTCAAGCGGCTAGGGCCATTAGGCTAGACGACATTGACATAGACGGTGGCTTGCCAGAACGCGACAATACCCTGTTTAACCTCAGCTATACCCACGCTGACGTGTTGGACAGCGAGCTGCAAGCCCAGGCCTACTACCGCTACTACAGTGAAAACGGAGGCATTCCCAACGATGAGCGCGGTAACCCTCTCTTTGACAACATCGTCCGCACGCGGTGGAATTTTGAGCAGTGGGGGGGGCGGCTACAGCTCAACACACCCCTAGCAGAAACCCTGAGCTTGCTGTGGGGGGCTGACTACGCTCGGGAGAGCAGCGCGCAACCCTTCGACATTTTTGACTCCGTTGCCTTCGACAATAGCGACGGACGTACCTTTCAACGCATTGATACCGGCACATTTGTCCCTCCTTCCGTCCTGGACGAGCTAGGGTTGTTTACCCAACTGCAATGGCAGCCTACTGAGCGATGGCAACTCAGTGGGGGTGTCCGCTATGAAAACATTAGTTTTAGCGTTGACGATTACACGACATCTAATGGTCAACCCATTCAGGGCGGTAACTTAAACTTCGATGATTTCGCCTTCAACGTCGGCACCGTATTTGATGCCACCGACAACATCAGCCTGTTTGCTAGCCTTGCCCAAGGCTTTTCGGTACCGGCTTTTGGTCGTGTGCTGCGGGTGCCGCCCACGGGTTTCGAGCAAGTCACTGATGCCCTAGATGTCACCCAGCCCCAAAAGGTTACAGAGTACGAGATTGGAGTACGTGGTAACTGGAATGGGGTACAGGCTTCCCTGGCAGCGTTTTACAACACGTCGGATCTAGGCACGTTTTTTGAGCAAGGGGTCGGAGGCGTGTTTGTGCCTGTGCGGGCGCCCGAGCGCATCTACGGAGTAGAAGCCACGGTCGATACCCAGATCAGTGATATCTGGCGCTTGGGCGGCAGCTTTAGCTGGTCTGAAGGGGAAAACGATCCGCTCGATGATGGCAACTTTATGGCTCTCTCCAGCGCTACGATTCAACCCTTCAAACTCAGCGCCTACGTAGAAAATGAAACCCTACCCGGCTGGACAAATCGGCTCCAGGTGCTGTGGGTGGGCAGCCGCGATCGCGCCTTTAATGCCGATGTCGATTTGGTGCCCATTGGTAGTTACGCTGTGGTCGATTACATCAGCAGTATCGCGGTGGGCAGCGGCGTTATTCAAATTGGGGTTGAAAACCTGCTCAATACCCAGTACTTTCCAGTGGCGTCTCAGTTTCTGGCGGGCTTTGATGAGCAGTTTAACGTGGCGGGGCGGGGCCGTGCCATCAGCTTGCGCTACCAGGTCGATTGGTAAAGAATGATGTTTTGTGCTCAGGTCTCCCGCCAAGCTGGGGAAGATATCGTTGGCACTGCTGCCACCCACGCCGCCTACATCCTGATCGAATGGGCCCCGCCTTGGCCCGGTGATGAATTCCGTCGGCAGGAGAGCCTGCTGACTCCGTTTATCGATTACCTCCACGGGCTGGGTCGCTCGATTCGAGTCCTAGCGATTTACAATCCTCGGTTCTGGCAGCCAGACCGCCATCGAATAGTCATATTTCAGCGTTCTACCACGGAGTTTTGCTACTTTCAGCGGTGGGAGTTTGAGGTTGACTCCGAAGCCGCCATTATCAGCAAACTTCAGGGCTGGTTAGCGGGGAGACTGGCAGAACCCCCCGAGGCCGATCGCTCCCCTTGGCAAGACCTGCTCCTCTGCACCCACGGCAGCGTTGATCGCTGCTGCGCTCGCTGGGGTAAGCCTCTATTCCACGCAGCGGCTCTGGCTCTGGCGGCTCAGCCCAACCACCCTGTGCGGCTCTGGCAGGCTAGCCACTTTGGCGGACACCGTTTTGCCCCCACCGCGATCGCCTTTCCCGATGGTCGCTACTATGGTCGCCTCAACCTCGATACCCTAATGGCTATACTGACTCGCACTGGCCCCGTCACCGTTCTCCAAACCATCTATCGAGGCTGGGGCCTGTTGCCGTATCCGCTGCAAGCCATGGAGCGGCAAATTGTGCTTCAAAACGGTTTGTCTTGGCTGGATTTGCCAGTGCATCACCAAATTTTGCAGGAAGCTGAGCATGCCTGTCTGGGGCAGTTGCGCTATGCCCTTCCTGACGGAGCCGTTGTGGGCTATCAGGCCCAGATTTCCTGGCACCCCGAAGATGCCCTGCATTTACTCGGTGACTGCGGCAATTCACAACTAGAGATGATTGAGCAATTCAGGGTTGAACAGCTTTGGGAGATGACTGGAATCCGTGTAGCCAGCAGTGGGTAATGAAAGTAGCGGGTAACGGGATTTCGCTTTGCCATTGATTCTGCTTTCCTTTCCACACGTCTCTCTTCCAGTCATGTTTCAGACATATCAATATGTTTCACCTATCCTTATATCGACGACGGCAGGTACTTTTGGCCGCCCTGACCTTGGCAGGTGCCTGGGCCTGTCGAAAGCAATCTCCTGAGTCAGCGATCGCGCCGACGCAAGCAGACTGTCGCTCGGTAGCCCACGACGCGGGTGAAACCGAAATTTGCCAGCAGCCCAAGCGAGTCGTGGCGCTGAGTATGCATATGCTCGATCTGCTGCTGGCGCTAGAACAGCAGCCCACTGGTTATGCCCCAGTAGACCCTGTCACAACAGAGCGGTTTGACCGACCAGAACAGCAGATTCCCTATCTAGGCGACTACATCACTGGGCCGCCTGTCAATGTGGGCAGTCGTGGTGAACCCAGCCTGGAGACACTGTTCAGTCTAAGACCAGATTTGATTTTGGGTGAGACGGGGTTTCACCAGGCGATATATCCTCAACTGGCTCAAATTGCACCGACCCTTTTGTTTGGCGGGGCGTTGCGAGACCAGTGGCAGCAGAGTCTTACCCCTATTGCTCAGGCCCTGAACCGCTCACAGCAGGCTACTCAAGTTATTGCTGAACATCGTCAGCATCTCGCAACCACCCGTATGGCCTTAGACGAGGTAGTGCAGACCTTGCCCCGTTGTTTGCTGTTGGGCACAGGCGATTTGCAGCAGCCAATTCAGGTTAGAACCGGTCGTGATTATGCGGGTGGGCTTTTGCAGCATGTTGGATTTACGTTGGCAACGCCATCGACGACGGTAATTGCGGCAGGAGAGGTGACTGTTTCCTTAGAGGCTATTCCCCAGATTGCTCCTGACTGGGTGATTGTGCAGGCATGGAGCACTGATACGAGCAATTCCCCCCTGGAAACAGTGCGGCGACAGTGGCAGCAAAGCCCGGTACTCCAGATGATGGCAGCATCTCAGGCTGAGCGTGTGTACTTCGTAGACTATCAGCTTTGGAGCATTAGCCGAGGGCCAATTGCGGCTGGGTTAATTTTGCAACAGCTTGAAGCACTGCTGCTGTCATGAACCGGATATTCCTTCAAATTTGGTTTGGCCAGCTCATCTCCACCATCGGCAGCTACATGACCGACTTTGCCCTCACCCTCTGGGCCTGGGAGATGACCGGCTCGGCCACAGCCTTGGCGCTGGTGAGCTTTTTTTCGCAGCTGGCGCGCATCCCCATCACCCTGGTGGCGGGGTTAATTGTCGATCGCTTCAACCGCAAGCGGCTGATGATGTTGGGAGATGGGGTGGCGGCCCTGGCAACGGTGGGTATTGCCCTGCTGTATCTAGCCGACAGCCTGCATATCTGGCATTTATACGTAGCAGCCACCCTGAACGGCGGCTTTGGCCAGGTGCAGAGTTTGGCCTATCAAACCTCGATCTCGACCCTGGTGCCGCCCGCGCAACTGACGCGAGCCAACAGTATGAACTCGGCGGTGCATTACGGGGCTGCCATCTTTGGCCCAGCGATCGCCGGAGTGCTCTACCCGCTGGTGGGGCTGCTGGGGATTGCGGGGATTGATGTAGTGAGCTTTGGGGTGGCGATCGCCACTCTCCTCCTCTGCCACATCCCCCAGCCGCCGCCGCGCGCCGACCTCGAAACCCGATTTGCTAAGCTTACCTTTGGCTTTCGCGAAGTCTGGCGACAGCCCCGCCTGCGGGCCTTACTACTGATCAGCACCCTCTTCTGGTTCTTCCACGATCTTGGGGGCGCGGTCTACGACCCGATGATTTTGGCTCGCTCTGGCGGCAGCGCGGCGGCCTTGGCCAGTACGGCTTCGGCTGCGGGGATTGGCGGGGTTGTCGGGGCAATTGGGCTAAGTATTTGGGGTGGTCCCCGGCGACGGATGCGGGGCATGCTGGCTGGGTTCATCGGCGCAGGCCTGAGCAAGACGGTATTTGGACTGGGGCGATCGCCCCACATCTGGGTTCCGGCCCAGTTTTGCTCGTCGCTAAATTTTCCACTGCTGGGCAGTTCTGAAACCGCCACCTGGATGACCCAGATTGCCCCAGCGCAGCAGGGCCGTGTGTTTGCCGCCAATGCCCTGGTGCAGCAGATCGTGGGTGCTGGGGCCGCTCTCATGGCTGGCCCCCTAGCTGATCGCATCTTAGAGCCAGCCATGGCTCCCAAGGCGAGTCTCGCTAGAATATTTGGCGATTTGATAGGCACTGGCCCCGGCATCGGTATGGCACTCCTGTACGTAGCCTGTGCACTGGCGATGGCTGGGGTGGGTCTAGGAGGCTACTGGATGCCCAATCTCAGCACGCTAGGAGTTAGCCCGTCACAACCCAATGGCAGCACTTAGAGTTAGGCTAGCCTTGGATTAAACGCCTCAAAAGCCATGCCCTAACTTGGCTTTCCTGCAATGCAACGTCACCTCAAAATCCGCTACATCATCGGGGCGACTCGCCAGCCTGCTGCATAGCATTACACCGTTAGGTAGTGAGAACGGCTGTCAATAAACTATTGTTTATAAGGACGACTCCTGGATCTCTCTAACTAATTCCATGACCATTTCACTCTCACAGCAGGCTTATTGGGCGTTATTTGACACCGCTGACGGTCAAAGTGCTCAAGCGGCTGACGGGGTTGAGCAACTCACGCCCTATCCCGATCAGTTAGGTCGGGGGTATGGGCGAACCTTCGCGTTGCGGACTGGGCTCACCCTAGACATCGCCGACTACAGCCTGTTTGACGACCTCGTCATCACCTCCTGCGATCGCCAGCACCCGGTAGAGTACACCTTTAATCTGGCCACAGCCGGAACTTCTCAGGCCGAGCGCTATGGGGTTTGGGGCAGTGGCTTGGCACCAGGGGAAACCCAGCATCAGCCTGCTCATCAACGCTTGGCCTCGGTGAGTGTGCATCTAGAACCCGAGGTGTTTTGCGATTGGCTCAGGCTCAGTGACGATGAACTGCCCGCCCCCCTGCGATCGCTCGTGCGCCCTGCCGACCAGCAGTACTACGAGCGCTTTGGTACCCCTACGGCCTCAATGCAGATGGTGCTTCAGCAAATCTGGCACTGCCCCTACCAGGGCCTCACCCAGCGTCTATATCTAGACAGCAAAGTCTGGGAACTGATGGCCCTGGTGCTGCATGAAATTAGTAACGGGGTCGATCCGGCTCCGGCTCAGGCGCTGCGGCCCGATGATGTCGAGCGCATTCGCCAGGGCGGCCAAATTTTGCAGACCCGCCTCGACCAACCGCCCTCGCTACTAGAACTAGCCCGTTTGATTGGCATTAACGACCACAAGCTAAAGCTGGGCTTTCGCCAAGTGTTTGGAACCACGGTTTTTGGCTATTTGCATGACCTGCGGCTGGAGCGATCGCGCCAATTGCTCGAATCGGGCGGTCTCAGCGTCACCGCTGCCGCCGAGGCCGTGGGTTTTGCCAGCCGAGGCCACTTTGCCGCCGCTTTTCGCCGCAAGTATGGCGTGAATCCGGGGGTCTATGCGCGGGGAAGAAGGGCGTAGGAGGTGGGTGGGTGGGATGGGTGAGTATTGGGCCAGCATCCCCTCCCAGGATGGGCAAGGGGGGGGTCCGGTTTTTGGGTGTCGGGTTTATGGTTCGCGGTCTGTCGTATACCCTACACCGAAGAATCAGTACAGATCCGTTATTGGCCGATTGACAGCACCTTATTCCTAGATGAGAATAAGTCTCAGCTTTGGGTATGTGCTCCTAGGGTTGTTTGTAGGTTGCGATCGCTATGCCGCTAACTCTCTCCTCTCAAGATTGGGATGAGCTATGGAATGCTGACCTCAGCAAACGCGAGACCACTGAGCAGCCCGATAGGTTTGAGGTGGCGCAAACCTGGACGGGTTCCCTAGAGCAGGGCTGCTGCCGAAGCCTAACGCTGCGGGATCTGTGGCTGACTATCGAAGAATCTCAGCTTAAGCAAGACATCATTTTTCAGTCAGAGCCCGCCAGCTGGGGGCCAGCCTCCAGCTTTTTTGTCGCCGGAACGATGAAAAGCTGCCATCAAGGATTCACCGCCGAAAATATAGAATCTCCCGGCGGCCACTATCTAGAATGCTTACAATCTGCCCAAGAAATTGACTATTTCCCTAGTGGCGAGCAAATTGTGAGAATTCGGTTTGGCCTCAGCCCAGCGGCCCTGAGCCAATTTGGTGAAACCACCCACTTGCCCGGTGAGCTACAGCCCCTTGCCAACGGCAACCCCGCCAGCTCGTTTTATCGCCAGGGGCAAACCACCGCCGATATGCAGGCCATTCTGCACCAAATTTTGCACTGCCCCTACCAGGGGCCGATCAAGCAAATGTATTTAGAAGGCAAAGTATGGGAACTGGCGGCCCTGCAATTTGCCCAGTTTACTGAGCAAGACGAGCAAGACGGTTCCCCACGCCTAAAACCCGATGACATTGAACGTCTGCACCACGCTAAGCGCATCTTAATGGAGCAGTTTGAGCAACCGCCCGCCCTCATGGCCCTGGCCAGACAGGTCGGGCTGAATGACTTCAAACTCAAACAGGGATTTCGCCAGGTCTTTGGCACCACAGTATTCGGCTATGTGCGGGAGTGCCGCCTACAGAAAGCACGCTTTCTATTAACTGACGGGAATCTGAGCGTGCAACAGGTAGCCCATGCCGTCGGCTACGCCCAGTCCAGCTATTTTGCCAGAGCCTTTCGGCGCAAGTTTGGTGTAAATCCTAAGACTTATCAGCTAGGGGGGTAGGGTTTGAGGTGTCGGGTAACGGGTATTGAGTATTGGGTATCGGGTGTTGGGTATTGGGTATCGGGTATCGGGTTCACGGTTTACGGTTCGGGCCTGACACCTTGCACCTGACACCCGACACCTGCCCCCTTCCCGCCCAAAAAATCCCGCTGGTACTCAAAAAAATCCGTCCCGCAACCAAAATGAGCTTTCTAACACCCTATGCTTCTTACGAATAGTTCTCATTTGTAAGCAGCTAGAGTGTGTGGTGTGATGGCAAATTTTCGGTGTTTGGTTTGGCTGGCGGGGGTTATGGCCGTATTGGCGACGACCAATAACTTACCGGCCTTGGCGCAAGATGATGACTCCGGGGAGCAGGAGACGGAGGCCGCACTGCCCAGCAAGACTCTGGTTGGTGCAAACCCCCAGGCTTTGTCTGACTTTACTGTGCCGCCAGCAATAACCGTGGATGAGTGGCTGACTCAAATCGCTCAGAGTGAACTCGTCCAGGTAACCGGTGTTGAAATCGACACGACAGAGGATGGGCTAACGGTAAATCTGCAAGCGACGGGTACCTTGGCGCAGCCCCGTGTGGCAACGGTGGGCAACGCGCTCATTGTTGAAATTTCCAATGCGGTGCTGGCTCTACCCCAGGGGCAAGAGTTTCAGCAGGCTGATCCGGCGGCGGGCATTGCGCTGCTGGCGGTAACTGCGTTGCCCAACAACCAGGTGCGGGTGGCCATTACTGGCTTAGATGCGCCCCCAACGGCAGATATCCAAACAGATGGCCAAAGCCTAATCTTGAGCGTACTGCCTGGAGTGGGAACTGACACCGCTGAGAATGAAGAGGCCATTCAGGTTGTTGTGACCGGAGAGCAAGAGGGATACGCACCCAGTAATGCCACAACTGCAACAAGAACTGACACCCCGCTGCGAGATATTCCCCAATCGATTCAGGTGATTCCTCGTCAAGTGCTAGAGGATCAGGCTGCGACGGATTTGCAAGATATTACTCGCAATGTCAGTGGAGTTTTTCAGAGTAATACCTTTGGGGGCACCCTAGATCGCTTCCAAATCCGAGGCTTTGACTCAGACGTGTTTCTCCAGGATGGCTTTCGAGATCCGACATTTCGTATACGAGAAACAGCAAATATTGAACGGGTCGAGATATTAAAAGGCCCTGCATCGGTTTTATACGGCACCCTAGAACCGGGCGGCATTATCAATATTGTTACCAAACAACCTCTGGCAGAGCCCTATTATTCCTTAGCCGCATCCTTTGGTAGCTTCGGCTTGATTGAACCTTCCATTGATATATCCGGCCCTCTTAGTGAAGACGGAGAAGTGCTATACCGATTAAACACACTATATGAAAACCGAGATGTATTTCGAGACTTTGATCAAGATGTAGAGCGTTTTTTTATTGCTCCAGTAATCAGTCTCGAAGTTGATGAGCGCACTGATCTGCTACTCAATTTTGAATATCTGAATGATGAGCGACCCTTTGACCGAGGGCTTGTGGCAGTTGGCAACGGCGTCGCCAACATACCGTTTGACCGCATTCTAGGTGAGCCAGACGATTTTGCCTTTACAGAATCAACTATCGCCAGCTACAGGCTTGAACATCGATTTAGTGAAAACTGGCAACTTCGTAATGAATTTCGATACAGTGCTCTTAACAGTCGGTCAACTAATGCACGACCCGTCAGCCTTGACGAAGATACAGGAATCCTTTCACGGGCCTGGGGAAACAACTCAGGCTTTGACAAAACCTTTGCCTTGCAGACCAACGTGGTTGGTGAATTTTCCACTGGATCAATTGACCATACCTTACTGCTTGGAATTGATCTTCTACGTATAGGCGAAAGCGCTGACAATCGCTTTGATTTTATTAGCGGTGCCCCCTCGATCAATATCTTTGCACCCGAATATGGCGTAGGTGTTCGCCCTGGAAGGGATCAATTACCTGAATTTGCTGTCTTTAGTACTCTCACTGACTCTCTCGGCATTTATGTACAAGACCAAATCGCTATCGCTGATAACTTAAGAATTTTAATAGGTGGGCGGTTTGATATCCTGAGTCAGGAGTCCTCTAGTAACTTCTTTTTCTCAGAGTTTGCGAGTGAGGATCAAAGTCAGCAGCAAAATGAAGCTTTCAGCCCCAGGCTTGGCATCCTTTACCGACCATTAGACTTCCTTTCTCTTTACGCTAGTTATAGTCGTTCATTTGCGCCTAACTCTGCCGTTGATGAGGGCGGTCAGTTACTAGAACCAGAACGGGGTACGCAGTTTGAGGCCGGTATTCGCGGCGATTTTTTCGACGGTAGACTAACGGCTAATCTTGCAGCTTTTGATCTTAGAAAGACCAATATTTCTAGCTTTGTGCCGCCAACGTTCTCCTTTGCTGAAGCCATCGGCGAGGTGCGTAGTCGCGGTATTGAGCTAGATGTCCTTGGAGAAATAACCGAAGGATGGAATATTATCGCCTCCTACAGCTACATTGATGCAAAGGTTACTGAGGACTCAGGCAGCGAACTGGAGGGAAATCGTCCCCATGCTGTTCCTGAACATGCGCTGAGTTTATGGACTACTTACGAGATTCCCCAAGGCAGTTTGCAGGGATTAGGATTTGGTTTGGGCGCATTTCTTGTAGGCAATCGATTTGGAGATGATGCTAATACCTTCGAGGTAGGTAGCTACACTAGAGTTGATGCTTCTGTTTTTTATCGGCGCAATAACTGGCAAGCAGCAGTAAATTTCAAGAATCTGTTTGATATTGACTATATTGAAGGCCCTGCAAACGATAGAACCCAAATTAATCCAGGAATTCCGTTTACGGTTCAAGCCACGGTAAGTGTGGAGTTTTAGACATGGGAGGAATCAAATTACAAGAATGCTATCGTATAGTTTGCTTTAGCTTTCTGAGTCTTTGTGTACTCGTAGTTTTCTCATCTTGCGGAAACAATCGCCAATCAACCAAAATTCCTGCTTTTCCTCAGAAAATTTCGTCAGATTGTCGGATGATAGAGCATACATTGGGAGAAACCTGTGTACCAATTAATCCAAATCGAGTAATCGCTTTGGATGATTGCACTTTAGAACCCATGCTTGCTCTTAATCTTCAACCTGTTGGTGCTCCTGTTAGTAACGTTAATATTCCCAACCAGGGTGATTTAAGTTCTATTCAAGACACTGGTTCTCCACCTAATCTAGAAACGATTTTTTCTCTTAAACCAGACTTGATTTTAGGCTGCGCCTATTCACAAGATGTATACAAACAAGCCACTCAGATTGCCCCTACTATTATTGCACCGATTGAGTCAAGTGCCGACTGGAAGTCAGTGTTGTTTTTGGTAGCAGACACTGTAGGAAAAACTGATAAAGCAGAGCAATTAATGACAACCTACACGAAGCGAATAGAAGCGCTACAATCTAAACTTGGTAAGCGCATTAATATTACTAAGATTTCAGTCATTCGGATTCATCCAGGACATATCTCTCTATATGCTAAAGATGTATTTATCGGTACTCTGTTAGCTGATGTTGGGTTACCTCGCCCTAAATCTCAAAATCGAGATATTCCTGCTATTGATATTAGTAAAGAAAATATCCATGATGCGGATGGAGATGTGATTTTTGTTTGGGTTTATGGGAGTAATAGACAGCTGTTAGAAGCATCAGAAGCAGCACTAAAAAAACTCCAATCTGATCCTCTATGGCAAGAATTGGATGCGGTCAAATTTGGCAAAGTATATATTGTTCCAGAATATTGGATTGGAGCAGGCCCACTGTCTGCAAATGCTGTTATTGACGACTTATTTAAGTATCTGGTGAATTAAAAATGGTGACAACCAATACTATAAAGCCGTGTCACTTTTGTGCTGAGATCTCTAAGAGAAATGGCGAAGATCCAATTGGTTCGGCTGGTAAGTATGATCAATTCCTTCTGATTGAAGCACCCCTACCTTGGTCAGAGCAAATTTGGTTGAAGGCAGGTTCAATGCCTCAAGGGGTAATTGACGCATTTCAATTTGTCTGGGATCGTAATATCAAATTCAGACCCCTGGCGATCTCGTCTGATCAAAATGCTAACGCCAAAACCGGGTTGGTTCGTGTACTCTATTTCTCGCGTCCTTCAGCACAATTTTCCATTTTTGAGCGGCAAGAATACCTGATTCCCAAAGACGATCTATCCCATTTGGTGATGGCATTACTTAACCAGCCTGAGCAATTATCTGAATTCCAAAAGTTTCGGCAGGATAATAAGTTGATGCGCGATCTTTTGGTCTGTACCCACGGAAGTCATGATGTGTCGTGTGGTCGTTTTGGATATCCACTGTATGGGACATTAAAGCAGGACTATGCAGGCACCAATCTCCGCATCTGGCGGTGTTCCCACTTTGGCGGACATCAGTTTGCGCCAACCCTGCTAGACATGCCCGAAGGCCGATACTGGGGACATTTAGAACCTGAAATTTTGGATTTGCTCGTTTACCGCCAGGGTTCCGTTGCTGATTTACGGTCGTTCTACCGAGGTTGGGCCGGTCTCGCTTGGGCCGAACAAATCGTCGAACGAGAGATTTGGATCAAAGAAGGGTGGGAGTGGCTGACCTATTTGAAATCAGTAGAAACCCTGGCTATTTCAGATCCAGAAGCCGACTACCCTGACTGGGCAGACGTGCGTATTCATTTTTGTAGCCCCGATAAAAACTATAGCGGCACCTATGAGGCTCGTATCGAAGCCTACAAAGAAGTTGAGACTATGTGGAACTCGGGCGATCGCACCTCAATCGAAACCATCAAACAGTATCGGGTGTCTCGTTTAGTCAAACGTGAGCATTCACGACAAAACTTGACTAGACAGCTACCCTAAGCGTCCGGTAAATTCTCTGGGTCGAGGCCGAGCGATGGGCTCAAGACCGGCCTTTGGCCATCGCAAATAATCGGCCAGTCGTTCAGCCCGCCGCTGTTCTTGCTCAGCTCGCTCGGCGGGGGTCAGGTAGCGATCGCCCTGCCGGTCAAACCAGCCCAGAGCTTCCCGATCCATCGGCTCAAACGGGAGGACACAACGCCCAATCCCTAGCCCCACTTCGGGCATCCAAAACGGTTCGCCCATTTGCAGTTGGTAGGTGCCATTCACCAGTTTGTAGACCTCAAAGGGCAGATGTCGGTCTCGCTGCCAGAAGTTAGGGTTATAGATCACGTAGTATGGCATCCCCAGGCGAGCGTAGATATCTAGCTTGGTGTCGTACTCGCCGCCGGGGGTCTGTGACACCACTTCCAGGGCTAAAATCGGCGGCGTGTAATTTTCTTCCCAGGTGACGTAACTGCTGCGCGACTTGCCCCCCTTGCGACGCTCAACCCCCAGGCTTAAAAAGCCGTCGGGCACTACCGGCACCCGTGGGTTGACCCCGGTGGTGTGGTAAACGCCCATGTCTACGGCAAAAAACCAGTCTTGACGGTCTTTCCAAAGGTATTCCAACACGAAGAGCAAGACATTGGGCAGCCAATTTTGATCTTCGCGACGCGACGTCCTTCGGCCTACGTTATCCACAGGCGTATCGTCTGAACAGGGAAGTTCATCGCTAGTAGGAAGTTGGGTGAGGTCGATGTCGATCATGGTCAACACCTAGTGTTCTGACCAACGTTCTACGTGACCCCATTGTAGCGCTAGGCCAAGCCAGCCCAAAAACTCCGGGGGGCGATCGCAAAAACTCCGCCTAGGGATCATCTTGCTCTGAAGCCTACCCCCCTATCGAGTATTTTATTGAGAAGTATTCCCATTTGCCTTGAAGCCTTCAACGGCTAAGGCAGTGGTCTTGATCAATTAACAGGTGGTGTGATGGGAGTTCGATTGCAGCGGTTGGTGTGGTTGGCGGGATGGCTGGCGCTGGTGCCGATATCGGCGCAGGCAGAAACGGCGTTGTCTTTACAGGATATGGCCCAGCCCAGCGGGCAGGCAGCGGATTTGGCCCAGGGGGCGACGCAAATTACCGACGTGCGGATCGAGCCGGAGGGCGAGGGGCTGCGGCTGGTGCTGGATGCCGATGGGGCACTGGGGGAACCTGTGACCTCAGTGGTGGGCAATGCCCTGGTGGCCGAGATAGCCAATGCGGTGCTGACATTGCCCGAGGGGGAGAGCTTTGAGCAGTTTGACCCCGCTGAGGGCATTGCCCTGGTGAGCGTGACCAGCCTGGAAGGCAACCGGGTGCGGGTTTCGATCACGGGTAGCGACGGGCCGCCAGCGGTGAATGTGAGTACTGGGGCGGCGGGTTTGGTGCTGGGCATTGCCCCTGGTGTGGGTTTGGCCTCTGGCGATGACGACACCATCCGCATTGGGGTGACAGGGGCGGGCGACGAGGGCTACGCGCCACGCGACTCCAGCACTGCCACCCGTACAGATACGCCCCTGCGCGATACCCCACGCACCATTCAGATCATTCCCGAACAGGTGCTGGAGGATCAGGGCATTACTCGTGTAGGCGATGCCGTGCGCAACGTCAGCAGCGTAGTGCAGGATGGTGGCTTTGGCAGCACCACTGACCAGCTCAATATTCGCGGCTTTTTTACCGACGGTATCTTTATCGATGGCTTTAGGGGCGATGGCTCGGGGTTTGCCGAAACCGCCAATGTAGAACGCATTGAGGTGCTGCGGGGGCCAGCCTCGGTGCTGTTTGGCAACACCCAGCCCAGCGGCATCATTAACCTGGTCACCAAGCGACCCTTAGCGGAGCCGTTCTATAGCCTAGACCTTCAGGCGGGCAGCTACGGGCTGATTCGCCCCACGGTCGATGTGACCGGGCCGCTGAATGCGGATCGCACCATTCTCTACCGCTTTAACGGAGCTTACGAACGTGCCAATGGCTTCCGCGACTTCGACCAAACCATCAACCGCTTTTTTGCCGCGCCTTCGCTGGAGTTTCGTCTCAGCGATGCCACCACTCTCAATCTAGACGCCACCTACCGCAATGACGAACGCCCCTTTGATCGAGGGTTTTTGGCCACCGGACGGGGCATTGTAAACACTCCGCTGAGCCGCATTTTTGGGGAGCCCGACGATGTCAGTCGGGTGCAAGAATACGGGGCCGGATACCGCCTGGAGCACAAGTTTAGTGACAGTTGGCAGGTGCGCAACCAGTTTCGGCTGCTGTCAACCGATACCTTTGACTATCGGGCCGAGCCGCTGGCCCTGGACGAGGCTACGGGCATTTTAACCCGCAACTTTCGCTCCAACGACGACATTTCTGAGGTCTACTCGCTACAAACCGATTTGCTGGGCAACTTTTTTACTGGCTCAGTTGAGCACGACCTGCTAATTGGGCTAGATCTGCGGCGACAGACTTTCGGCGGCACCCAGCGACGACTACCAGACGGGCTGACGCCCAGCCTTGATATCTTTAACCCGGTCTATAACGTCATTGAGCGCCCTCCCCTCAGCGCCCTGACCAATGAGGTGCGAAACAACAGCGATCGCACCAATGCCCTTGGCCTTTTTGTACAGGATCAGGTTCAAATCTTGGACAACCTGATCGTAGTCGCTGGAGGACGGTTTGACGTGGTTTCGCAATACAGCCTCGATAACCAAACGGGTGACGATTCTGGCCAGGATGTGACGGCGTTTACGCCCACCGTTGGCGTGGTCTATCAGCCGATTGAGCCGATTTCGCTCTATGCCAACTTTGCGCGATCGTTTCAGCCCAACTTTGGCACCGACGTCAACGACAACTTCTTACCCCCCGAGCGCGGCACCCAGTACGAGGTGGGTGTTCAGGCGGCCATCAATGATCGCCTGACGGCGTCCCTGGCGGCCTACAACATCACCAAAACCAACCTGGCCACCACCGACCCCGCCAACCCCGACTTCAGCATCCCCATTGCTGAACAGCGCAGCCGAGGCATTGATCTAAATGTCGCGGGCGAAATTCTGCCTGGCTGGAATGTGATTGCCTCCTATGGCTACATCGATGCCGCCTACACCCAGGAATTTTTTGGCCTACCCCCAGGTAGCCGGGTGCAAAACGTCCCCAACCACACCGCCAGCCTGTGGAGCACCTACGAGATTCAGAGCGGCGATTTGCAAGGGCTGGGCTTTGGGGCCGGGGTATTTTATATCGGCGATCGCGCCGGAGATTTCGAAGACACCTTTGATTTACCCAGCTACCTACGCACCGATGCGGCGGTGTTTTACCGTCGCAACAACTGGCGGGCCGCCATCAATGTGCAGAACCTGTTCGACGTGCGCTATTTCAGCTCTAACAACTTTGGCCGGGTGGCGATCGAGCCGGGGGAACCCCTCAGCATTGTTGGCTCGCTGTCGGTTGATTTTTAAAGTTTTGAGCTTTAGTTAATGCCCATGCATGGTTACAGAATGACTCGACCACTCTTTTGCAGCAGCCTAGGGACTAGTAGGTGGCGATCGCTCATCTTAGGACTGGTTACATTTCTCGCTGTAGTCATCCTGGGCAGCGCTTGTACACCCCATGTTTCTACTCAAAATGGCGGAATTGCCAGCGCCGACTGTCGAGTCATCCGTCATGCCAGAGGCGAAACCTGTGTGCCCAATAACCCTCAGCGCGTTGTTGTTTTGGGTGCTTTAGATTATGCCCTGAGCTTAGGCATTAAACCGATCGGTAGCGATTGGTTAAGTGCTCAAGATATTCACCTCAGCGACATGCTCGACGGCATTGAAGACGTGGGCGGCAACGATGCTCCTAACATCGAAAAGATCTTGACCCTCAACCCAGACTTCATTATTGGTGCAGATTATGTTTCAGCTAACTACGGTGCCCTATCTAAAATTGCCCCCACAGTCTTGATTGCCTACGAGCACAGCGGGCAGTGGAAGGAGTTTTTTATGAGTTTTGCAGAGGCGCTAGGCAAGACCGCAGCAGCCGAACAGGTGATAAACAATTACCAGGCTCGGACAGAAGAATTTAAGGCACAAATGGGAAGCCGTGCGGCTGAAATTGACGTATCAATTGTGCGGGTGTATCCAAGCTATGTGAACCTGTACCTCAAAGACTCATTTTGTGGAACAGTGGTTGCCGATGCCGGACTGTCTCGCCCCCCTGCCCAAGATTTGACCGCAGCGGAAGCCAGCACTTTGTTTGACAATCCAATTCAATACACTGTCAGTCGCGAAAAAATGCCCGATGCCGATGGTGACGCCATATTTCTTTGGACCTACGGATTTCAAGATGACGTTGCCCAGCAGGCTCAGAGTCAGAAAGAAAAGTTAGTAGCTGATCCGGTATGGTCTACCTTAAGTGCGGTTCAAAATGGGCAGGTTTACGAAGTTCCTTCCTACTGGATTGGGGATGGCCCGATCGCAGCCAATGCTGTCCTCGACGACCTATTCAAATATCTTGTGGAGCCATCGTAGCCATGCCCGACCAGCTGATTGTGTGCCAAAGCTGCGGCTTTACCGCCGATGAAGAAAAACGCGACGGGGAGACCGGTGGCGATCACCTGCTCAAGCAGTTGCAAGCTTTGTACGAGCAGTGGCCCCGCAGAGATGAGCTAGCGATCGCACCCACCGGGTGCCTGTGCATTTGTGAGCAGCCCTGTGCGATCGCCTACGTGGGCACCGGCAAGCCCACCTATCTCTTTACCGACCTCGACCCCACCACCTGCGCCGCCGACCTGCTCACCGCCGCCGAACTCTACCTCGACAGCAAAGACGGCATGGTGCCCCTATTTAAGCTGCCTGATGATCTGCAATCTCACAGAACAGCGCGAATTCCGCCTGCGCCTTCAGGGAGTCGGGCATAGGTGAGATGGTCGCATGATGGATTGGGGGAAGAGATGGGCCTGTCCTGTATTTAAGGTGACTGGAGGGTGACTGGCTCTAAAATAGGAGTCACTGTCCAACCACAGTTTTAGAAACAATGACTGATAATGAGCTTTTAAACCGAATCACCACCGATCCAAACATCATGGTTGGTAAGCCCGTGATTCGAGGGACTCGCCTTACCGTGGAATATATTTTAAATCTGCTGGCCCATGGGGCAACGACAGCTGAAATTCTAGAAGAGTACGAAGGATTAGTTCAAGACGATATCCTGGCTTGTCTTTTGTTTGCCTCGCGGTCTTTAGAAAGCGCAAGCTTTATGCCCTTAGAGAGGGAGATTGCCTAATTGCGCTTTTTGGTTGATGAAAATACGGGAGTTGTCGTGTCCCGGTGGTTGAGAAGTCTGGGGCATGAGGTCTTCTCGATATATGAAGAAGCCCGAGGTACCGATGACGACACAATTCTGCGAAAAGCATTTGATGAGAACTGGATTTTGATCACCAGTGATAAAGATTTTGGGGAGAAGGTCTACCGAGAAAGACAGCCTCACCGAGGAATTATCTTTCCGAGGCTTGAGGATGAACGCTCTGCCAATAAGGTTGCAGTTCTACAAAGCTTGTTGGAAAGCTATCCTGACCAGCTTTCTGACAATTTTGTGGTAGCCACTGCGAAAAGGGTTCGTTTTGCAAAATAGATTATTTGCACGGCATCCAGCGGAACATAATCTGGTGCGATGCCTGGGTTAGACCCACCCCTACCCTTCCCAAGAGGGGATTTGCGGTCTAGGGCTTGCTCACTGCGATCGCTTCCAGCCCACTACGATCGCGGTTTAACATCAAGGCTCAGGGACTTCCTCTTATGGCTCCAGCATCACGTCTTCGTACAGAGCAGCGATAGTATCGGTAAAGCCAATGCTCTCCAGGCAAAACGTGGCTGTTTCAGGAGTGGCTTCGGGCCTGTAGTACTGCAACACCCACAGCCCCGCCTGATTGCGGCGAAAGCACTCCACCCGCTGGTGGCGCGTGTTGATCAACACGTATTCTTCTAAGCTCTCCAGAGATTGATAGTCGGCAAACTTGTCGCCCCGGTCAAAAGCCTCCGTAGACTCAGACAGCACTTCCACCACCAGCTTAGGAAAGCGCTTATAGCCCGCAGTCTCCTGATCGCGCGGGTCGCAAGTCACCATCACATCCGGGTAGAAAAAGCGGTTACAGGCCTCAATGCGGGCCCTCATATCAGAGATATAGACCCGACAGCCCGTGCCGCGCACATGACTGCGGAGCAGGGCAAACAGATTGCCCGCAATGGTGACATGTCCATCACTAGCGCCCGCCATGGCAAAGACTCTCCCGTCAAAGTACTCATGTTTAACGGGGCTTTCAGCTTCGAGCTGAAGGTAGTCTTCGGGGGTGAGATACTGCGGCGAGGCGATCATGGCGTTGAAGTCAACCTAGTGAACCTGCAACTATAGTAAGCCTATTCTCTAGGGCGTATGCTTGACGCGTTAGTCAAAACAAATGAGAATTACTCCCAGTAAATCGTACTATTCTGGACATCTCACCGTTGACTGTCTCGATCACCGAGTCTGACTATCAGACCCTTTGGCAACCCCAATCGCTGTCGCCTAATTCTGCGCCCAATTCTGCGATGGAAGTGATAAAAATCTCCACCCAGTGGGGGCAGGGCCAACAGCAGTGGTTTAATTTGCGGCAGATGGATCTGCTGATTCAAGACTATGTGTTTCACCAAGACTTGCAGGTGGTGCGGATCGAAGCCTCGCCGGGTTGTTTAGAGTTTGGCTTTCAGGTGTTGGGGGGCAGTTATGCGGCTCGCCTGCCGGGGGAGAGTTTTATTCAAGATGGGCCAATGCCCTCCCGGTCGCTGCGGGAGCATGGGGGCGAGCGGGTACTACAGGTAGATATCCATCTTGAGTCGGCGACGTTGCTGAGTAGTTTTTTGCCCGATCAGGCTCTGAGTCTGCCCCTCCGCAATTTAATTGAGCGGCCTGGGGGCCAGCCCTTTATCCACAGGGGCGTGACCACGGTGGCGATGCAGCTGGCGCTGAGGCAACTGCTGGATTGCCCCTACCAAGACATCATGGGCTCGATGTATCGCGAAAGTAAATGCTGGGAGCTGATTGCCCTCAAGCTGGAACAACTGCTAGCCCCCCAGCGCATACCCCCCAGCCCCCTGACCGCTGACGATGTCGATCGCATCTATGCTGCTCAGCAGATTTTGCGGCAAAACTGGCAGCAGCCGCCATCGCTGCTCAGGCTAGCGCGGCAGGTCGGGTTAAATGACTACAAGCTGAAGCAGGGATATCGCCAAGTGTTTGGCACGACGGCCTTTAAAGACCTGTGGCACTACCGCATGGAACAGGCGGCCCATCTGCTGCTACAGGGTCAGTACAGCATTCAAGAGGTGGCGCTCATGGTGGGCTATGCCAAGTCGAGTAATTTTGCGGCGGCCTTTCGCCAGCGGTTTGGCCTCAGACCTAAGGAGTATCAGCGACAGGGGGGCACAAAATCCGTTTAGCAGTCGAAAGAATCCGTTGACCAGTCTGCGATCGCACCTCCCTCTCTACCTTCTCCGGTAATCTTCTTGCTATTGATTCTTGTTAAAGGGGGAGTGGAGATGGTGGATGCTCGGATTTTGTGGTTAAGCCTGGGGTTGGCCGGAGTGTTGGGGGCAACAGCGACGTCTGCAAAAGCTGAGGCCCAGCCCCAGGTTGGTCTGACGTCAGAACTCGTGCCTCACATTGCCCAGACCGAGCCCATCACCATCAGAGGAGTCACCCTTGTCCCCGACGCTGCGGGTTTAGTCATTCGCCTAGAGACAAGCGGTGATCTAGCCCCAGTCGTCAGTCGTCAGGTCTTAGGGAATGCCTTGATTCTCGACATTCCCAATGCGGTGCTGGCCCTGCCGGACGGTGATGATTACCAGGCCAGCACTCCCGCTGAGGGCATTGCCTTTGTCACCCTGACCAATCAACCCGACAACCAGGTGCGGTTGGCGATTACTGGCACCACAGGCGTCCCCATCGCCACGCTGAGCGGCGGGCCATCGGAGTTGGCCATTCAGATCACCCCAGGCACCGCCAGCGGTGAGGCGGCACCTGAAGCGGCGATTCAGGTGGTAGTGACGGCCACCCGCACCGAAGAAGACCTGGCTGACTTGCCCCGCTCGGTCACGGTGATCACGCGAGAGGAGATCGAAGCGCAAGCCACCTTGACCCGCAACTTGCCCGATATTTTGGGGCAGCTGGTGCCGGGGCTGGCCCCACCCACCCAAAGCTCTAGCAACCTGACCCAGACCCTGCGGGGCCGAGAGCCTGCGGTGCTGATCGACGGGGTGCCCCAGCTCACCAACCGCCGTTTCTTTGGCGAACTGCGCACCATTGATCCAGCTTCGATTGAGCGCATTGAGGTGGTGCGGGGGCCGAGTGCGGTCTACGGCGGCGGGGCTACCGGCGGCGTGATCAATATCATCACCCGCGCCCCCAGCGATCAGCCGTTTACAGCGACTACTGAAATTGGCTTTGATGCCGCCTTAAATAGCGCGTTTCTGACCAGCGACAGCGTGGGCAATGTGCAGCAGCAGACCTTCTCGGGTCGGGTTGACCAGCTCGACTACACCCTGGCCCTGGGCCGCAGCTACAGCGGTCTGTTCTACGATGCGGCAGGCGATCGCATTCCGGTGGAAAGCACCGTCGATATCTCCAACGCCAGCACCTTAAACGGGCTGGGCAACCTGGGCTTCGACATCGACGACAACCAGCGGCTCCAGCTCTCGGTGAACTACTTTCGCGATCGCGTCGGCACCGAATTTTTGTCAGACCCGATTGTAAACGACATTCCAGGGGTGCAAACGTCACGGGTGTTAGAGGTTCCCGGTCGCCGCTTTGAGGGCACCCGCTCCCCTGGCTCAGAAAACTGGGTAACCAGCCTCAGCTACCGCCATCAAGACCTGCTGGGCAGCGAGGTCGATGCCCAACTCTACTACCGCGACTACACCTCCTTTAGCATCCCCTTCGACCAGCGCGGCAATGCCAATATCAATGCCCTGATCCGAGCTCGGCTAGAGCAGAATGTCTGGGGCAGCCGCCTTGGCATTGCCATCCCCCTGGGGGAAGCCGTCGGGCTGTTTTGGGGGGCTGACTACGCCCGCGAGAGCAACTCCCAATTTTTTGAGACTTTTGACTCAGACGCCTTTGACGCTAGCGACGAGCGCGTCTTTCAGCTCAACGGCAGACTGGACGAAGTGCCCCGCTACACCCTCGACAACCTGGGCCTGTTTGCCCAACTCCAGGGGGATGTCAGCGATCGCTGGCTGCTCAGCGGCGGGCTGCGCTACGAAAACATTGGCTTTGGCGTCGGCGATTACACCACCCTGGAGGGGGTACCGATCACGGGCGGACGGCTCAACTTTAGCGACACGGTGTTCAACCTGGGCACGGCCTACGGTGTCGATGACCACATCACCCTGTTTGCCAACTTTGCCCAGGGCTTTTCGGTGCCCGACCTGGGCCGGGTAATTCGTGACCCCGACAACCTGCCCACCCAGACCATTGCCGCCGACCTGCGCCTGGGCCAGCCCCAAAAAGTCGATAACTATGAAATTGGGGTGCGCGGCGCTTGGGATCAGATCCAGGTGTCGCTGAGCGGGTTCTTTAACTACTCTGCTTTAGGCTCAACCCTGCGCTCCGATCCCAACAATCCCCTGGTCGTCAATATCGTGCGGGCGCCCCAGCGCAACTACGGCCTAGAGGCCACCCTCGATGTCCAGCCCTTTGACGACATGAGGGTAGGGGCCACCCTCAGCTGGTCTGACGGCGAAAATGACGAAGACGGCGATGGTGAGTTTTCGCCCCTGAGCAACCGGTTTATATCCCCCCTCAAGCTCACCACCTACGTAGAACACCAGGCCACACCCGGCTGGCGCAATCGCCTGCAAATGCTGGTCTCAGGCAGTCGCGATCGCTCCTTTGACGCTGGCGTTGACGATGGGGCGATCGAAACCTACGTCGTCGTCGACTACATCAGCAGCGTGCAGCTCGGCCCCGGCACCCTCAACATTGGCATTCAAAACCTGTTCAATACCCAGTACTCGCCCGTGTTCTTTCAATGGGCTGCCGGTCAATCAGGAGACTTCGACTCCTTTGGGGCGGCGGGTCGGGGCCGCAGCCTCACCCTGGGATACTCTTACACCTGGTAGCCATGCCCGCCTTCTCCTGTGCTGACGAATCGTGCCAGGCGGCAGAATCGCCCATCGGCAGTGCCGCCCACCACGCCGCCTACGTGGTGCTGGAATGCCCGCCCCCGTGGCCCAGCGACGACTTGAGCGCCCCCCCAATTCCAGAAGCCCTGAGGCAGTTGAGCCACAGCTTAACCCCCAGCGGTCAGCGCGTCCGCTGGTTGCTGGTGCACGCCCCCCACGATCCCCCGGCCGAGGGCCTGCGCCTCTCGGTCTTTCAGCAGCCGTCAGGTTTATCCGAGGGCTATCACCAGCAAGCCTTTCAGGTGCCCAGCCTAGAGGCAGCGGCCCCGGTGATTCGGGCCGCTCTGAGGGGGCAGCCCGTCACCGATTGGCAAGTGGCGAATTCTTACCGGGAGCTGTTGATTTGCACCCACGGCAGCCACGATCGCTGTTGCGGGCGTTACGGTCTGCCCTTCTACCGGCAAGCCCTTACCCTGCTCAGCGAGGCCCAACAGCAGAACGTGCGGATCTGGCAGGCCAGCCATTTTAGTGGTCATCGCTTTGCCCCCACCGTTCTGACCTTTCCCGACGGTCGCTACTATGGCCGCCTCAATCTCGCCGCCCTACGGGTGTTGATCAACCGCCAAGGCAACCTGCAAACGCTCATGCCCTGCTACCGGGGCTGGGGAATTTTACCCGACCCCGGTAGCAGGGCATGAGCGGGATCTCTGGCTGCGCCACGGCTGGGCCTGGCTAGGGCACCGCATTCAGTCCAAAATTTTGGCGCAGACCCCAACCCACACGGAGATTGAGCTAGTGGCCCAGTCGCCTACCGGAGCCTGTACCCGCTACGGCGGCGTGGTCGCAGCAGATTGCCAGCCCCCTTTAATCCTCCACGGGGAGTGCAGCAGTCGCCCCGACGAAGTCTACGAATTCCCTCAGTTTGAGCTGATCGACCCGATTTCAATCGACCCAATCTCAATCGTCCCCATTACCGACCCGGCCTGCTGACCTATGCGATGGATTGCCCTAGCTTTTGTTGCCCTAATGGCCGCGCTCTGGCTCAACGCCTGCGGTGGCCCCACCCCTCTCTCTGATCAACCGCCCGCCGCAGGACGCCAGATCGAGCACGCCATGGGCACCACCCAGGTGCCCGACTCGCCGCAGCGGGTCATTACCCTCGACTACAGCGCCCTAGAAGGAGTGCTCGCCCTGGGCCTCACCCCCGTGGGCACTGTGCTCAACGGGGGGCTAACGGCCCAGCCCCCCCATTTACAGCCGTACCTGAGCGGGGTTGAAACCATTGGTTCCCCCACCCAGCCCAACCTAGAGAAAATCCTGGCCCTCAAGCCCGACCTCATTTTGGGCAGTCGAGCCTGGGCCGAAGGGGTCTATAGCGCCCTGACCCCGATCGCCCCCACCGTCTTTACCGCCGACATTAACGAAAACTGGAAAACCGACTTTCAATTCTACGCCGAGGCGTTAAATCGCCCGGAACAAGCGGCAGCGGCAATGGCCGCTTACCAGCAGCGATTAGACGAAATCCGCCAGCCGCTGCGCCCCCTGACCGTATCCGTCGTGCGGGTCTTGCCCGGCAGCCTGCGCCTTTACCTCAAGACCTCGTTCATTGGCCAAATCATCGCCGATGTCGGGTTAAGTCGTCCTCCGGCCCAAGACAAAGCCCTCTACAGCCAAGAAATTTCTCAAGAACAGCTAGCTCTAGCCGACGGCGACGTGATCTTCGCGATGACCATAGGCAGCGATGAAGTCGACGCCCTCGCCGAACTGATGGACACCCCCCTGTGGCAGCAACTGCAAGCCGTGCGTAACGACCGACTCTACCCCGTGGGCGACCACTGGCTCGGCCCAGGGCTGCTATCGGCCCAGGCCGTGCTGGATGATTTGGCCGAAAAACTCCCGTGAGCAGCGCGGCTGCCCCCCGCCCTAGCCCATTTAGCTGCACCGCTGACATACTTGAGAATGATTCCTATCTAGGATAGAGTGTAAAGCATCGGCATCTTTCAGCCTTGCCGCAGCTCTGGCCAATACTCATGACGATTTCCCTATCTCAGCAAGATTACTGGGCACTATTTGAAGCCACCGCAGCCCCAGACGCTCACACAGCGGCGGGCGAGCAGATCACGCTCTATCCCACGCAGATGGGGCAGGGGTATGTGAACACCTGGCAGTTGCGACCTGGCTTTACCCTAGACATCGCCGACTATCAGCTCCATCAGAATGTCATCACCCACTCAGATGACCGTGAGCATCCTCTGGAATATACCTTCTACCTGTCTGACCCAGAACGGGCTCCCGCCTCTCCTATACCCTACAACCTCTATGGCAGCGGCATGGCACCGGGCGAATCAAGGAAAAAAGAAGCAAATCGACGCAGCCATTGGGTCAGTGTTCACCTAGAGCCCGAGGTCTTTCGCGCCGTTGCCGGATACCCAGATGGCGATCTGCCTGTGGCCCTGCGCCACTTAATTGGCGATGTCAATCAGAAATACTACCTCCGTCCGGGACAGGCAACCCCCGGAATGCAGATCTCACTGCAGCAGATCTTGCAGTGCCCATACCAGGGCTACACCCGGCGAATGTTCTTGGAAAGCAAAGTCTTAGAACTGATAGCCTTAATTTTGGAGCAAGAGATTGCGGCGCGAGACGGAAAACACCCGTTAGTAAATCTAAAACCCGACGATGTTGATCGCCTCCACTGGGCCAGAGAGGTTTTGCACCAGAATTTAGATCAGCCCCTCTCCTTAGCGCAGCTTGCCCGTCAGGTGGGGCTAAACGAATGCAGCTTAAAGCAGGGCTTTCGTCAGCTCTTTGGCACGACGGTGTTTGGCTATTTGCGCCAGTGCCGCATGGAGCGAGCCCGGTTGCTGTTGCTGGAGGGGCGCATGAATGTGGGGGAGACAGCCCAGGCCGTTGGCTATACCAGCCGGAGTCGATTTGCAGCGGTGTTTCGCAAGACGTTTGGGGTCAATCCCAAGGCGTTTTTAGCCCAGCGCTGGCAGTAATTTCGGATTTTTCTACGACAAAATTCCATCCAGGGGCAGCACGAACCCTGGCAACACTGACTCGCCCGATAGCTGCGTTGGAGAATTCAACACCTCGATGGGTTGCCCCTCGCGATAAATGTCTACCTGCTGCTCATAGGGGTTGAGCAACCAGCCCAACTGCATACTATTCTCCAGATACTCCTGCATCTTGGCTCGCACGGTGCTGAGATCATCATTGGCAGAACAGAGCTCAATCGCAAAATCTGGACAAAGCGGTAAAAATCGGTTGGGATCAGGGCGGAGCGCCTCCAAACGCTCTCGTTTAACCCAGGCGGCATCGGGCGACCGAATGGCGCCATTTGGCAAGATAAACCCGGTTGACGAGTCAAACCCAATGCCTGTGCCATCGGCATCCGCCCAGTTGCCTAAACGCTGAGCCAGTCTAAAGTTGCGGTTTCCCGTTTCCCATCCGGTGGGCGGCATAATGACTAGTTTCCCTTCAGCGGTGCGCTCTAGGCGCAAATCCCGATTAACCTGAGCGAGCTGATAAAACTGCTCATCGCTCAGGTGAATGTTTGCGGTTTCCATCTCTAAAACGAGGGGAATCATGGGCCGAACCTGTCGCTGAGTGTGACCCGATTTTAACTTGCCCATGCAGACATTCCGCTTTGGGCGCAAAGTATTCCGGCTTAGGCGCGGTCTGCTGTATCGTCCCCTGGCTATCTTCCGCTATGCTTCTTGACACTTATTCTCACTGAGAGGCCTTGACCCTGTGCACTTGGCTCGGGGTACTGAACCTCTACAGTTTTGATTTTGACAACGTGGTGTGGAGAGGAATGATGAATCAATTTCGGGGTTTGGCGTTGATGCTGAGTGGAGTCTCGGTGCTGGTAGCGACGGCTGCCCCAGCAGAGATCAATGCTGGAGATATAGAAGCAGCCAACCCTGACGGCATAGAAGAGCCAACCCGTGCAGGCGACTCTACCCCGCCGTCTGATTCTCCAATCTCACTATCTGAGCTTGACCAGCCCGCCACGACGGTCGCCGAGTGGATAGCGCAGATGGAGCCGTCGGCCATTCAGGTGACGGGGGTGCAGGTGAATGTCACCGATACTGGGCTAGAGATTACCTTGGAAACTGATGCGCCGTTGACCACGCCTTCCACGTCGGTAGTGGGTAATGCCTTGATTGCCGAGATTTCCAATGCGGTGCTGGCCCTGCCCGATGGAGATGCCTTTGAGCAGTTTGGCCCGACGGAGGGGATTGCGCTAGTGAGCGTGACGAATCTGCCCGATGGCCGGGTGCGAGTCTCAATTACGGGAACGGATGCACCACCCCAGGCGCAGGTGAGTACAGAAGCAGGGAATTTGGTGTTGAGTGCGGTGCCAGGCATGGCTCAGGTAGGGGATGCTGATGACGCGATTCAGATTGTGGTGACGGGGGAGCAGGACAGCTACCGTGTGCCCAATGCCAGCACTGCCACTCGAACGGATACACCGATTCGTGAGATTCCTCAGTCGATTCAGGTAATTCCTCGTCAGGTAATTGAAGATCAAAATGCAAACACCCTAGAAGAAGTTCTTCGCAACGTCAATGGGGGTGGCGCACGTGGATTCGGTGGATTCTTTGGCCGGGGAATCTTTACGGATGGTGCCACAAGAGCTAATAACAATTCTAGATACGTTCCAAATCTTGGTAATGTTGAACAAGTGGAAGTTCTTGATGGACCAGCATCAGTGCTATATGGTCAAGGAGGTCCCGGTGGAGTAGTAAATCTGGTGACTAGACAACCACTCCGCGACCCATTTTATGAAATTGAAGGTACTATTGGCAGCTATGACGATTACCGAGGCAGCCTTGATTTAACAGGCCCCCTCAACGACAGTGAATCAATCTTATATCGATTGAACATCAACTACGAGAACTCCGGTTCGTTTATTGATTTTGTAGATAATGAGGAATTGGCTGTTTTTCCAGTTCTGGGTTTTGAGTTGGGCGAAAACACGGATCTGGTGCTAGAGGGAAGTTATGAGAGGCAATCTTCGGTAACTACAACAGCCGTCGGTTTGCCTACCATTGGCACTATTGTCACCAATCCTTTAGGAGAAGTCCCTCGTTCTCGATTTCTAGGAGAACCAAACGATGGATTTAACTCTACTGCAATTAACGTGGGTTATCGGCTCGAACATCAATTCAATGAAGATTGGACACTGCGGAATCGATTGAGGGCCACTTTTGTAGATTTTTCAAATCGTGGATTTCGTGCAGATAGACTTGGGGCAGATAATCGAACTGTGATTGGCGGTGCCTTTGATTCGCGGGTTGATGATGAACTCTACACCATGCAAACTGAAGTATTGGGAGAGGTGCAAACTGGCATCGTGCAACACGATCTACTGGTAGGCTTAGAGCTTCAGCGCTCTGTTGCACGAGCCCGCCGTGACTTTCCAGCCGGGACGCGATCAATTGATTTGTTCGATCCGGAATACTTAAGTGAATCTGAGTATGATGCATTTTTTGGAGACTTTGAACCAACCGCTGGCGAGGATACGACAAGTCACACAATTGGGATTTACGCTCAAAACTTGCTATCCATTGGCGAACAAGTCAAAATCCTTCTAGGAGGTCGCTTCGATCAGGTATTTCAAAATACTGAAGGAGTACCAGGACTCACAACATTTATTACGGGAGACTCAGAGTATAGCGAACCTAGTGCTTTCAGTCCTCGTGTGGGTATTGTCTATCAGCCAGTCGAGCCAGTTTCTCTGTATGCAGGCTGGAGCCGCTCTTTTGAACCGCAGACTAGCATCGATAGAGAAGGAAATCCATTTGTGCCGATTAGGGGTGAGCAGTTTGAAGTCGGGGTAAAAACTGAGTTTCTCGATGGCAGACTGGCAGCCAATCTGGCGGCCTACCAAATTACCCGCCAAAACGATTTCCTCCCCGATCCCGTCGATCTTGCCAATTTCAGTATCCAGACTGGGGAACAACGCAGTCGAGGGATTGAGTTTGACGTAGTCGGAGAACCCCTACCGGGTTTGAGGTTAATTGCAGGGTATGCCTACACCGACAGCATAGTCACTGAAGGAACTCCAGATGTTGAGGGCAATCAACGCGTTAATGTCCCCGAACATCAAGCGAATCTCTGGGCAGTTTATGAAATTCAATCAGGAGCTTTAGAAGGGTTAGGCTTGGGGGCTGGTTTGTTTTTTGTGGGCGATCGCCCTCGCGATCCACAGAATACGTTCACCATACCCAGCTACTTGCTGACCAATGCACTAGTTTATTACAGGCGAGACAACTGGCGCGTACAGTTGAATGTTGATAACTTGTTTGATGTGAGATATTTCCCAGATCGAACCAATATTGGTGTAGCAGTAGGCGAACCATTGACAATTCGTGGAACAGTTGCCGTGAATTTCTAGTTGTTTATCACTTGACGCTCACAAATAATTCCAGAGAAATGATTGGCAACCTTGCTTACTTCGACCTAGGACTTTTCCTGCAAAATACACGTAGGAGTTCAGTCGTCACAGTAGCTCGCGCACCACAGAGTCTGACCTATTCAATCTCTTGGTCAATCAACGTGAAGGAAGGGGCATAGTCGATGGGCGATCGCACATTAGTCAGCGGCAAAGTGACTCAAATACTTTGGCAACTGATGTTAGCAGTACTTGCCTTCATTTTAGTGACGGCTTGTGGTGCCGATCCTTCTCGAGTCAGCACTGTTCATAGCCCAGATGCGACTCAAACTGCTCCTTCCGACACTGTTCGCCTCGTTAAGCACATGATGGGTGAAACCCAGGTTCCAGCCAATCCGCAACGATTGATTACCCTAGATCCAAATCTCTTAGCTACCACCCTGGCATTGGGAATTCAGCCTGTTGGGTCTAGCGCCTCGGTCGAAATTGACGGACGGACTGGTTTAGGCCCAATTCAACCCTATCTTGACAATTATGCTCAGGAGTTGACGATTCTTGGGTATGAAGGCGTGATTAACTTGGAAAAAGTCTTGCTGGTGAAGCCCGATCTAATTTTGGGGAATCACCACTACGAAGCAATTTATGAACAGCTATCGCGAATCGCCCCTACCATCCTCTACGACTATAGGGAGAATAACTTTAGATGGAAAGATCTTACGAGATTTTTCGCTAAAGTTTTGGGGAAATCTCAAGAAGCCGAAAAACTGTTGAATGACTATCACCAGCGTATACAAGAGTTGAGGAGAAAACTGGGTTTAGGTGTAGCCTCTTCAGAGGAAAATCACGTCTCAGACATTCAGGTATCTGTGATTATTCCAGATTTCAATGGTGTACGTCTTATGCACAGGGATATATTATCTGGCAGCGTCTTGAAAGATGTTGGTTTGTCTCGTCCACCCGAACAAGATAGAGATGGATCCCAATCGTTTGTATCCTTTGAGTTTATTCCTCAAACGGATGGCGATGTAATTTTTGTAGTCTCAAATAGAGATAAAGATAGCTTGGATCTGGTCGATCAATTACAGAACCACCCTCTCTGGTCTCAATTGGAAGCAGTTAAACAAGACAAAGTATATCTAGTGGATGCAGAAAATTGGTCTGGCACCGATATTGTGAGAGCCAATCTTATTCTGGATGATTTGTTCGAATACTTACTTGACGAGGAATAAACCCAGTGTCAAAACATCTTCTGTTTGTTTGTAAATCCTGCAACGCCAAGTCTGATCAAGACCAGACCGCAGGCCCATCTGAGGGCATTAAACTGTTGAATCAACTCCAAACTCAGCATCAAGTCCAACCCTATCCAGCCGATCTCGACATTCGCGAAGTTGGCTGCCTCTGGACGTGTAGCCAACCCTGCGCCGTCGCCTTCTCCGCCCCCGGCAAAGCCACCTACCTCTTCACCCAAGTTCCCGCCACCGCCGCGCCCGCCTTGCTCACCTTTGGCACCCTCTACCGCGACAGCAAAGACGGCACCATTCCTTGGAAGCAGTTTCCTGAAGTGCTCCAGTCAGCCAGCGTCGCCAAAATCCCAGCGGTATGAAACCCAGCAGATCGAGCGTTAGGCTTGCTCTAGCCATTGCGTCAAATCCGACAGAGAGCTAAAGTCCAGCAAAGCCTCACCGAGGGCTTCGAGTTGCTCTATAGAGAGGGCAGCAAGGCGGGTGCTCAAGTCCTCTGGCACCGCTCTAAACCGACGGGTCAACTGACGCAGAATCAGCGATCGCTCTCCTTCCTGTCGTCCTTCCTGTCGTCCTTCCTGTCGTCCTTCCTGCCGTCCTTCCTGTAGAAATTCTTCTCGCCACTCCTGATAAATGACAGACTGCTCCACAATTTCTCTCCTCAGAACTTGATTGATGACATCCTTCTCCAATGTTAACCCAGCCAAAATCCCGGCTGACGCAGCAACGTTGCTTTGCACTTGCCGGTCTGAAATCGCATCAATGCGAGATGCCACTTGCCGCAGCGTTTGACTGGGGTCTGAGGTTTGGGTGAGCACCGCCAGGGGCAATAACCCGGTTGACTCTAGAAACGCCTGCGTGGGCTGCTCCCACAGGCGAATAACCTCAAATTCATGGCGAGTTCCGGGAATCTCAAATGCGGTCTGATAAACCAGGTCAGACCTTGAGGGCGTGAGATAAATGACCACCTGCTGCATCTGCTTTTGCGGAAATCGTCGATAGACCCTCAGACGGTAGTCTGCCATTCTAAAGGCCATGGTGGCGTCTGGTTCTGTCTGGAACTCAATTTGTAGGACTATCGGGTCTGAAGCCAGCAAAATCAGCGAGTCGGCTCGGATGGGTTCCAGGGATAATTCGGTGGGGCTGAGTTTGGTTAAGGCAATGGGTGCACCCAGTAGCCAGGTGGCAAAGTCGGTCGGAAAATTCTCCGCAAGAAATTTGCAGGTGGGGTCGAACATGGAGCAATCCTATCAGATGATCCAGACACAGACATGAGGCGCGATGGGCATCTCGACCGACTTACTAACGGTGCCCAAATGATTTAGAAGAACTAGCTTCAAAGACTGTCACGATACTCTGACAGCACCGCGACAATCTGAGTTAACACAGCCCGATTTTGCTCTGAAGGGTCGGCCAAAAAGTTCAAGAGTGCAAGATCTCGTTCAACTTCGATTCTAGTTCGGCGAGTCTGGCGTTCTGCCTCTTCAATTCGTTGAGCCTCTGCTCGTGCTTGATCCTCGACTCTTCGTTGCTCTTCTGCGACTCTTCGTTGCTCTTCTGCAACTCTTCGTTGCTCTTCTGCAAGCCTCTCAGCCTCTGCTCGTGCCTGGCGGTCTGTTTCTCGATTTCGACGGTTCCACTCAACGCCGAGATTAACCACTGCCACCAAGAAGGCTGCCACAGTGAGTCGGTTGCTCCAGCGGCGGGGGTCTGTGAGTTGCCCGAGGAGAACGAAGTCGTTTTTGTCATAGAACCTCAGAAAGGCAATGCTGATAACCAGTAGAGTAAGACTGGTGCCAGGTAAGAGGGCAAGTAGATTAATCCATCGACTCATCAGAGCTGATCCCAGTAGACCTCTAGTTTAATTCATCGTTTGCATTAACGTCGGCTCCGCCCTCCACAAAGCCACGGTACAAAAACTCCGTTGAGCCGCCAAAAAAATCCGTCTGGGGCTCCTGGGGGGGGTGGGGGAGTGGGAGAGTAGTTTTGAGTTCTTAGTTTTGAGTTTTGAGTTCTCACGGAAGTGAACCTATTCAAAACTCAACATTCAAAACTTAAAACTGAAACCTCAGTATTCATCCCCCCATGCCTTCCATCTGGCAATTACTCTGGCAACTGATCCGCTACGCCCAGCGGCTCTACTGGGTTGATACCCTACTGTGGCTCTGTATTGCGGGGCTGCCCATTTTGCCGGGGCTGTTGATTCGCGAATTTTTTGACAGCCTTACCGAGCAGTCTCGGCTAGACGGGTCGCCGGGGGTATGGGTGGCGCTGCTGTTGGCGACGGGGCTGGCGCGGGTGGTGGCGATTTTTTTGGGGCGGATCACCAAAACCCAGCATCGGTTTTTGATCAGTGCCTTGGTGCGCCACAATCTGCTGCTGGGGCTGCTCAACCGCCCCGGCGCTGAGCTAGCGACAGGCAACACCTCCCCTGGGGAGATGCTGAGCTTTTTTCGTGATGACGCCAGCCAGATTGAAGACAATGTGGTGGGCACCAACGAGATCTTGGCCGAGGCGGTGTTTGCCGTGGTGTCTATGGCGCTGATGCTGAGCGTCAATGCCAGAATGACGCTGCTGGTGTTTTTGCCGCTGTGCCTGATTACGGCGATTGTGCGGCGGGCCGAGCATCGCCTGAAGCGCTACCGCCGGGCCAGCCGCCAGGCCACCCAGCAGGTGACGGGGCTAATTGGCGAAATGGTGACGGCGGTGCAGGCGATTAAGGTGGCCGGGGCTGAGGCCCAAATGCTGGAAGAATTGCAAGGAAGGTGCGATCGCCGCCGTCAGTTCATGATCCGCGACCAGGTGTTCAGCGCCATCCTCAACTCCGGCTTCGAGAGCATTCTCAGCCTCGGCACCGGCCTCATTCTGCTGCTGGCCGCCCCCAGCCTTGGCCCTCAGGGCACCCTTACCCTCGGCGACTTTGCCCTGTTTATCTACTACCTCTCCTTTATCACCTTTTTCTTCGGCTTCCTGGGCAGCTTTCTCGCCGTTACCAAGCAGAGCGAAGTATCGTTCGAGCGCATGGGGGGCTTGGTGGGAGTAGATCAGCGGATGGGTGGATGGGTGGATGAGTCCCGCCCATCCATCCATCCACCCATCCACCCTCTCACCCATCCCCACCCCCTCTACCTCAAACCCATCCTCGGCTCCCAGCCGGCCCTTCCGGCTATGCCTCAACCGCCAGAGACCGAGGCGCTGCAAGCAATCCGGGTGGAGGGGCTGACCTACCGCTATCCCGGCAGCGACGCGGGCATTACCGATGTCAGCTTTACCCTGCCCCAGGGCGGCTTGACAGTGATTACCGGACGGGTGGGCGCGGGTAAAACCACCCTGCTGCGGGTGCTGCTGGGGCTATTGCCGATGCAGTCGGGGGCACTGTTTTGGAATGACCAGCAGATTCACGACCCGGCCAATTTTCTGGTGCCGCCTCGGGCGGCCTACACGCCCCAAATTCCGCAGCTCTTTAGCACTTCGCTGCGGGAGAATCTGCTACTGGGTCTAGACGAGGCGGCTGCCCCTAACCGCTTAGAAAAGGCGATCGCCGCCGCCGTCTTCGACCAAGACCTAGCCACCATGCCCAACGGCCTCGACACCCTGATCGGCACCCGAGGCGTGCGCCTCTCCGGCGGCCAAAAGCAGCGGGCCGCCGCCGCCCGCATGCTGCTGCGCCAGCCCGCCCTGATGGTCTTTGACGACCTCTCCAGCGCCCTCGACGTGGAGACCGAACAGCGCCTCTGGCAACAATTATTTGACAGTGAAGACGTGAAGCATAGTGAAATCCTTTCCACCCATCCACCCATCCACCCATCCACCCTTTACCCCTTTACCCCTTCACCTCTTCACCCCACCACCCCACCACCCCATCACTCCCGCCCCACCTGCCTCGTTGTCTCCCACCGCCCTGCCGTACTCAACCGGGCTAACCAAGTGCTCTTTTTGGAAGCGGGTAGCGTGGTCGATCGCACTACCAGCCCACCATTGACGTAATTTATTGACAGCAATTCTCAAGAAATCTACGATGAGAGTTTACCGCTGTTAAGACGAGATAGAACGCATGGCGACACCTTCGCAAAGCAGCCCTCATATTCTGTCGCAGGCTGACTATTGGGCGCTGATTCAGGCGAATGTCTGCCAACCGCAAGGCTCTACTGCATCAGAAGCGTTTGATATTACCTATGCCTATCCGGCGCAGTTGGGCCAGGGCTATGTGAGAGAAATCAAACTGCGGCAGGGGCTGGAACTGGCGATCGCAGACTATCAGCCCCATCAAGCCGTCATCACTGAAGTACCCGACCGGGAGCATCCCCTAGAATACGAATTTACCCTAGTTCGAGAGTCGTCGAAGGCCAGCTTTGAATCGGAGTGTTATTTCTTTTCGGGCAGTGGTTTAGCAGAGCGTGATGTTTGCCATCATGAACGAGATCTGCAAGTGCTAGACGTGAGCTTTCATCTGGAGCCTGAGCTGTTTTGTGCCTGGATGGGCGATCGCCTAGAGCAAGCAGCACCCCCCGTTAAAGCCTTGGTCGGCGACCTCAACCAGGCTCGCTACACCTACGCCGCCTCTCCCACCGTGGCGATGCAGGCGGCTATACAGCAAATTCTAAACTGCCCCTATACGGGCCTGACCCAGCAAATTTACCTGGAGAGCAAAGTTTGGGAACTGATGGCCTTGCACCTGGAGCAAATGTTGCACCACCAGCCCGATCAGCCCCGTAAACAGACCCTCAAGCCCGACGACATTGAGCGGCTTCACTACGCCAAGGAGATCATCAAGCAGCAGCTCAACACCCCCCCCTCGCTAAATGGGTTAGCCCGCCAGGTTGGCTTAAATGAATTTACCCTGAAGCAGGGGTTTCGCCATCTGTTTGGCACCACGGTATTTGGTTGCCTCCACCACTACCGCATGGAACGCGCCAAGACATTATTGGCCGATGGCCGTCTCAATGTCACCGAAGTGGCCCGCGATGTGGGGTTTACCAATCGAGGGCATTTTGCCGCTGCCTTTCGCAAAAAGTTTGGCGTTAATCCTAAAACCTACTCCCTGACGGCTAGAGAGCAGGCGGGCTAAAAATTCCGGGTTTGGATCAAAAAATTCCTGCTGCTGATCAAAGCGATCGCCCATAGCCTTCTGCCATCCAGTAAGCTTCTTGCAAGTGAGTTGCAATTGAGCCTGTGGGCAAAACGCCTGCTGGCTCTGATGTTTGGTGGCCGTTTTGGTGGGTGGAGTGATGAATCAACGACAGCGATCGACTTGGGTGGCGGGGGCTCTGCTGGTGCTGATGGCTGGCCCAGCTTGGGCCGAGGCAACGCCAGAGCTTGAAGGTCAGGGGGCAAATGTTGTGACCGAAGTGCCCCGTGGCGGAGCTACGGTGCAGGAGAGTGAAAGGGCGGCAGAACCCTCTCTGCTCAGCCAGGTTGAGCAACCTGCCACCACGATAGATGAATGGTGGGCTGAAATTGCCCAGGCAATGGCCCAAATTACGGCGGTGAGGCTCAATCCTACCGCTGACGGCGTGGAGGTGGTTTTAGAAACGTCGGCGGAGCTAGCCGCGTCGTCGTCGGTGGTGGGCAATGCGCTGATTGTGGATATCGCCAACGCAACCCTGGCGCTGCCAGAGGGCGGTGAGTTTCAGGCCGCCAACCCGACTGAGGGCATTGCGTTGGTGAGCGTGGTGCCGCTGGGGGATGGGGTGCGAGTGGCGATCACGGGTGCAGAGGCTCCCCCCACTGCGGCAATTAATGCAGCGGCGCAGCGCTTAGTGTTGTCTGTCGCCAGAGGTACGGCAACGACTGCCTCTGACGAAGAGGCCATTCAGGTAGTAGTGACAGCTACCCGCAGTGAGGCAGAGACAACGACGATTCCCCGGTCGGTGACGGTGATTACCCAGCAGGCGATTCAGCAGCAGACCTCCCTCAGCCGAGATTTGAACGATATTTTAGGGAACCTGGTGCCGGGCTTAGCCCCCTCCTCAGAACGGGCGTTTACAGCGGCTTCGCTGCGGGGCCGGGATGCCGCCATTTTGATCGATGGGGTGCCGCAGAATGTCAATAACCGCGACTTTGACCGCGAGCTGCGCACCCTCGACCCCAGCATCATTGAGCGCATTGAGGTGGTGCGCGGCCCCAGCGCCATCTACGGGGGTGGGGCGACCGGCGGCATTATCAACATCATTACGCGGCAGCCCGACGAGGCTGACGTTAGTGCCACCTCAGAGGTGAGCGTCAATTCGGCCCTGGGGAGTTTGCAGGCTGAGAGTTTTGGCTACTTTGCCCGGCAGACGGTCTCGGCTAGGAATGGCAATGCTGACATTCTGGCTTCACTGTCGCGGGCTGATGCAGGGGGGCTGTTTGATGGACAGGGCGATCGCATTCCCACCGTCCAGGGCACCGACGAGAATGAAAATGTCGCGCTGCTCACCCGCCTGGGCTACAGGCCCGATGACAACCAACGCCTCCAGTTCTCCCTCAACTACTACCGCGAAAGCCGCAACAGCGACGTGATCGCCGACCCCAGCGTCGATGATGCTGACCCCGGAGAACGTAAGGCCAGCGCCCTCCAGATCGGACAGCTCCGCTTTCCCGAAGGGGGCGGTCCCCAGGCCGATCGCAACCTGGTCTTAAACCTAAGCTATCGCCACGACAATGTGCTGAACGGCAGCCTTGATAGCCAGCTCTACTACCGCGACAACTCGACCCGCAGCGACCCGCGCGATCGCAGACCTCGGCCCTTCGGCATTTTCCAAGGAAATCTAGAGTCTGAAAACTGGGGCGGTCGCCTGGGCCTAAACACCCCCCTGGGCGACTCCCTGAGCCTGCTGTGGGGCGCTGACTACAACCACGAAACCACCGCCAACACCTTTAATCTGTTTGACCCCAACGCCTTCGATGCCAGCAATGGCCGGGTCAACCGGTTAATCGAGCAGCGCCCCCTGGTGCCGCCATACACCCTCAGCAGCCTGGGGCTGTTTTCTCAGCTCCAGTGGCAGACCACCGACTGGTTGCAGCTGTCGGGCGGCCTGCGCCACGAGCGCATTGGCTTTTCGGTGGGCGACTACACTACCTTTTTTGGTGACCCGATCGCAGGGGGCGATCGCAGCTTTAGCGACACCGCCTTCAACGCTGGCGCAGTGGCCGATGTCACCCCCGAAATCAGCCTATTCGCCAACTTTGCCCAGGGCTTTTCGGTGCCTGATTTTGGCGTGGTGCTAGGCTTTGCCGACCCCGACTTCACCGTCAATTCAGACGTGCAGGTCAACCAGCCCCAAAAAGTCAGCGAGTATGAAGTCGGCATTCGCGGTAACTGGAACACCGTGCAGGCGTCAATCTCAGGGTTTTACAACACCTCTGAGTTAGGCTCTACCTTTGTGTTTGATGACGACACTGGCCTCTACGACCTAGTCCGAGCACCGGAGCGGGTCTACGGCCTAGAGGCCACCCTCGATGTGCAGCCCAGCCCCACCTGGCGCTTGGGCACCACCCTCAGCCTGATCGGCGGCGAAGCCGATCTAGACGACACTGGCGAATTTACCGCCATCAGCAGCACCCGCATTCAACCCCTCAAGCTCACCGCCTATGTAGAAAATGAAACCCTGCCCGGCTGGCGCAACCGCCTCCAACTGCTGTATGTGGGCAGCCGCAGCGCCGCCTTTGACGCCGAGGTTGACCCCAGCCCGATCAACAGCTACGCCGTGGTGGATTTGATCAGCAGCGTCGATGTCGGCCCCGGCACCCTCGCCATTGGGATCAACAACCTGTTTGACACCCTCTATTTCCCCGCCTACGCCCAGCGCACCGCCGGGTTTTCTAACACCTTTAACAGTGCTGGCTCTGGGCGACGGGTGTCGGTGGGGTATCGGGTGACGTTTTAGGAGGGTGGATGGGTGGATGGGTGGATGGGTGGATGGGTGGATGGGTAGAGACTATTGACTATCCATCTCTGACCCCCAATCATCAACTACTTACCCATCCACCCCCTACTCGCCCACTCGCCCACTCATCCACCCGCCCACTCCCCCACAACGACCTATGACTTTAAAAACCTGGCTACTGCATGGCCTGCTCGTGGTGCTCGTGGCGATGGGGGCGATCGCCTGTCAGACCGCCCCTACCGCCAACTCTGCGCCCGCTGACTGCCGCATGGTGTCACATCCCCTGGGGGAAACCTGTGTGCCCCTACAGCCCCGTCGGGTGGTGACTCTGGATCACACCACTGCGGGCAATCTGCTGTCGCTGGGGGTAACACCGGCTGGGGTCGCAAACAATCTGCTCCCTCAGATTGCCGAGCTGATCCCCGACGTGCCGCGAGTGGGCCAGAGCGATCAGATCAACCTGGAGGCCCTAGCCGTTCTACAGCCCGATTTGATTATTGGGAACGCCTGGGAGATGGAAGGCACCTACGATAAGCTGTCGGCGATCGCCCCCACCGTGGCCTTTGAGATGCAGACCACCGCCGCCTGGCAGCGGCCCTTTCGCTTTCACGGCCAGGTGCTGGGGCTAGAGGCCGAGGCCGAGGCGGTGCTAGGGCAGTATCGGCAGCGCGTAGCGGCCTTGAGCAACCAACGAGGAGAACCGCCCGTGCAGGTTTCCCTGGTGCGGGTGATGGCCCAGTCGGGTCAGATTGGGCTATATCTAAAGAACTGCTTTGGCGGGTCTATTTTGGCCGATATCGGCTTTGAGCGTCCCCCCTCTCAAAATGAAGGCACCCCAGATCAGCCGCCGTTTTCAAAACTGATTAGCCGCGAGGCCATGGCCCAGGCCAATGGCGATGTGATCTTACTCTCCACCTTTGGTGCCACCCCAGAGATTGCCGCCGCCGCCGAGGCCGAGTTAGATCGCCTGAAAATCGACCCCCTTTGGCGATCGCTCAAGGCCGTGCAGCAAAACCAGGTGTATTCGGTGGGCCATTACTGGGGGGCAGGCAACAGCCCCCTGGCGGCGGAGTGGGTGCTAGATGACGTAGAGCAGTATTTGTTGCAGGCTACCAGCTAGGAGCCAAAAACTCCGGCTAAGCGCCAAAAAACTCCGGCTAGGAGGCCTCTTCGCGCTTAATTCTGGCTATGCTGCCCTTACGGGTTTGCTGCATTGTGTCTTGGTATGGGTACTTCTCGGTCGTTTTATCGCCAACTGCTGACCACGTATCTCCGCCCTTTGCAACGGCAGGTGCTGTGGCTGGCGCTGACGCTGCTGGGCAGCATTGGGCTCCAGGTGCTCAATCCGCAGCTGTTGCGCTACTTCATTGATGCCGCCGTTGCCGCAGCGCCGCAGCGAGTACTGGGGCTGGTGGCCCTGGGGTTTGTGGCGATCGCACTGGTGCGCCACGGTCTGGCGATCGCCGCCACCTACTTTGGCGAAACCATCGCCTGGAGCGCTACCAACACCCTGCGCCTCGACCTGGCCCGCCATACCCTCAACCTCGACTTAGCTTTTCACAAAGCCCACACCCCCGGTGAGCTGATTGAGCGGGTCGATGGCGATGTCGATGCGCTTTCCCGCTTTTTCTCTCAGTTTGTGCTTCAGGTGGTAGGCAACGGCCTGCTGGTGGTGGGCGTATTGGCGGTGCTCTGGTGGGAAGACTGGCGCGCCGGACTGGGCCTCAGCCTTTTTGCCCTGGTGGCCCTAGGCGTTTTGGCCCGTCTGCAAGCCCTGGCGGTAGCACCCTGGCGCACCTACCGCCAAATTAGCGCTGAGTTCTACAGCTTTGTGGCCGAATACCTCAGCGGCCTCGAAGATATTCGCGCCAATGGGGCGGTCGGCTACGTGATGCATCGGTTTTACCGCATTCTCCGCCGCTGGCTGGCCGTCTTTCACCGCGCCCGCTTTACCAGCACCCTGCTGTGGGGCAGCACCGTGGGGCTGTTTACGATGGGCAATGCGATCGCCCTCGCCCTCGGGGCCTACCTATGGAACCGCAACGCCATCACCATCGGCACCGTCTATCTGCTGTTTTACTACGCCACCCTGCTCCAAGACCCGATCGAGCGCATTCGCGAAGAACTCGAACAGTTTCAGCAAGCCGCCGCCAGCCTGCAACGCGTTCAAGACCTGCTCAGCCACCGCAGCCAGCTTCGCCCCGGCGGGCAAGCGGTGCTGCCCACTGGCCCGCTGTCGGTGAAGTTTGATGGGGTGTGGTTTGGGTATGGGGAAAAGGGTGTGGATGGGTGGATGGGTGGATGGGTGGATGGGTCGGACTCATCCACCCGCCCACCCATCCACTCATCCACTCTTCAAAACCTCACCCTCCACCTCCCCCCCGGCCAAGTCCTCGGTCTGCTCGGTCGCACGGGCAGCGGAAAGAGCACCCTGGCCCGGCTGCTGCTGCGGCTCTACGATATTCAGCGGGGCGAGATTCGGCTCGGCGGGGTCGATATTGCCCAGCTGCCCCAGGCGGCGCTGCCCCACCATGTGGGTTTTGTCACTCAGGATGTGCAGATCTTTCAAACCACGGTGCGAAACAATCTGACCTTTTTTAATGCCCACATTGCCGACCCAACGATTTTGCAGACCCTAGACGATCTGGGGCTGCTGCCCTGGCTGGAGGGGCTACCCCAGGGGCTAGATACGGAGCTGGGGGCCGATAGCGGTGGGCTGTCGGCGGGGCAGGCGCAGCTGCTGGCCTTTGCCCGAGTGTTTCTTAAAAATCCGGGCCTGGTGGTGCTGGATGAGGCGTCGTCACGACTCGACCCGCTGACGGAGCAGCTGATTGAGCGGGCGGTAGATCGACTCTTGGAAAATCGCACCGGCATTATCATCGCCCATCGGCTGAAGACGGTGGAGCGGGCTGACCAAATTTTGATTTTGGAGAAAGGGCAGGCGGTGGAGTACGGCGATCGCAGCGCCCTAGCCCAAGATCCCCAGTCGCGGTTTGCGCGCCTGCTCAGGGCGGGTGCGTTGCTCCCCCTGGGGTAGAGCGCCTAAAGAGTATCGGGGTCGATACCTAGCTCCTTCAATTTCTCGGCAAGGCGATCGGCCCGCTGGCGCTCTGTCTCAGCCCGCTGGCGCTCTATCTCGGCTCGCTGGCGTTCTGTTTTGGCCTGCTGGCGCGCTGCGGCTTGCCCTTCTGCCCCGGTGGGGAAAATTTGCCCCTGCGGGTCGCACCATCTCAGCCAGAGTCTAGAGGTCTCTTCTTCAAAGGGGCCTTGCCACAGGGTTAGCCCTAGGCCAATGCCGTCTAACCAGACAGATTCTCCCGGGCTGGCAATGCCGGGGGGTGGGGTGAGTTCGGCATAGCCGGTGGGGGAGATAGTCCACACGCGTAGCAGAGCGCCCTGCATGTCTGACTCCCCCTGGAGCTGCCGGAGGGGGTCAAACACCACGTAGTAGGGCACCCCAATTTGGGCATAGATGTCTTTTTTGCCCCGTGCTTTGCCCCGGCGCTGGGACTTTGGGCTCAGGGAGAGTTCGTCGCCTTCTTGATTAGACACAATCTCAATGCAAACATCGGGGACTTTGCCAAATTGCCAAACGAAGTAGGTGCGATTGTCCCGTTGGGAGAAGTCTTCTGCCCGTTTGACTCCCAGACTGAGCAGCACATCGGGAACGATCGGGTCACCCTTGAGCTGGTAAAAAACCCCAACATCGGCTTCGGCAATAAAGGGCAGCGGGATAGCCTGAGCACTGTAGAGCGCGTCAATGAGCAGCCGTTGTTGCTGGGCCGACTGGAAGTTATCCACGGGGAGGTCGTCTTCAATCACGAGATGGCTGGTATCGATCGCCGTGACGATGCCCTCAGGATGCTCATCTGAGTACTCGACGGTATGAGTCGCTGTTTTGATCAGTTCTTGCGTCATGGCTAGCCATTAATACCAGGCGACCGACTTAGCTGACTTCAGTATATCCCAGGGGCATGGGGCGGTTGGCTGGTCAGTAGGGTTGACGGGCGATCGCAAATAAATGAGAATAACTCTTATTTGGCTGCCATTGAATAAGGCAAGATTCTTTGGGAGCAAAAGCCTAAATCTTTCTTAGCACCAGCATTATGGCAACTACCTTATCGAGTGCCGACTACAAACATCTGTGGGAAGCAGCCAATCCCTCGCCCTCGCCATCCACCGCTTTCCTGGGCTACTGCGAGTGGCAAGAGGTCATTCCTGCGTCCTTGGGGCAGGGCACTATTCAGCACATTCAGCTGCGAGAGGTTCAGCTGAGTCTGTTCAGCTATCGGCTGCACGACGATCTCTTTGTGGCTGAACAAACTGGGGAAGACTCGGGTGCAGAGTATGAATTTGGATTCAACCTCTCAGGCAATCGCAGCGGTAAACGCACCGGAGAAAACTTTCTGCATTGGGGCTGTGGAGACGCAGAAGAAAATTGGGTCTGGCAGACCTACGCTAACGACCCGGTGCTGAAGGTAGACATTCATCTGAGGTCGGCCACTGGGCTGATGCCGTTAATTGCAGACTCGCTAGAGGAACTGCCTGCGGCGATAAGACAGTGCATCGAAGCCGACGATGGGCGCTGGTTTAGTGAGGTCAATGTGATTACCCCCGCGATGCGATTAGCCCTAGAGCAAATTTTGCACTGCCCGTTTCAAGGTAAAACAAAGCAGATTTATTTAGAGGGCAAGTGTTTGGAGCTGATTGCCCTAAAGCTGACTCAGCTACAAGCGTCTCAGCCCTGCTCAACTGCTTTGGGCAGCCTGAATAGCGATGATATTGATCGCATCCACGCCGCCCAGAGAATTTTGGTTGAAAATCCAGACAATCCGCCCTCGCTAATGGAGTTGTCCCGCCGGGTGAGCCTCAACGACTACAAGCTCAAGGTCGGCTTTAAAGCAGTATTTGGCACGACGGTCTTTGGCTATCTGCACCGCCACCGGATGGAGCTGGCGCGGCAAATGCTGAGCGATCGCCGCCTGAATGTGAAGGAAGTGGCCCAGGCGGTGGGCTATGCCAACCAAAGCCGCTTTGCTGCCGCCTTTCGCAAGCAGTTTGGCGTCAATCCCAAAGCCTATCTCTTAAACAAGAAATCCGGCTAGGGCGAAAAATGATCCGGATAGGAGCGATCGCCCCCGTCCACACCAGTCAGTTTCCCGGTATCTTCTTGAGAATACTTCTTAGCAACGATGAGTTGCGGTCTAATCTCAAGCGGTGTGGGGAAATCAATGAAAATCGGTTTGCAGAATCGGGATAACGGCAAATTTGGGGCTGGAATGCTGATGCGGTTCTCGCCTAGAGAAGCAGCGCAAATGCCCTTTTTAGTGGGTCTTTGGGTAGTTGCGGCCCTGGTTGTGATCCCTGAACCCGTGCGAGCAACCGAAGCCGTTGCCACCCCGCCCACTGAGGTAGAACCCATTACCCCGGATGAAGTGCCGCAGGCATCGGCGGCTGCCCCAGGAGCGGTGGCTGCCCTGAGTGACCTAGAGCAGCCAGCGACAACGGTGGCCGACTGGATGACTCAAATTGCTCAGTCTGTGGTGCAAATTACGGATGTGCGGGTAGAGACCACCGAAGCGGGTTTGCAGGTGGTGCTAGAAACGGCAGCGGGGGAGCTGTCGGCACCCACGACGCGATCGCTCGGTAACGCCCTAATCGCCGAATTTCCTAATGCGGTGCTGGCCTTGCCTGATGGGGGAGAATTTGAGCAGTTTAGCCCCGCTGAAGGCATCGCCCTGGTAACGGCGACGAACCTAGCTGGCGACACAGTGCAGGTGACTATTACTGGGGTAGATGCGGCCCCCACCGCAGCGGTGAGTGCTGGGGCTGAGGAGTTTGTTCTGAACGTGGTACCAGGATCTGAAACCAATGCAGTTACGCAAGACGATGCAATTCAGGTGTTAGTTACAGCCACTCGTCGAGAAGAACCGCTCGATCGCATTCCCAGATCGGTAACGGTGGTTGAACGAGAAGACATTGAGCAGCAGGCCAGCATCAACCGCAATTTGAGAGAGATCTTAGCACTCGAAATTCCTGGGTTTGGGCCTCCAAACCAAAGTCGCAATGAATTTGGGCAGCGCCTACGAGGACGGGGATTTCAGGTTTTAATCGATGGGGTTCCTCAAAACTCTAATGCAGGAGCACGAGCACTTAACTCAATTTCTCCTGATGCGGTTGAACGAATTGAAGTCATTCGTGGTCCCAATGCAATCTATGGCGCACAGGCAACAGGTGGAACAATCAATATCATTACCCGTAGACCTAGCAATGAACCCATTGCAGTAACAGTCGAAGCAGGTTTGACGACCTCCGCTGCTAGCAACTCTTTTTTTGAGGGAGACAGCATTGCAAATTACGGGCGGTTGGGTGTGTCGGGCACATTGGAAAATTTCGATTATGGGCTGTCTGTATCAAGAGAAGAGGTGAATGGCTTCTATGATTCACAGGGCGATCGCATCTTTCATGAACGGCCCCTGGACGATAGTTTGAATTGGAATATCTTAGGGACATTTGGTCTCAATTTAGGTGCGGATCAGCGTCTGCAATTATCGGCCAATCACTATGACAGCACTCAAAACTCTAACTACATTGTCGATCCAAGTGTTGATGAGTTCCCAGTCGGCACTCGAACGACAAGAGGTATTCGCGTTGAAAATTTAGAATATATCGGCGTGAACGAACCGCGTGACGAAAATACCTTTGTTACCTTAACCTATACCCACGGCAACTTGTTGGGTAGTGAAGTGCAAGCTCAAGCCTACTACACAACTAGGAATGGTATATTTGCCAGACCCGGAGATGACAGAGGTGGTATTTTTGACGCGCTTACTGCATTTGAGAACGATTTTCAGAACTGGGGTGGACGATTGCAAATTGCAACTCCTCTGTTTATCAATACCAACTTGCTCTGGGGTGTTGACTATAACAACGACACAAATGAAAGCATTATCAACATTGGTGATCCTGAAGAATTTGATGCAACAAGCGGCAGAGTTTTTCGTAGGATTGGGGAGCGCACGTTTCTCCCACGTTATACCCTAGAAGAGCTTGGTTTATTTGGACAATTGGATTGGGATATTACCGATCGATTTCTTCTCAGTGGTGGAGCGCGTTATGCCAACATATATGCCAGCATTCCAGATTACACGTCAGGGTTGGCGCCACAAGAAGTGTTTCCCGGCATTGCGCCTCGTCAGGATATTGAAGGGGGCACTTTAAGCTTTGATGATGTGCTGCTCAACATTGGTGGAATTTATCGCATTACGGATGAACTAAGCCTATTTGCCAGCTTCAGCCAGGGGTTTTCCATTCCGTCCCTGAGCGATACATTGGGGATTCCACCCGCTGGCTTTTCGGTAGAAGGCGGATTTGTGCAGGTCGAGCCACAGAAAGTTGATAACTATGAAATTGGGATACGCAGCGAATTAGGAAATCTGCAAGCGTCCTTGTCTGGTTTTTATAGCTATTCTGTATTGGGTGCATTTCGGGTGGACACGGTAGGGCGATTTGAGACAGGGCGATCGCCCCAGCGAAACTATGGCGTCGAAGCAACCCTAGATTGGCAGCCCGGACAAACCTGGCTACTGGGTACAACGGCAAGTTGGCAAGAAGGCGATCGAGGAGATGATTCAGGAGAGTTTGTAGCTATTCAAACACCTGAAAGTTCACCGTTTAAGTTAACGGCCTATATTGAAAATCAAACTACACCAGGATGGCGAAATCGATTACAAGCCTTGCTAGTGGGCGATCGTGATCGCGCATTCAATGATGGAATAGATCGTGCTCCCTACGAAGGCTATGTTGTGGTTGATTTTATTAGCAGTGTTCAAGTTGGATCTGGAACGTTAAATATTGGCATTGAGAACTTGTTGAATGAAGACTACTCCACTATCTACAATCAGTTTAGTAGTTTCTTTGCTAATTCCAGAAACGCTCCAGCTAGAGGCAGAACTCTCAGCGTCACCTATCGGATTACTTTCTAGGAGTAGAAAGCATTAATGAGAAAGATGATTCGCAAGTATCAATGGCAATACTTCTGGCAAGGCGCTAGGTGGTTTGTTCTATGCATTATGACAACAACCATCATTAGTTTGTCAGCGGCATGTACCCATCAATTCTCAACTCCGCCACTCTCTTCAAACGACTCACCTCAATCCATTGATTGTCAAGCCATACGACATGCAGGGGGTGAGACGACTATTTGTGGTGAACCTCAAAAAGTCGTTGCACTGGAACCGAAGGTGCTTAGTATGATGCTGGCGCTTGATGTTCAACCCGCTGCATATGCAGATACAGATGTATGGGCTGAGCAGAAATTCGATAATCCTAGTCAGCAAATTCCTTACCTTGGTCAGCTCGTCACAAATCAACCTATTAGCTTAGGTAGTCGAAGTAATCCTTCTTTGGAAACCCTATATTCACTCAAACCAGATCTGATCCTGGGCATGAAATTTCAGGAGAATAAGCTGTTGTCTACTATTGCTCCGACTGTACTGATAGATAACACGGAGGAAGATTGGGAGAAAAACATTCAGGTTTTGGCTAAAGCGCTCCGCCAAGAGGATAAAGTGCAACAAGTTATTGCTTCACATGAACAACAACTAGCTGAAGTTCGCACTAAATTAGCCCCACTCGTCAATACTCATCCGCGTATTTTAAATGTGATTTGCAGCCAACTGATGGATTATATCGAAATTGGATATAGCGGAGATTCGGTAAAGCTTCTCGAGGAAATTGGGTTTCAAGCTGTGTTGCTTGATGATGTAGAACGAAGGCCGGGAGTACGACCCCAAGTCACCATTGAAACCCTATCGCAACTAGATGCAGACATTATCATTGTCCATACTTGGCTGGATGATTGGGATGGGGACTCTACTTATAGCGTCCCGCTAGAAGCACTTAAACGAAAATGGGCTAATAACCCTCTTCTACACGGGTCACGAGCATGGGAAGAAAATAGAGTTTACTTTGTTGATCATCGCGCCTGGGGCAGTGTAATTGGTGGACCTATCGCTGATTCTCTGATCTTAGAGCAGTTGCCCAAACTATTACTTTCATCCTGATAAAATACTGCGCTGGAAGAGAAAATTGGTGGGAAGAAATGCATAGCTTTCATCTACCTCCTAATTACTCATGGCTAAAACTAAAAGAGCTGACAGATACAGGAAGGTTAGTTTATGAAAAATATCTTCTGCGCCGAGCAGTCTCAGCAATCTGGCGTCGATATTGTCGGTACCGCCTCTGAACACAGACTCTACGTGGCGATCGCCTGCCCGCCCCCCTGGACACCGCGTGAGTTAGAGTCTCCCGGCATCCCTGAGCACCTGCGCGAACTCGTTAGAGCCATTGGCGACGACTACAATCGCTACCAAACCCGCTTCTTACTCATCCACAACGAGCCCTTAAAGCAGGACAACCTCACCCGCGTGCTAGTCTTCCGCAAACCCTCCGGCTTCGCCAGCGCCTACGACAAGCAAGAATTTCATCTAGCCAGCATTGACGAAGTGGCTCCCCTGGTGCGGCAGGTGGTGATGGGCGAACCGCTCAGCGCTACCCCAATGGAAGTGCCAACTCGCGACATTTTGGTCTGCACCCACGGCAGCCGCGATCGCTGCTGTGCCCGCTTTGGCAACCCCATCTATCAGTAAGCCCTAAAATATCAGTAAGCCCTAAAAATTGTAAAAGAGCGATCGCTCCAAAACACCCGCATCTGGCAAGCCAGCCACATCGGTGCCACCGCATAGCCCCCACCGCCGTCACCTTTCCCGATGCCCGCTACTACGGCTATCTAACCGCAGAATCGCTGACGGCAATTCTCACCCAGAGCGGCGATCTCAGCTGGGTCAGCCAGCAGTATCGAGGCTGCGGCCTCCTGCCCTGGGCTGCGCAGCACCTAGAGCGAGAGCTGATGATGACCCACGGCTGGCCCTAGTTTGGCTATGCTCTAGAGAGCCGAGTGCTCGCCCACAATGACGATGAAAACATCAACCAGGTAGAGCTAGCGGTAGACCGAGGGGCAGACGATGGCGATCGCTAACCGAGCGACGGTTACCTTATCTAAGATTTTGCACCAACTTCAACAAGGGGTTGCCAAAGGATCAAAAAACTGAAAGAAAGGGCGTAAGAAAAATCATCGGACGGTTATGGAAACCATCAACCTCTGCCCAGTTGGGCTTAGCGAGAATGCTGCAAGATCTGAGATATCCTATATCCACGCAGGGGTTAGGGGGGGGCTGTTAACTCGCCTCCTAATATCCGTTTCAACGTTCAACCGAATCACTACCCACACAAACGTTTACGTATGACTGTTTATTGGCTGCTAGCCCTATCCGGTTTGGGTTTTTTGTCGGTGGTGTTTGCTGAATTGGTGCGCGATGGGTATCACATTGCGGGACATTATTGGCCGCCGATTCAGCGCTACCACATGCTGCACCACAAAGCCTATCGCCGCGACCTGTCAATGGTGAGTGTCGAGGCGTATTGCAAGGCTCAGCTTTATAATGATGTGCCAGAGGCGATCGCCATGATCGTCGCTGGAGCCGCCTTAGCTCTGGTCACCCAACTGTCGGTGTTGTGGATTGGCTGTGTGTACTCGCTGGGGTTTTTGATGACCGCAGTGGGGCGATCGCAGGGGTGGCTGCTGGCGACCGACCTTACCCACAAGCCTGGAGCGTTAGACACTATTCCGTCCCAGTGGACAGTGAATCGCACCTATCATTGGCGACACCATTTTGACCAGGGCACTGCTTACTATTGCGGCCATTTCACCCTTATGGATCAGGTGTTGGGTACAGCGCTATCTCTCAAAGGCAAAGTCATTGGCATCACTGGCGCGTCGGGGTCGCTGGGGCGGGCGCTCACGGCTGAACTCCAGCGGCGGGGCGCAAAAGTGGTGGCGTTTACCTCATCCACCGAGGCTTGGTTTGAGGAAGGTATCGACGTCATTCAATGGCACACTGGGGCAGAAGAGGCGCTGGCCGAGCGGCTGCAAACGGTCGATATTTTAATTCTCAATCACGGGCTGAATGTTCATGGCGATCGCACCTTCGACGCCATTCAGCGCTCCTTTGAGTGCAACACCATCTCAGTGTGGAAGCTGGCAGAACTGTTTCTCAGCACGGTGCAAGCCTCTGAGCACAAAGCGCTAAAAGAGCTGTGGATCAACACCTCCGAAGCGGAGGTGAATCCTGCCTTTAGCCCGCTCTATGAGCTCTCAAAGCGCACCCTCGGCAACCTCATCACCCTGCGGCGTCTAGATGCCCCCTGCACTATCCGCAAGCTGGTTTTGGGGCCGTTTAAGAGCAACCTGAACCCCATTGGTGTGATGTCGCCTGAGTTTGTGGCGCGGGGCATTGTGTTTTTGGCTCAGCGCGATATCCGCAACATCATCGTCACCATCAACCCGCTCACCTATGTGGCGTTTCCGATCAAAGAACTGTTCCAGACGCTGTACTTTCGGCTTTGCTCGCGAACGAAATAGCCCACTGTTGAGATGTCGCAATTAGAGAGGCTGATTTGTGAACTAACTGCAAACACTAGACGGTGGCATTCAGGCCATGACTTGGGTCTATAGCTATAGGCTCAAGACTAGTTGCAGTCCAGCTTCTGGCTTCGCTTCATCAGGAATCGGTTCGGGGTCAGCCTGCATTGCAGGGCAGTAGCGGGCATAGGCGCAGCGATCGCACTGTCCACCAGGAAACGGCACCCACTTATGGTCATAGCGCAGCTGTACCGCTAAGTCGGCAATCATCGCTTCCACCCGTTGCCGATGCTCGTTGGTCACTTCGTAACTAATTTTTTCAGACGAGCGCAGATAGATCACGCTGAGCCGTTTTAGATCCCGCTGATAGCGTTGCTCTAGCGCTAGGTAGTAGAGCCCGATCTGCAGGTCTATTTCATCGGGCAGGGTTAAGTCAGAGTCTTTGCTCGATTTATAGTCAATCAGCTCCAGCCCTTCGTCCAAATAGTCTAAGCGGTCGTAGCGCCCCGACAGCACAAATTCTAGGTTTTCCACTTGCAGCGTTCCCTGAATGCGCCCCTCCACCGCAACCGGACGCCGCATCGCAGATTCTGACTGAATGAAGGAGGTGTAGTAGCGCTGTAAGATCGCTCGCCCCTGGGTGACTTGCGCGGGCGTTAGGCCATTGAGCTGCTGCCCCCAGCACTGTTCAACCCAGTCTAAATGGGGAATTGCGTCGTTGTAGTGCCAGTCTTGATAAATGTGGGCGAGTGCTTGATGCAGCGATGTTCCCAATGCGGCAGAGCTAAAAAAAGCAGCGCCCGGCACCCTCCGTTCGTAGCGAAAGTAGTAGGATAGCGGGCACCGATAGTAGGTTTGCAGCTTTGCGGCAGATAGAATATAGGTCATACAGAACGCCTGGACGCAGGTGCCGGGAACTCAACTTCAGGACGCACTCTATGGGTGCCGTCCGGCTCCTATGATGGCACTATATCTAGCGTCACGCTAGAGTACAGGTGGTCTAATGCCGGGTTGAAATGGGCGATCGCACCCCTCATCCCATGTCGCCCGATGTCGTCTATTGCCGCTGTACCCGTCTACTGCACGTGCTTGGTGCCCATCCTCAACCTCACGGCGCATCGCTGCATCCCTGCGCATCCTTTGAAACCTCTACCCCATTGATTCGTCCATGCTCAGCACCATAAAAGACATTGCTGCAAAGCTAGCGCCACGTCTCATCGAAATTCGTCGCCACATCCACAGCCATCCTGAACTGAGCGGGCAAGAATACCAAACGGCTGCCTACGTCGCTGGGGTGCTGTCGTCCTGTGGGCTGCATGTGCAAGAACTGGTGGGAAAAACCGGAGTCGTTGCAGAACTGGCAGGCAGCGGGGAGGATGCGCGGCTGCTGGCCGTCCGCACAGATATGGATGCGCTGCCCATCCACGAGCGCACCGATCTGGACTTTAAGTCGCGATCGCTCGGCATTATGCACGCCTGTGGCCACGATGTGCATACGACAGTGGGGCTAGGAACGGCAATGGTGCTGGCGCAGATGGGCGTGCTGCTGCCTGGCACCGTACGATTTTTGTTTCAACCTGCAGAAGAAACGGCTCAGGGTGCCAGTTGGATGATCCGGGATGGCGTGATGGAAGATGTCACCTCGATCTTTGGGGTGCATGTGTTCCCCACAATTCCGGGGGGTTCGGTGGGCATTCGCTATGGAGCGCTCACCGCTGCCGCCGATGACCTAGAGCTGATGATCACCGGAGAATCTGGGCATGGGGCGCGCCCCCACGAAGCGATAGACGCGATTTGGATTGCCTCTCAGGTCATCACTGCCTTGCAGCAGGCCATCAGCCGGACTCAAAATCCGCTGCGACCTGTGGTGCTCACAATTGGACAAATTCAGGGCGGTCGCGCGCCCAATGTGATTGCCGATCAGGTGCGGATGTTGGGTACGGTGCGATCGCTCCATCCTGAAACCAGCGCCAATCTGCCCGAATGGATTGAGCACATTGTCGCTAGCATCTGCGCAACCTACGGCGCAAAATATACTCTCAACTATCGTCGGGGTGTGCCGTCGGTGCAAAACGACCCCGGCTTAACGCAGATCATGGAGGCAGCAGCTTCTGAAGCCTGGGGGGGCGATCGCGTCCAAATCTTGCTAGAACCGTCTCTCGGCGCTGAAGATTTTTCCCTTTACCTTGATCATGCCCCCGGCACCATGTTCCGTCTTGGCGTTGGCAACCCCGACCGCCCCAATTACCCGCTGCACCATCCTCAGTTTCTGGTTGACGAAGCCGCTATTGTTACAGGCGTCGTCACGATGGCCTATGCGGTCTACAAATATTGGTCGACCCCTTAGGTCGTCCCCCAATCTCAGAAAGTCACCCTAAGTTAGCGTGAGTTCGATAGCGCTATTTCCCTCGTCACGGAGCGGCACGGTTTTAACTCAGCCTCCAATGCCGGGGGGCAGCAAGGTGCAAAGGAAAAAATTCCATGCGTACGACTGAAACCCTTGGTGTTCAGACCTTTCATTGGGTGCATCCCGCTTTTATGGCCCTTAGCCTTGAATGTCGGTTTTCTTTTTCCTCTAGTGAAGAAGGGCCAGAAGATGAGGCCACTGGCGCTGGCATTATTGAGATGCGCTCTGAAATGGCGTTGGGGCGATCGCCCTACCGAGCGGGTTTACTAAACAGCCCTAAAAGCGGCCCTAAAATTGCGCCAAATACAAACCCGCCAGCATGAGCCCAATAGGCCACACCGCCAGACTCCATTCCCACATTCGTTTGGGTAGAGAGGCCAGCCACCCCATAGAGCGCCTGCATCACAAACCAAAAGCCCAAAAAGTAAAAGGCGGGAATGCGGAACGGCAGCAGCACAATCCCCAACGGCACTAGGGTCAGAATGCGAGCTCGAGGAAACTTCAACACATAGGCACCCATGACCCCGGCGATCGCCCCGCTGGCACCCAGCGACGGAATGCTCGAGCCAGAGGAGAAAAACCACTGCGTCAGCCCGGCCAATACGCCACACAGCAAATAAAATAACAAATACTTACTGCGGCCTAGTTCTTCTTCAATATTGTTGCCAAAAATCCACAGGTAGAGCATGTTGCCTGCAATGTGCAAAAAGCCTCCATGCAAAAACTGCGAGGTAATGAGCGTAATCCACTCTGGCAGGCCATCGCTGCGCTCTAGATTGCCCTCAAAGCTCGCGGTCAGATCACGGGGAACAATCGCCCAAGTTTGAAAGAACTGCTCTAGCTGTTCTGACGACAGCGACAGCTCATACACAAACACCAGAATATTGATCAGGATTAGCCCATACGTGATGTAGGGCGTGATGCGAACTGGATTGTCATCGCGAAGGGGAACCACAGGGCAGCATCCTAATTTTTGTCTTATCTACCGTACAGCATTGCAATAAATCTGCAAGAGAATACCATGCAATATCAAGAATGTACGGCATTATGCCCAAATCCCAAAACTTTCCTAAGGAAGAATTTTCTGTCACAGAATTTTCTGTCATTGAGTGATGCAGATCTGACCCAAGGAAGGGCGATCGCCCCACCCACACCTCTCCCCATTTGCTCCATTTCTGCACCGCAGCCAGTACGTAGAGACAGCACAACACGATACCGTGTGAAGAAACCCAGTCCTAGGATTTAACAGACCCATATGACTTCAACGGCTTCATCGCTTGATCGATTGGCTCAGCATCGGCAGCAGTTTCCGGCACTGCTCACCAAACACTATTTCAACTATGGGGGGCAGGGGGTATTGCCCGAGTCGGCGATCGCCGCTATTGCGCAGGCGCACCACAATAGCCAGCAGCAGGGGCCATTTTCTACCCAGGTGAACCAGTGGATGAGTCAGGAAATGGCGCAGACCCGAGAGGCGATCGCCCACCAGCTGCACGTGTCTCCCCACACCATCAGTCTTACCGAGAACGTCACCATCGGCTGCAACATTGTGCTCTGGGGCATCGACTGGCAAGCGGGCGACCATCTGCTGCTCACGGATTGTGAGCATCCGGGCGTGGTAGGGGCTGCATTGGAACTGCAACAGCGGTTTGGCATTGAGGTCTCTATCTGCCCCATGATGGAGACCCTAAACCAGGGTGATCCTGCGGCGGTGATTGCTCAGCATTTGCGGCCCACCACCCGATTGGTCGTCCTCAGCCACATTTTGTGGAATACCGGGCAGGTGTTGCCGCTGCAGGCGATCGTGGCGCAGTGTCACCAGTTTAGGGATGAATCAGGGGGCGATCGCCCGCCCGTTCGGGTTTTGGTGGATGCAGCCCAGTCGATCGGCGTGCTGCCGCTTGACCTCGAGGCTCTCGGCGTCGATGCCTATGCCTTTACTGGTCATAAATGGCTCTGCGGCCCCGCAGGTCTTGGCGGCCTATATCTCAGCCCTGCGGCACGCGAGGTCATTCGCCCCACCATGATTGGCTGGCGCGGCGTCACCAAGAACGCCCAGGGTCACCCCACTGGCTTTAGCACCGATAGCCAGCGATACGAAATCGCCACCTCAGACTTTACGCTCTATGGAGCCCTCAGAGGAGCGATCGCCCTGCACGACCAATGGGGAACATCCCAAGACCGTTATCAGCGCATCTGCCAGCTCAGTAGCTATCTCTGGCACCAGTTACAAGACATGCCTCAGATTACCTGCCTGCGAACCACTCCTCCAGAAGCCGGGCTGGTCTCATTTACCATTGCCAACACCCCCCATGCCCCCCTTGTCTCCACGCTGGAGCAAAAGGGGTTTCTGCTGCGCACCATTCTCGAGCCCGACTGCATTCGCGCCTGCGTCCACTACCTAACGCTCGAACAAGAAATCGACCAGCTTATTCAAGCTCTCCGTCAACTGCTTTGATGCTGCTAGGCAACGTGGGTTTAACATGAATTCGATCGCGGGGTTCCAACCCCGCGCCGGAGCGCTGGAGCAACAAGAAACCGTGCCGCTCGCAGGCAGCACGGTTTTAGGACTATGCCGAACGAACAGTCAATTCAAGACACACTCACCCGTTTCGTGGGCCATGCCCAATGAAGGAAGATGGCGCATAAAACGATTTGAGGCACCCCGCATTGCGGAGTGCCTCAAATCGTTTCAACCTAAACTGAATTACCCAAACTAAGGATATTTGCAAACCCCTTAGTCTTCGAGTTAGTCTTCGAGCTGGGCAGAGGGGACTTCAATCGCAGATACATCTACCGTGCCCGGCGGCGTCACCCGCAGAAACTGCCCGCCTTCTATCTTGAGCACCTCGCTACAGTTGGGGCAGCGAATTTGAGCATTGTTAATTCCGATAGACGGGGTTCCACAGACCGGGCACTGATCTTCTACAACATTGCGTCGCAACCACCAGCGAAACCCTAACACTGCAATCACTGGGGCCACCAACAGCAAAACCATCAATGCCAAAAAAGACTTTACCAACCAGCCCAGCCCAATAGACCCCAGCAGCCAAATTACGGCAAAAATGGCTATCCAGCTCCCAAGCCCAGATAGATTCAATTGCAATTTAGAAAACTGAGGATGATTCATTGCAACCTCCTACGGGCAAGGGCATAATCACGAATGTTCGATTCATACTATCAGCATACCGAGACAACCCCACCTCGCCCAGGACAGATCTCCGAACTCAGCCCATAAATCGAAAACTTAACTGCATTTTGACTTACTTTAAGCTTGCGAGGAAAGAATATTCTGCAGGCGATCGCCAAATGCGGCTTGACCGAACTGGGCGATCGCCCGCTGCCTTAACCATTGGCCATCACAGCGGCGATCGCCCTCACCCCCCTGCTGCCGCACGTCCAACTCCGCGAGCACATTGATGCAGGCATCTGCCACCGCTGCCACATCCCGATGGGGCACTCGCCATCCCAACTCCCCATCCATTAAGGGATCAGCCGATCCATCTGCATCGCCCGACACCACAGGCACCCCGCAGGCCATCGCTTCTAGATACACAATGCCAAACCCTTCCTGCGACGGCATCACATACAGATCGGCTAAGCGGTAATGCTCCACCAAGTCAGCCACGGGAACAAACCCTGCAAAGACCACGCGATCAGCAACCCCTAGCGATGCCGCCAACTCGGCCAGCCGTGGCTGATCGTTGCCCCGCCCAATCACCAAGTATTTAACCGTAGGGTAATGCTGAACGATCTGGGGCAGCGCTCGCAGGGTCATATCTACCCCCTTGTATGGGTCACCCACCCACAGCCGCGCTACGGTAAGCAGCACCCGACACCCAGCCAGTCCGTAGCGGTCTAACAGTTGTGGAGAGGCTGTCCCTTGACTGTAGCGATCGCCGTCTACCATACACGGCAGTCGATAGACCCGCTGCGGTGAAACTTTGTTGTTATGGCAGAGGCGATCGCCCGTATAGCGGCTAATTGTCCATACCTGGCTAGCACCCCGCAAGGCCCAGCGATAGACCAGCGGCAGGGGATTCCACACCTCTTTCCCATAGGTCATCACCGCATACCGCAACCGCAACAGCCACGCCATCAGCCCGACCACTGGGGCTAGGTTAATATGTCCACACACTACTAAGCCGGGATGCGTGGCCCGCAGATGCTGCCACAGAGCGCTCATCATCCGCACCCGATCTACCGCAGGGTTTCGAGTTTTAAACCCCACAAACTGGATCTCGTGACCCCAGGGGCAGGTCGGTGGGCGATCGCCATCCCGCAGCGCCAACACTGTAATTGGACGGTGGGCCTGCACAGTAGTACAAGTGCGGAGCACATCCTGCACGTAGGACTGAATCCCCCCTTCATGGCCAAACACTTCCAAAAACACAAATGTAATCGGTGCATCCTTCCGAAAGGAAGACTCTGGCTTGCGCTGACCTGCATAGGATGCCGCCATCAACGATGCACCTCAGACCGGCTTGTAGCAAGGGACGTATGATGCTTCACCAGCCATAGACAATTACCACCCTGGCGACAGCGTTGATACTCGGCCTGGTCTGCAAGACGACGTAGCAAAAACCAACCATATCCACCCAATCGCAGCGTCCCTGGAGCGGGCTCTTTCAGGGTGTTAGGGTCAAACGGTTCGCCGTGATCCCAGATCCGAATTTCAATTCGGTCGTCCCACAGCGCCAAATCAATTTTAATTTCTGTATCAGCAGGCAAGGATTTATGGGCATGGCGCACCGCGTTCGAAAAGCCTTCTACCAAAGCTAACTGCATCGGATAGGCTTGCTGTTTCAACCAAACCAGGCGACACCCGCTCCGAGCGCAAAATTGCTGAAACCAATCCTCAATAGAGTTGAGGACTCGCAAATCACTACGAACAACCAAACTTGTTTGACGATACACAAGCAGATCGAAAACGCTAAGGGGCGTGCAGCTAGATACAGTAGAAGACCCAAGGATGAGGACTAAGGCGCACAATACCCTACGCCCTGAACAAAAACATCGCCACATCAGGATGTCTTTTAACCATTTACATCCCTACGTGCAACAGATCAAGGCAGCAGTCTAAAGGAACAGTCGACTGCAAAACAAACTATTTGACATGCGAAATCGGGCTTGAGTAGATATAGCGATCTCGCCACTCTCCTAGTCCGCGCAGCATCCAGTTAAAGGCACCCCATACACAGATTACCTGGGCTAAACCCAACGTGCAACAGCACAGTTTGGCTTGATACTAGGGGCTGTCATCAATTAGCCTCTGATATCCCAGAAATCAACAGTCACACCCCCTAGCCTGGTTTTTGGGTCGAGCGTGGCAACGCTCATAGCATAAGACGTTTGGTTGGAATTGATGACACGCCCCAGCCCCGTGCTTAAAACCAAACCCAAATTCACAACACCTCAAAAAACAAAGACCCTGAATGGCCAATGCAAGCAAACGCCATCCAAGATCTTCAATTTAAGTCGCCAGAAAAGGCTCTAGCTAGAATCCTAAGGACAACCTGGGTTCAGGATTGGAGCAATCCCTCGACCAAACTTAAGCCTAAAACAAGCCTAGGGTTAAGGATTTGTCAATGGGCAGCGTAGCACCAATGCCAAGCCAAAGCGTCACTACAGTACCAAACAAGAACACGCTGGTTGCCACAGGGCGACGAAACGGATTCTGAAATTTGTTCACGTTCTCAATGAACGGGATCAACATCAAGCCCAAGGGAATTGCAGATTGCAGCGCCACACCCAATAGCTTATTGGGCACAACTCGTAGAATTTGGAAAGCGGGATACAGATACCACTCTGGCAAAATCTCAAGCGGCGTAGCAAACGGATTAGAAGGCTCACCCACTAATGCGGGGTCAAGAACCGCAAGCGCTGTAACGCAGGCGATCGTCCCGAGAATCACCACCGGGAAAATGTAAAGAAGGTCGTTAGGCCAAGCGGGCTCACCATAGTAGTTGTGACCCATGCCTTGCTTAAGCTTTTCGCGCAGAGCTGGGTCACTCAAGTCCGGCTTTTTAATCGTTGCCATAGTACAAGTGCTCTCCTTATCGTTAAAGGCCGACTCGCTTTCGCCTGTCAGCCAGTGGTCATCGCTGCTGTGGATAGCTGAGTTGGCGAGCGGCAGTCTAGAGACTCACTCCCAACCTATCAACAACAGCCTAAATCAAAATCATTGCAAGGCTTAAAGAGGCCCAGAAATACCCTGCTTGCGAATCATCAGGAAGTGCATCAGCATAAACACGGCGATCGCCCAAGGCAATACAAACGTGTGCAGGCTATAGAAACGAGTCAACGTGGCCTGACCAACACTTGTACCACCGCGAATAAACTCGGTCATCAAGGAGCCGACCACTGGAATCGCTTCAGGCACACCAGACACAATCTTGACAGCCCAGTAGCCGACCTGATCCCAAGGGAGAGAGTAGCCTGTTACCCCAAAGGAAACAGTGATCACCGCCAGAATAACGCCAGTCACCCAAGTCAACTCACGGGGCTTCTTGAAACCACCGGTTAGGTAAACCCGGAACACGTGCAGAATCATCATCAGCACCATCATGCTGGCAGACCAGCGATGGATAGAACGAATCAACCAGCCGAAGCTGACCTCATTCATCAGGTACTGAACTGACGCGAACGCCTCAGTCACACTGGGTTTGTAATAAAAGGTCATCGCAAACCCAGTGGCGAACTGGATGACGAAGCACGTCAGCGTGATGCCGCCCAAGCAATAAAAGATATTTACGTGGGGAGGAACGTATTTGCTGCTGATGTCATCAGCTAGCGCCTGGATTTCCAGCCGTTCCTGAAACCACTGATAGGTCTTTGAGTCAGTTACTTGCTTAGTAAACATGAAGCGAGAATTCCAAGCTATGTTGCTATTTCTAACGAATGTAACACAGCCCAATAGCTTTTTGACAGCAGGAAAAGGCTTTTCACCATTGGGCTTGACCGCATCTTCTGAATCGGGTCAAGACTCTGTTGAGTGCCTGAAATTTTATTAATTTTGTTTAAATATGCTGAGAATGCTGAGATTAATAAACCAAGGGATGCGATCCCGACGACCCTAGCGCATCCTCAGCGATGCCGTTTAAGATGAGCGTATGAGAAATCACGTCACGTCTGCTATCCGCATCGGTCTACTGCTGTTGCTGCCGTTGGTCTTTGGGTTTACGACCTGGGCAACCGATGCAAGTGCCTTTACCGAAGAACAGCGCTTGTTGAGCGAGGTGTGGCGGCTGGTAGACCGAGCCTATGTGGATGACACCTTTAATCACCAAAACTGGTGGCTCGTCCGGCAGCGAGCGTTGAAGCAACCGCTCCAAACCAGGGACGATACCTATGGCGCTATTCAGAAAATGCTGGCGAGCCTAGACGATCCCTATACTCGCCTGCTGAAGCCAGACCAATACCGCAGCTTGCAGACCAATACCTCAGGAGAGTTGACGGGTGTAGGGCTACAGATTACCCAAGATGCTGATACTGGGGCATTGAGCGTGATTGCCCCTATTGACGGGTCGCCTGCTGCAACCGCAGGGCTGCAAGCGCGCGATCGCATCCTCAAAATCAACGGGGTGTCTACTGTAGAGTTGACCTTAGACGAAGCGGCAGAGCGGATGCGAGGGCCAGTTGGAAGTCAGGTCACGTTAACCATTGCCCGAGACGGGGTAGCTGACCAAGACGTGACGCTACGGCGCGATCGCATTACCCTAAACCCGGTCTATGCTGATTTGAGAATGCAAGCTGATCAGGCACTGGGCTACATCCGACTGACTCAGTTCAACGCTAACGCCGCCGCAGAAGTCGCCCATGCGATCGATCGGCTAGACCATCAGGGTGCTGAAAGCTTTGTGCTAGATTTGCGAAACAATCCAGGTGGGCTGCTGCAAGCAGGCATCGACATTGCTCAGCTTTGGCTCAACCAAGGAACGGTGGTTTATACCGTGAACCGGGATGGCATTCAAGATAGCTTTACGGCCTTGGGACGGGCGCTGACAGATAAGCCGTTGGCGGTGCTGGTGAACCAGGGAACGGCCAGTGCCAGCGAGATTCTAGCCGGGGCATTGCAAGATAACGGTCGCGCCCGACTGATTGGTGAACGCACCTTTGGCAAGGGATTGATTCAGTCGCTCTTTTCGCTATCTGACGGGTCTGGGTTAGCCGTCACTATTGCTCGGTATGAGACACCCAACCATCACGATATTAATAAGCTGGGGATTATGCCGGATGAAGTGGTGCCGTTTGAGCCGATCGCCCGCAGCCAGATTGGGGCAGACGATGACCCCCAATATTTAGCGGCAGCGGAGTGGCTGAGCAAACAGTCTGCCTCTCTTGTCGCATCGTCTGTTCCTGCGTTGTGAGCCAGCTTGCGGAATGGTTGGTCAGTGGATCGGGGTAGGTTTTTAACCTATAGGCTTCAATGAACTAGCTCGGCGAACTGTAGGGTGAGTGAAATGGTTGCTAAGAGTCGCACATATCACGACCCGCTGCACGGCGCAATTGTGCTAGATTGCCGCGACCCGATCGAAGCCCTAATCATTCAGCTGATTGATACACCAGAGTTTCAGCGGTTGCGTCGGATTCGGCAGTTGGGGGTGGCTGGGCTCACGTTTCATGGCGCTGAAAGCTCGCGGTTTACCCATTCGCTAGGGGTGATGGCGATTGCCCGCCGCGCCTTCGATCACGTTGTTCAGGGCCATCCAAATTTAGCCCCCTATCGAGCTGCGGTGCTCTGTGGGGGGCTGCTGCATGACATTGGGCATGGCCCTTTTAGCCACACCTGCGAAGATATTTTTGGCAGCCAGCACGAGCACTGGACGCTGCGAATTTTGGCCGAATCCCTGCCGGTGCGGCAGTTGCTGGATGGACATGATCCACAACTGCTGCATCAGCTAGAGCAGATTTACACCAAACAACACCCTATCCCACTGGTGTGGCAGTTGGTGTCTAGCCAGTTGGACTGCGATCGCCTCGATTATCTGATGCGCGATAGCTATTTCACCGGGGCTTCCTACGGCAGGCTAGATCTCGATCGCATCTTAATGGCGCTTAACTACGACCCTGATAGCCAGCAGCTCGTGGTGGCAAACAAGGGGCTCGCAGCCATTGAGCATTACCTGATCGTGCGCTACTTTATGTATGCTCAGATTTATAATCATGCCAAAAACATTGCGGCTACATGGCAGTTGGGGCAAGCCTTTCAGCGTGCGCGCGAGCTGTATCGTGCAGGGCAGATCTTAGCCGATGAGACGGTGTCAGCCTGGCTAGCGGGCAATTGCGATCATCTGCCTTTAGAGCACTATCTCGCCGCAGACGATGGCGTGTTTTTCTATCACTTACAGCGATGGCAGGACCATTCTGATCCCGTGTTAGCGGATTTATGTCGCCGTTTTGTGAACCGCAACCTGTTTAAAGCGACGGAGGTGAGTGCGATCGCCCCAGCCCAGCAGACTGAGCTGCTGCAAATGCTGCACCACAAGCTAGAACAGATAGGATTTGTGCCCGGTTACTACAGCACCATCTGCCAAACTTCTAGTAGTGGCTATACGCTCTATCAGCGCGGTATCAAGCTGCTCACACCCCAGGGTCTGCAAGAAATCAGCGAGCGATCGCCCCTGGTTAAAACCCTAACTCAACCCCTCAATCGCACTTGGCTCGTCTATCCTGCAGAGTTTCCGGTATCTCCCTTACTTGCGCCCTTGCTCAACCCATGAAGCAACATTCCCGCACCCAACCAGGCAGGCAACTTAACAGGAAGACAACGCAGACTTAAAATGCCAGAGGCGTGATCCCCGGTGATATAAGATGAGTAAAAGAATCGATCCCAGGTTCATCCGCCATGACTCACGCAACCGATATTGCAACCTTGGCTCGCTGGATGGCGGCAGATTTCAGCAACCAAGCGCAAGCTTTTGAAAACCCACCGTTTTTCGCCCATATTCGGGTCTGCATGCGCCCATTGCCTCTAGACCTTCTATCAGGTGTGGGGCTTTTTGTGGAGCAAGCTTACGATTTCACCCTAAATGATCCCTATCGTCTGCGGGTATTGAAGCTAATTCTGACGGGCGATCGCATCGAGATCGAAAACTATACCGTGAAAGATGAAACAGAGTTTTATGGCGCATCTCGCGATGTGCTGCGATTGACGAACCTGACTGCCGATCATCTCCAAAAGCTACCCGGCTGCAACATGATTGTGGAATGGACAGGGCACAGCTTTAAAGGCTACGTAGAACCCGGAAAAGCCTGCAAAGTCATCCGAAAAGGTCAGGAAACCTACCTCGATAGCGAATTTGAAATCGACGCTGATCACTTTATCAGCCTTGACCGAGGGCGCGATCCCAGCACGGATGAGCATGTATGGGGGTCAGTAGCCGGGCCGTTTCACTTTGTCCGCTGGGCCAGTTTTGCGGACGAGGTGAGCATCTAGCGACACCTCCTAGATGCTCTCAAAGCTCAAGCTTGCACCAGATGACACGGCGAATTCTGCCTCAGAACGCCGTGTCATCCTATCGGGGTTGAATCGAAAGAATGCAGACAAAAACATCTGAATGTATGTTCAGATGTTATAGTAAAAGTACTTCAACTGGATGCAGAAGTGTGGAATTTCCATAGTTCTGGTTCCACCCAGGTTACTCACAAAGGAGACTCCCATGGCAACCGTGACTCAAATGAAATGCGCCTGCGAACCTTGTCTCTGCGTCGTTCATCTCGAAGATGCAGTGCACAAAGATGGTAAGCACTACTGCAGTGAAGCCTGCGCCGAGGGCCATCCAAACGGCCATGGCGATTGTGGGCACACTGGCTGTAGCTGCTAATAAAATCGTGAGTTGGGGAGACGCTTGCGTCCTCTATAGAGCTAACGTTGATAGAACCGTCAATTTGAGAGTGCCATTTCAGCTTTGCCTTGCGGAGCTGAAATGACAAAAACTTACGCCCTTTGCTTTGCAGAGGGCGTAAGTTTTTACATTGGTTAACTGTTTGCCTAGCATTGTGAAATGCGTTTGCACCTTAACGCATGAGTGGACTGCCGTGATGGTGAATCAAGAACCATGACGCTCCCATTCGCTCAAACACATTGGTGGCGATAGATTTAGCCTCTAGGCGACGGGCACCCACCACCTGCATAATAGACTCCACTACCACCACCACAGCGAGACTGCCGGAGATTTCCGAAGACTTCACTTGCACATCCACCTCAAGATAGTGAGTGTTGTGAAAAATCTGTTCCCAAGAGTCGTGGATATTGTCCCATCCCATCAAAACGCCGCGCCCAGGGTGAACACATAGACACCCCGTTCCCTTAGACCACACCTCGCTCATGGCGTCGATGCTGCGCTTTTCAAATGCTCGATAGAAGGCTTCGTTGGCGGCTAAGACTGCATCAATGCCCTGTCTAATATCCCGTTCAATGTTTCTCATGCTTTCGTCCGGCAACCTGCCTGATGCATTGTCAGAAGGCACCGCCTGTGAGCGATCGCCCTCTAACTATCGGGATCTGTCTCACAGGACTTATCCCATCTGCCTTCAATGTGAACGGGACTAGATCATCTTGATGCTTCGCAGCACAAAATACATGCCAAAAGCAGCCCCAGCCGCGCCAACCAAAATCACCAAATATAAGACTGATGCCATGTTTCGATACTCCTAGACAATCTGATCGCTGTTTTCTCAGGCTGTGATGAACGCCAGTCTGCGGGTTTCGTTGTTTCAAACGTTAACGGGAAATCTCGATTGAACGATTTGCGTGAAATCTAACAAACTTTGAGATCAAGCGCAGACCCTAACAAGCTTTCTGGCATTACCGCATGACTTATATTGAACCATCAAAGCGGGATCACTTCCACAGCAGACTAGGCCAGTGAATGCTCGCGCGGCAATCCTTGACGGCTTAGGGTCGGGCGTGCTGCTTTGGACTGGCCTGCCACTCCCAGCGGCAGGATAGGTTAGATGGATTGCAGGTGCGATAATGGTCGGTACGCTGAACCATTGAGCAAAACAGGTAGAACCATCCATGAAGTCGGTGATTACGGTTGATGTGCCCCAGGGCAGCTATGAGGTGGCGATCGCCCCAGGCAGTCTTGATCACTTAGGCACTTGGATGCAGCCGCTAGGGCTAGGGCGCAAGGTGCTGCTGGTATCAAGCCCACCGATTTTTAAGCATTATGGGGAGCGGGCGATCGCCGCCCTGAACCAAGCTGAGTTTGATGTAGCATCGGTGCTGCTGCCTCCCGGCGAACGCTACAAAACCCCAAAAGCTCTGCAAAAAATCTACGACGCAGCCCTACAGCATCGACTTGAGCGCTCCTCTACGGTTGTGGCGCTGGGTGGCGGGGTAATGGGTGACATGGCGGGTTTTGCAGCGGCGACCTGGCTGCGGGGCATCGCCGTCGTTCAAGTGCCCACCACGCTGCTGGCAATGGTCGATGCCTCCATCGGCGGCAAAACGGGCGTCAACCATCCCCAGGGAAAAAACTTAATCGGATCCTTTCATCAACCGCGCTTGGTGCTGATTGACCCAGAGGTGCTGCACACGCTGCCCGGACGCGAGTTTCGCGCAGGGATGGCAGAAGTGATCAAATACGGCGTGATTTGGGATGCCGACCTATTTGAGCAACTAGAACGCACACCCAGGCTCGATCAACTCCGGGCGCTCTCTCCCGAACTGTTGCACACGATTCTGACCCGCTCTTGTCAAGCCAAAGCCCATGTCGTTAGCCAAGATGAGAAAGAAGCTGGCTTACGCGCCATCCTCAACTACGGCCATACCATTGGGCACGCCGTAGAAAGCCTAACGGGCTATCGCGTCGTGAATCACGGTGAAGCCGTGGGCATCGGCATGGTGGCCGCAGGGGCGATCGCCACCCAACTTCACCTTTGGGACGCCGACGCTACTCAGCGACAGCACGCCCTAATCGCCAAAACTCACCTGCCCACCTGTCTCCCCTCCGGCATAGATCTTGACGCGATTCTCGCCAGTCTGCAAACCGACAAAAAGGTAGAAGGTGGCAAAGTTCGCTTTGTGCTGCCGACTCGTATCGGCCACGCCATCGTCACCGACCAAGCGACCCCAGACGTGATTCGCCCGGTTTTAGAACACCTGCGGGCAGAGGCAGAAGTCAGGCCGTAGCGGTTAGCCGTGAATGGAAAATTCAGAGCCTGAACCCTCCCACTCAATCTCTAAACTCTTCGCCCTTCCACCTTTCAACATTCAAGCCCTCCCGCCCTATACCCAATGCCCCGCCTTGCCAGCAAGCTCGAAGCCATTCTCTACCTCAAAGGTCAGCCGTTGCCCGTTACCAAGCTGGTGGAGTATGCAGCCCGTAGCCGCAGCGAGGTCGAGGATGGGCTGATTGAGCTAATGGCGGAGTATGCCCACCGCGACACTGCGTTAGAAATTGTAGAAACTCCCGATGGCTACTGCATGCAGCTGAGAGAAGAGTTTCAGGATTTGGTGCATTCGCTGGTGCCCGTGGATGTGGGATTAGGAGCGTTGCGAACCCTAGCGGCGATCGCCCTCAAAGGGCCACTTACCCTAACCGCGCTGGTAGAACTGCGAGGCTCTGGCGCATATCAGCATGTGCAGGAGTTGGTAGAGATGGGCTTTGTGAAAAAGCGTCGCAAAGCCGAGACTCGTTCATCCTGGCTGCAAGTAACCAACAAGTTCTATCAATACTTTCAGGTTGATAAATTGCCGACGATTCAGCCTGTCAGCAGCTCTACGTCTGATGCGGATGATAAAGCTGCGAACGATAATACTGCGGATGACGAATATGAAGCCGAGGTAGAGTAGAGCATTATTAACGTCAGTTCGGGTTGAGAGGGTTTTGGGGCATCGCGCGACGCGCGATGCCCCAAAACCCTTAATGTGCCGTACGCGTCGCGTACGGCACATTAAGGGTTTGAGCTTATCCCGAACTCAGGTTAATTATTGAACATTGCAGGCTAATACGGCACGTTATGCACGGCGCTGCGCCTGTTTGAGGGCATCGATGATATGAATATTGGCTTTGGGAAAGGGGTATTGCGCCAAGTCATCCACCGTTACCCAGCGCACTTCATCACATTCCAAGGGTTGCGGTTCGCCTGTGAGATGGCGGCAGTGGTGCACATTGAGGGTGACTCGAAAGTGAGAGTAGGCGTGGTTGACCGTAATTAGGCGATCGCCCACCTCCACATCGATTCCCAATTCTTCTTGAATTTCGCGGCGAATGCACTGCTCCACCGTTTCCCCCGGCTCTAACTTGCCACCCGGAAACTCCCACAGTCCTCCCAGCAGCCCCTCTTGGCGGCGACGGTCAATGAGAATTTGACGCTGCTCATTCCAAATCACCGCCACACCAATTTGCTTATGGGGCAAGGGCGGGCGCTGGTCAGAGTGGGGAAGTTCGTGTTGCATGGCACGGGCATAGGCACGACAGTGGACAATCCAAGGACATCGGTCACATGCGGGCTGCTTGGGGGTGCAAACCGTGGCACCCAAATCCATCAAGGCTTGATTAAAATTGCGCGGTGACTCCTGATCGAGCAGCGTTTCTGACCACTGCCAGAGTTGGCTGAGCGCTCGACTGGGCGATCGCTCCAGCGCGACTAGCCGTGCCAGCACTCGCTTTACATTACCATCCAAAATGGGAACCGGCTGGTTAAAGGCTGCACTGAGAATGCCGCCCGCCGTGGTGCGCCCAATGCCAGGAAGGGCGATCGCCCCGGCCAACGTCGATGGAAACTGCCCCCCATGATCGTGCACCACCTGCTGTGCCGCCCGGTGCAAGTTGCGGGCTCGCGCATAGTAGCCTAGCCCTTCCCACTGTTTCAGCACCTGCTCTTGGCTAGCGGCAGCCAGATCTGCCACCGTCGGAAACATAGCCAACCATCGCTGATAGTAGGGAATTACGGTCTTTACCTGGGTTTGTTGCAGCATAATTTCCGAAATCCAAATCGCATAGGGATCTCGGCTATTTCGCCAGGGCAGCTCTCGCCCCTGCTGGGCGTACCAAATCAACAGCCGTTGACGCAGCTCAGATACGGCAACAGTCGACCAATCCAATAGGGGATCAGCCGACTGCTGCGTAGGTAAGTTTGGTAATTTGCGAGACGGCACAATCAGTCGCTAGGCATCGGGGTCAGAGTCAACAGGCTGGAGCGATCGCTCAAACCCTAATCGCTGTTCAGCATTTCGCAAAAAGTAGCCACTCATCATCGCCGAGGCTAGCAGCCGCCCCAAGTGCTCGCGACTGGTCGTTACGCTGACATCAAAACCATCCGACGGCAACCCGCCCAGCAGCCCTATAATGTTGCGCTCCATCACCTGAAACACTTCGGTGCTTTCTGGCTTCGAAAGATGAGAAACAGTGTCAGGGCGCATGGTTTGCACATAGTGCCACAAGTGGTTGTTTGACTCACCACTGTTGAAGAGTTCAGAACGTATGTTGGTTGAGTTATCCACTGCACAAAACCTCATCTGGGCGTAACAAATCGTAGTCATAATCTATCAAGCCCAGACCCCAAATGGCAGTCGGCAGAGCCGAACCTAAATGGGGGGGTATTCCCCCTTCATTCCTGCAATCCAGATACAGCAACCGCTCCGGTTCACCAATACGAAGGCTGTCAAGCCTAGAGTTAACGCGGCGCTCGCCTAAGCGGTCGCTGAGACTTGAAGCGTAGAGGGTTTGGAGCGATCGCCCTGAAGCTCTATCCCACGACCATTTACAGCCAAATGGCGCACGATCAAATACACCGCCTCCACGTCATCAGGTGCCTCCGCTTTTGCCGCCAGCGTTGCCAAATCCAACGGCTGATCCGCAGCAGCCAGCGCGTGCACAATCCGCTGCTGCAACGACAGCACCGAAGCCGCCGCCTTTTTGCCCGCCTCTACCCCAGGCTGATGGTAAGCATTGACATTCACCAACGACGCATACAGCCCCACCGCCCGCTCATACAGCGCAATCAGCGCCCCCACAATGCGCGGGTTCACTTGGGGAATGGTGATCGTGATGGAATCGCGCTGGTTCTCGTATAGCGCTTCGCGTGTGCCCTGCAACAGCCCCGAGAGGTAGTCACCACTGGTGACTCCAGGCTCTACCTCCAGAGCCTGGCCCTCTTTCTCCGGTCGATCTTCGAGCACTTCGATAAACGTGGCAAAAAAGTTCGCGACTCCTTCCCTCAACTGCTGCACATAGGCATGCTGATCTGTCGAGCCTTTATTGCCATACACCGCTATCCCTTGGTTTACGGTGTTGCCGTCTAGGTCTAATTCCTTACCCAAAGATTCCATCAACAACTGCTGCAAATAGCGGCTAAACAGCAGCAGACTGTCTTTATAGGGCAAAATTACCATGTCTTTTTCGCCCTTGCCATTGCCGCTGGCATACCAACAGAGCGCCAGCATCGCGGCGGGGTTCTGTTTCAACTCAGGAATGCGGGTGGCCTTATCCATTTCCTGTGCCCCGGCCAACATGCCGCGAATATCGATACCTTGAAGCGCGGCGGGCAGCAGCCCGACTGCCGAGAGTTCTGACGTGCGCCCCCCAATCCAATCAAACATCGGAAACTCTGCCAGCCAACGGTCTGCAGTCGCCAAGTTTGACAACTTGCTGCCGCTCATGGTGATCGCAACTGCATAGTTCGAAAAATCTAGCCCGTGCTGCTCATAGACATGCTTCACTTCTAGCAGGCCGTTGCGAGTTTCGGGCGTGCCGCCAGATTTGCTGGTAATAAGAACGAGGGTAGAAGAGAGGCGTTTCCCCAACCCTGTCAAGACCCGCCCGATTCCTGCCGGGTCAGTATTATCAATAAAGTGAATCTGCATGGGCGGCGTGGCAGGCGCTAGGGCCTCGGCCACAAACTGTGGCCCCAAGGCTGAGCCACCAATGCCTACCGACAGCACATCGGTAAACTTAGCCGCATCCGGTGGCTTAATTTCGCCAGAATGCACTTGCCCCACAAAGGTTTCAATCTGTTCTAGCCCATCTAGGATCTCGCGGCGCAGGTTAGGGCTAGGGGCTAGATCGGGGTCGCGCAGCCAGTAGTGCCCCACCATGCGGTTTTCGTCAGGATTGGCGATCGCCCCCTTCTCCAGTTCATCCATCGCAGCGAATGCTTGGTCAAACTTGGGACGTAGAGCCTCCACCAGATCAGCATCAAACCGCATCCGGCTAATGTCGAGGTACAGATTCAGACCGCTGTGGAAGTATAGCCAGTCTTGATACCGTTCCCAAAGCTGTGTTGCATTCATCGGTTAATCCTATCTATAAAGTGCAAGAGATATGTCAGGTTCTAACCCGTGCGCCCATCACTCAGAAGCACGCACAATGTAACCCCTTGGGGTGCAGTTGGGCCAGCAGTGTCGCCTCACGGCCCTTTCCTTGAATAGGTTCGACTCGATTAAAGGTGCGAGTCTAGCCTAGTCTATACGCACATTCTGACTGATTGGGGCTTGTCCCTATACTGCCTGAAAACCCTACCTCTGGGCGGTAACTCATAAGACGAACATGCCTAGGACAGGACTGGGGCTGGCCCAGGCTTTTCTCATCTATATGATCGAGATGAGGCGGGAATCCCCCCGTTTGCTCACGCCTTGTTCCGCGATCGCCCTATCGCGGGGCGATCCACGGTATATTAGAAAAAAGTTACGAAATGTAACCAGAGACTTTATTCCTTAAGGTTTCATTTCCCGCTACCATACATCGTTAAGGTTTTTGAGCATTCCAGCCATGGTAAAAATTGCAGCACGGAAGGGTGTGGTGTGGCTAGTAGCGGTGCTACTGGCGGTGACCAGTTGGGCGATCGCCCCTACAGCCTACGCCTACGACAATCCTGAACTGCTGCCCACGTCACCCACCAACGTGATTGATTTGGCAGACTCGCTCACCAGCATTCAGCAGCAAGAACTAGATGATCACCTCAGCCAGTTTGAGCAGCAAACCGGGTGGAAGCTCCGCGTATTGACCCAGTTTGACCGCACCCCAGGTCGCGCCGTGAAGGATTTTTGGGGTCTAGACGATCACAGTGTGCTGCTCGTGGCTGACGCACGCGGCGGCAACCTGCTCAACTTTAGCGTCGGCGACGACCTCTACGACCTGTTGCCTCGCACGTTTTGGATTGAGCTGCAAACTCGGTATGGCAATCAATTTTTTGTGCGCGACAGTGGCGAAGATGGCTCCATCATTGAGGCGCTGCAATCTATCGAAACCTGTCTGGCGCGGGGTGGCTGCAACGTCGTTCCCGGTCTGCCTCGCGAACAGTGGATTTTGACCTTGATCACCTCTGTGCTGGGAGGTGTGATCTGCGGCTTTGCGGCTCAGCCCCGCCGCCCAGGTCAAGTGTTTGCCTGGCAATGGGCTCTCATTTTTTCGCCACTGTGGGGCATTTTGTTCATTGCCTTTGGCATTGGCCCAGTGGTGACTCGCACGTCTGATTGGTTGCCGCTCATGCGGAATGTGGCGGGGTTTGTGATGGGGTTGCTGGTGGCCTACCTATCGCCAACCTTCACCAACTCCTCTTCTCCCGAATCATAAGTGCTGAAGGGATCTGCGGCCCACCACCCGAAAGGCCTGGCTCAATCTGTGGCTCGGCTAGGCCAGAAATGTGCCAGTATTAAAAGTCAAATGGAGTAGCTCAGGGCTGTTATGGAGTGGCACGTGTCAGACGCTCAAAGTCTCCGCATTATTGACCGCGAGATGGGTGAGCATAGCTTTTCACCTGCGGAATATGAAATTGTGCGTCGGATTATCCACGCCACAGGCGATTTTGACTACAAATCTCTCATTTGTTTTTCAGAACAGTCTCTTCAAGCCGGTGCAGCGGCATTAGCGGCCCGCAGCACTATTGTGGTAGATGTGCCGATGGTGCAGGTGGGCATTGCCCCTTTGATTCAAAACACGTTTTCGAACCCGGTATATTGCAGTATGGATGCGCTGACCCGGCCCCAGCGAGAAAAGACCCGCGTGGCCTGGGGCATTGAAACGCTGGCGCGGCGATATCCTGAAGCGATTTTTGTGATTGGGCAAGAGCAAACTGCATTAACGGCACTGGTTGAGCTGATTGAGACGGAAGAGATTCGTCCGGCGCTGGTGATTGGAACCCCGGCTGGCTTTGTGGGGGTAGATGTGGCGATCGCCCGACTTACCGATTCTCTGATTCCCCACATCCGCATTGATGGACGCAAGGGCAGTGCGGTGGTGGCGTCTGCCATTGTGAATGGCCTGGTGGATTTGGCCTGGCAAGCCTATGGCAAAGAACCCAATGCCTTGAACTAATGGCCTCAGTTCCGGGTCTATTTTGTCTCAACGTTTTCTACGTTTGGGACTATTCAGGATCTGTAACGGAGCAGCGTAAGGGCGATCGCCCGAGGTCAGCCATTTGTCAGCCATTTGTCAGCAGTTGAGGATATAGGCGCACACTGTTCCTAAAAAAGCGCTAGCGTAGCAGATGGGCTGATTTAGCCCCATCTGTTTTGGTTTGTCCCATGTCTAGAAGTCCCTTAATTGATATTGTTCGCCGCAGTTTTCGGCTGAGCCAGCTTTCTGCTCAGACACAAATTCCTGTTGATGAACTGGATGAGATGCTGCGAGTGGAGCGATCGCGCCGACAAATCCTCCAAGCTGGCATTCTAACGGCAGGGGCATTGGGCACCCGCAGCCTCCTCTCGGCCACACCACCCCATGCCGCAGCCGCAGCGACTCGTGACGCAGCCAACATTTTGGTCGTGGGGGCTGGTGTGGCAGGGCTCACCGTGGCCTATCGACTGCGGCAGGCAGGCGTGGCGGTAGACGTGATAGAAGCCAGTTCCCGCATTGGTGGCCGCCTCCGCAGCATGAGCAAGCTCATGGGCAGCGACGATGTGGTGGAACTGGGGGGTGAGTTTATCGACACGCAGCACACCGCTGTGCGCGCTCTAGCGGCAGAACTCGGGCTAGAGATGGCAGACTTGCGCCAAGCCGACGCAGGGCTAGAACCAGAGGTGTTGTATTTTGGGGGTCAGCGCATCTCCCATGCGCAAGTGGTTCAGGGATTCTCTCCCTTGGCGGCCCAAATTACTCAAGACTTACTCGCGCTGGGCAGTTTTGCCGGAAGTCGCTCCATTACTTATCACGCGGTCACCTCGACTGCTCGTCGGCTCGATCAACTCTCTCTCGAAGACTATTTGGATACTGCCTCGGTAGACCCGGTGATCAAAGAGTTGGTGCGGGTCGCCTATGTCACTGAGTATGGCCGCGATGCCGATGCGCAAACCTGTCTCAACATGCTGTGCCTGATTGGGGCAGAGGTGGGCCAGTGGAGCACCTACGGCGTCAGCGATGAGCGCTGGCATATTGTGGGCGGCAATGAGCAACTTCCTCAGGCACTTGCCCAGCGAGTCGAGCGGCTAGTAGAAACCGATACTCGATTGGAATCGTTGCAAGAGACGGGCGATCGCCGCTATCGGGCAAGCCTGTGTCATGATCACACCCCCATTGAGCGCACCTATGATGCCGTGGTGCTGGCGGTGCCCTTCTCAGTTTTGCGCCAAGTCAACCTGGATGTGGCGCTGCCCGAGGTGAAGCAGCGGGCGATCGCCCAGCTGGGCTATGGCACCTGTAGTAAGCTGGCGGTGCCGTTTCAGGAACGCATTTGGCGCGATCGCTACGGTTCTACCATCAGCCTCTATACCGATCTCGCGTTACAAAATACCTGGGAAAGCGCCCGTTACCGCGTCGGGCCTAGTGGCTGGGTCACTAATCTCCGAGGAGGGCGCGAAGGCTTAAACCTAGCAGCCCATAGTCCCGATGCTCAGGCCGAGGCATTCACCACCGATCTCAACGCCGTTTTTCCTGGCATCGACCAAGTCAGCCGGGGCACGGCACTGCGAGCGGTGTGGTCTGCAGAGCCCCATGCCCTCGGCTCCTATAGCTGCTACCTGCCGGGCCAGTGGACCCGCTTTGGCGGGGCAGAAGGGGAGCCAGTAGACAACCTGTGGTTTGTGGGTGAACACTGCTCGTTGGATTCGCAAGGCTATATGAATGGGGCAGTAGAAACGGCTGAAACTGCCGCCCAGGGCATCCTAAGACGACTAAGCCAGACTACAGGTCGTTCACAGGCTCACCCACCTGTTAATTCCCAGATTAATTCAACCTGAGTTCGGGATAAGCTCAAACCCTCAATGTGTCGTGCGCGACGCGCACGACACATTGAGGGTTTTGGGGCACCGCGCGTCGCGCGGTGCCCCAAAACCCCCTTAACCCGAACTGACGTTAATTCACAGAGGGGAACGCCCGCTCAGACGGTATAGTAATCTCCAAATCCTGAAAAGATGCTTAAAACTCTGCACGGTCACGGCATCGAGTTTGTAAACTTATTTAAATAGTTGAGCATATATACTTAAGCGCTGGTGCAGCAATCGTGACGAGCGATCGCACCTCAGCGCTGGTTTCCCGTGACCATGAAATCAATGAGCGCTCGCGATCTTCTGGATGCCTATGCGGCAGGCCAGCGCGATTTTAGCAATCTCGACCTGCAACACGTCGATTTATTTGAATGCACCCTTCAAGACATTGTTCTGCAAGGCTGCGATTTGCGTGGTGCTTACTTCGCCTATGCCAATCTCAGCCGCGCTAATTTAAGCGGCACCAATCTCTCTGCTGCCGAACTGAGCAATGCGCGATTGCAGTCTGTCAACTTGGCCGATGCCGACTTGAGTGGGGCTAATTTGTCTCGCGCAATCCTAGCCTATGCAAACCTGCAACGCGCTGTGCTCATCAAGGCCACCTGCCAAACTAGTGACTTTAGCTGTGCCGATCTGTCCTACGCTGACCTGTCCTATGCTGACCTGACCCAGGCCAATTTAGAGCGATCGCACCTGCACCATACCAAGCTCAGCGGCACTTGCCTCTTTCGCGCCCAGGGCATCGATTTGAGCGAGGCCGACTGCGATGACCGCACCATCTTTCCCAGCGGCTACCGGGAGGCCAGCGAGCAGGAATTATTGTGAATTTGATAAAGCGCTGAATGCGCTAGTTTGAATTCGATTGGAGTGAACCCGCTGCACCAGCGAAAACTAGGGATGGAGAGGTGGAGTGTTTTCATCCTCGCCATCCATCTCTATACCTAATCTTCAAACCCTAGCCCTTAACCCTGTAACCCTTAACCCTTAATCACCAACCCTAAATCCGTAACGGCACCGAGACTGCTAGACGAGACTAGGGCAGCGTACTTTGCCAGCACGCCACGGGTGTAGCGCGGGGTAGGCGGGTGCCAAGCGGCGCGGCGGCGAGCTAGCTCCTCGTCGGGCACATTGAGCTGAAGTAGGCGAGCATCGGCGTCGATCGTGATGCGATCGCCCTCTTGCACGAGGGCAATGGTACCGCCCACATAGGCTTCGGGAGCCACATGCCCCACCACCATGCCATAGGTGCCACCCGAGAAGCGCCCATCCGTGATCAACCCCACCGAGTCCCCTAACCCTGCGCCGATAATGGCGGAGGTGGGCGCTAGCATTTCGCGCATACCCGGGCCACCCTTTGGCCCTTCATAGCGCACCACAATCACATCCCCCGGCTGAATCTTGCCCGCGAGAATAGCATCCAAACAGTCTTCTTCAGATTCAAATACTCGGGCTGGGCCAGTGACCTGGCGTTTTTTGATGCCCGTCAGCTTGGCGACAGCACCCTCCATTGCTAGATTGCCCTTAAGGATGCCCAAGTGACCCTGAGGGTAGACGGGGCGGCTCCAGGGGCGAATCACATCCTGATCGGCACGGGGCTCAGCGGGGATATCGGTCAACAGTTCCGCAACCGTTTGCCCAGTGACGGTGATGCAGTCGCCATGCAGCACGTCATGGGCTAACAGCATTTTCATCACCTGGGGAATGCCCCCGGCCCGGTGCAGGTCAGTCGCAACATAGGTTCCCGAAGGTTTTAGGTCGCACAGCACCGGCACCCGGGCGCGGATGGTCTCAAAGTCGTCTAGCGTTAGGGGCACATTCGCGGCATGGGCGATCGCCAAAAAGTGCAGCACTGCATTAGTCGATCCACCCACCGCCATAATGACCGAGATGGCATTTTCAATCGACTTGCGGGTGATGATGTCGAGCGGGCAACGGTTATTGCGAATCGCTTCAACGACCACCTTGCCCGCCAGCGCCGTGTTCTCCGCCTTTTCGGCATCTTCTGCCGACATCGTGGAGGAATACATCAGGCTCATCCCCATCGCCTCAAACGCCGACGACATGGTGTTGGCCGTAAACATGCCGCCGCAGGAACCCGCACCAGGGCACGCGTGGCGCTCAATTTCGGCTAGGGTCTCCGCGTCAATCTTACCCGCGCTGTACCGCCCGACCGCCTCAAAGGAACTCACCACCGTTAGGTCGTTGCCGCCGTAGTGCCCCGGCTTGATGGTGCCGCCATAGACAAAGACCGCCGGAATATTCATGCGGGCGATCGCAATCATCGCACCCGGCATGTTCTTGTCGCAGCCGCCAATCGCCAGCACCCCATCCATGCTTTGCCCAGTGCAGGCCGTTTCGATGGAATCGGCAATCACATCCCGCGACACGAGGGAGTATTTCATCCCTTCGGTGCCCATAGAAATTCCATCACTAATGGTGATGGTGCCAAATAGCTGCGGCATGCCGCCCGCATGACGAATGCCCGCCTGCGCTTCGTCTGCTAGGGGCGCAATGCCCATATTGCAAGGTGTAATCGTGCTGTGCGCACTCGCCACGCCCACAATAGGTTTCATAAAATCTTCATCGCGAAACCCTACCGCTCGCAGCATGGCCCGGTTCGGGCTACGCTGCACACCTTGAGTAATCGCTTGGCTCCGTTGATTGTCAGCCATCCTACAACATCCTTAACAACAGTCGTAAACAGTAGTTTTGCCTGGTAGTCCTAACCAGGTAGCCTTCGTGACGGAATGTGCGATCGCCCTATCTCAATAGCATGCCATCAGCAGCCTGATTCTCGTCTCGAATCCCCCATCAATCAAGGCTAACTCAGACCTTTGCAGCCTCGACCTCTGCAATCATCCGGGGGTATCGCCCCCCACCGCTAACGGCAACCCATGCCCTCAAGATGGAAGCAACGCCCTTATGGCAGCGCGACCCATGGTTGACTCGGCAAGACCCTGTGGTTGAACTCGATGCATGAAATGCTTAGGTGGCTAGGCCATTGTTCAGACAGGCTTACGCTATCTAACCATTCGTTCAAAATCAATCGGTACCAGTCATGGATGTGACCCAAGTCCACTCTTGACAGAGCTTCTATTTTTCCACATCTTGCGGCCATCCCCAGCAGTTCAGCAGAATGAGCCTGAAAAATATCGGGTACTCGGGCGTACTGTTGCTCACTATATTGAGAGCCTAGCTGTCCGGATTTTACTCGCTGGGGGGTGAATCTTTCCCAAGTTAGTGCGATCGCCCTTTGCAGACTGGGCACCCTAAAGCCAATACGAGAGCCCTCTCCAGGTCTGACGGTTATGAATGTAGACGAACTGAAGAATCACTACGTGTCAGGCATCCGCGATTTTCGCGAGAGCGACTTCATCGGAGCTGACCTGAGTGGGCAAGACCTAAGAGAAGTGAATCTGCGGCGGGTAAACCTCACCGGAGCCAATCTCAGCCACGCCGACCTGAGCTTTGCCAACCTGCGAGAAGCCAACCTCACGGGTGCCAACCTGCGCGGCGCGAACCTCAGCCGCGCCAACTTGATTGGGTGTGAACTGTTGCGCGCCAACCTGTCTGACGCCAATCTAACTGAAGTGGGCCTGCGGGGTGCCAAACTGGTAGATGCGATCGCCCAATCCGCCAACTTCACTGGGGCCAACCTGGCAGAAGCCATTCTCGATCGACTCGATCTAACCAAAGCTGACCTCAGCGACGCCAGCCTCAATCGCTCCAAGCTAGTCGGCGTCAACCTCAGCTATGCCAACCTAGAAAACGCCAACCTCTCCAACGCCAACCTCAACGAAGCCAATCTAGAGGGCGGCTACTTGGTCTGCGCCATCTTGCAGGGAGCCAGCCTAGAGGAGGCAAACCTGCGAGATGCCGACCTCAGCCGCGCCCGCGTCAGCAGCGCCAACATGATCAATGCAAACCTGGTCAACGCCAGCCTCCGGGGCACCAACCTTAGCTGGACGTCCTTGCGTGGGGCGAACCTATGCAAGGCCAACCTCTACCGCGCTAACCTCAACTGGGCCAACCTGAGCGAAGCTGATCTCACGGAAACAGTCTTGATTAGCGCCAAGATCTACTGCGTCAACTTCCAAAACACCAACCTGTCCGGCACTCTCATGCCCGACGGTGTCCCCCACATGTAAAGGGTTTGGGGCACGGCGTGCCCCAAACCGTTCCTTGTCTGAACAGAGGCTACTTCGTTTCAGGCAACATGCACTTGTCGCTGTCGCAGCCCGCAGGCCCAGCTTCCATCAGCTCGCCCGAATCATAGCGGGTGAGTGCGGTATAGAAGTCTGCCGTCTGCTGCCGCTGCACCACTGCTGCACTCAACTGCTCAAAGGTGGCTTTGCTGATTTTTTCAAAGGGCAACCGGGGGAACGGGGCATTAAACCGAGCTAGCAGTGCCGCGCTGATGTAGCCTTTGTCTTGGGCGATCGCCCCATAGATGGCCTGGGCCAGCGGCTCAATTTCCGCCTCATTGAGTTCAATCGTGGCGCTGGTGTTGTGGGCCGTGTAATGGGTCTGCACCTGCATATAGAAATCGAACTGCGCCAGCGCCGAGAATTTTTCGATCTCAATCTCGTCGGCACCGGGCAGGTTTGCCCAGGGCACTTCTACGGGAATTTCGACCAGCCACTCGGTACAGCGTGGATCAAACGGATCGTCGAGCAAATTGCCCTGATCGTCTTTGTCCGACTGCGAGGGCACAATGCTATAGCCGTAGTCCATACAGGCGAGCGCCACCGGGTCGTTTTTGCGGAAGGTGATGCGGCGGATAAAGCGCTGTGCCTTGGGCGGGTGCCATCCTGGCGATGCCCCCGTGAGCAGAGACTTGGTGCCTGCAGGCTGCACCGTCGTGCAGCGGTTGGGCCGCTTTAACCCGTGGCGATCGCAATAGTCTCCCACCACGCGATGCACAACTTCTTTCCAGCGGCTCAGGTATTCTTGCTCCTTGGCTTTAAACGCCATGCCAGTGATGGTGTCGGGGCGTCCGGCCTCCCACCACCGCAACCACTCCACCCCAAACGCATTGACAAAGAAGTCAAACAATCCAGTAAAAGAGACCCCCACAATGGGATCGTCTAACCGCGACTGTTGGTAGCGCGGTTCTTGAAACTGATGGTTGAGCAATGCCGCTACCGACAGCGCCCCAGCAGTAAACGCCTCTTCCTGCTCCTTCAGATTTTGCGGATCAAGCTGGTTGAGGTGAATTTCGGCCAGATTGCAGTGAAAATTCTGCCCAATAATTTCGCCACAGGGGTTTAGGCCATAGCGGCCTAAACCCTGAGCCCGGCGCTCTGCTTCTCCCGCCCACTGAATGGCGCCCTCACCCGAATAGAATTGCTTGCGAACGGCCTCGGTGCAGTCCTCTAGCGTCGGCTTGCGGTGAAAGACACGGGTGTGATTTGCCATGCGCAGCGCATCTCGCTCGGGGTCAATGCGCCAGTTGCCCGCGTCATCCTGCATCCACAGGTTTTCTTTCGCGCCTGCGGCGATCGCATCCTCACTATCAAACTGTCGCATTCCGGCACTGCGTCGAATGTTGCCCGCAACTACACAAGCCGCTGCTTCATCGATCAGCAGGCAACACTCGATAGAGTTTAGCTGTCGCCCAATGGCTTTGTTGAGAATCAACGCACAGCGCTCATACAGCCCTGGCAGTCGAATGGGGTTCGCCATCCCCCCAAAGCCTTTGAGCCGCTCACCTGCAGGACGAACGCTGCCGAGGTCTATCTCGACCGTAACCTCACCCGTGACGGATGGATCGGTCGACAGTTCTAGCACCGTCTGGTAAGACGACACCCAGCCCTGGCGACTATCCCCCACGCGGATCAGGATGCGATCGCCCTCTCTCACCACGTCTGTCTTCGGCAAGCGTTGCTCAGCGGGCACCGCACCAATGTCTTGAATCACCGACACATTCAAGCGATTGCGAATCGCAGGCAGTTGAGCAATATATTTAGGTTCCAGCACGGCTCCAGTGCCGCAGCCCATCATCGCCAAATCCATCATCAGCCCAAAGGCACGCCAGTCCACTACGTTGGTGCTGGTGCAGTTATAGGCTCCAGAAAAGTTCTCTGGGTTGGCAGCCCACTCCGTCCCGCCAACCCACAGCCACCGTCCCGACGGCAGGCTTTTGATTTGGCGCTGCATGCGGCTCAGCAAATCTGCTTCGGCAGGAGTGAGATTGCCGAGTTCGGCGATGCCGCGCAGGGTGCGATCGCACACCTCATCCCAGGTTTCTCGCATCCCCTCCGTCTTCTCTCCCCGGCGGCTATAAGTGCGATAAAACACAGAATTGGCAGCGGGGGCCGAGTCAGGAAACGGGCTAGTCTGACGCAGACGATCAATATTTTGAACCATGGCAGTTTAATGTGTGGAATCCGTGAGGAGCAGTAAGACCCTATAGATGTGGTGGTCACGCTCTAAAGCACACACTATATAAGCTAATTCTAGAAAATTCAACCGCTTAGGGTTGGGTTAGCGTGATGGCGAAGTTGCGGGCAGCAGTGGAGTGGGTGCATTCCCGTCTACTCGTCATCCTCTGACCTGCCAGCGGGGTGTATGGGGAATGCGTCATGTATCGGAGCGTTGACGTTGATAGAATGGCCTGAGGCGACCTGCATCCGCTCACATTTCGTCTCCTCAGATCCATACCCTTAGATTCATTACCCACAGTCCATCATCCCCGTTCCATCACTATGATCACTATTGCGCTGCCCAAGGGCGGGCTGCTAAAAGACAGCATTCAGCTGCTCAAATCACTGGGCTATGACTTCAGCGCGTTTCTCGACCCGGCAAACCGCCAGCTTGAGATTTGGGATGCCAGCCATCGCGCCAAGGGGTTGATTGTGCGAAACTATGACGTGCCTGTGTATGTGGAGTATGGGCAAGCACAACTGGGCATTGTGGGCTACGACATCTTTCGCGAAAAGCAGCCCCGTGTGGCGCATTTAGTGGATTTAGGCTTTGGTCAATGCCGCCTGTCTGTGGCGGTGCAGGCATCCAGCCCCTATCGCTCAGCGCTGCAACTGCCACCCCACTGCCGCATCGCCTCCAAGTTTGTGCGCTGCGCCCATGAGTACTTTCAGAGCATTGATCTGCCCGTCGAAATCGTGCCGCTATACGGCTCGGTTGAGCTGGGGCCTATTACAGGCATGTCAGAAGCCATTGTCGATCTGGTCGCAACCGGGCGCACCCTGCAAGACAATAATCTGATAGAAATTGAGACGCTATTCGAAAGCACCGCTCGGCTGATCGCTCATCCCCTCAGCTATCGCCTCCAGCAAGATGGGCTGCCAGAGCTGATTGAGCAGATTCGCCAGCAGACTCTCCCACAGAGAGCGATCGCCCGCTCTCTCTAGAACGTCAGGTCGGCGAATGCCGAAAACTGCGCTCTTGGACGCACGCGCTCTATCAGTTTTGCCGCCCCGGTCTATATCGCCCAGCCTAGCGGCGGCAACGGCGGCAATCGAGGCTATCCATCAGGATTGAGGGGCCTCTTGTGGGGTCAGCCAGTGTCCAAACTCTGTGATGAAGCGATCGCCCAAAATTGCATCCCGGATCCGCTGAGTAAACCGCACCAGTTCCGTAATGTTGTGGATCGACAGCAGCGTGAACCCCAACAGTTCGCGGGCATGCAGCAGGTGGCTGATGTAGGCGCGCGAAAAGTGCGTACAGGTGTAGCAGGGGCAGGTGGCGTCGAGCGGCTCGTAGTCGCGGCGGTAGCGGTTATTTTTTAGGTTCCAGCGCTGCCCATCCACTAGGGCGCAGCCATGTCGCGCCAGCCGGGTGGGAATCACGCAGTCAAACATATCGACCCCAGCGGCGATCGCCTGCACCATTTCGCGGTGAGTGCCAACGCCCATCAGATAGCGCGGCTTATTGTCGGGCAGCAGCGGCGTCGTTGCAGTCACAATTTTTTCGATCAGGTGCGCGGGTTCGCCAACGCTAACACCGCCAATGGCGTAGCCCGGTGCCTCAAGCTGGGCGATCGCCGCTGCGGACTGCTGGCGCAAATCCAAGTACACGCCCCCCTGCACAATCGGAAAGAGCGCTTGGTCGGTTCGCTGATGGGCCGCACGACACCGCTCTAGCCAGCGATAGGTGCGGTCAGTCGCAGCTTCGACGGCCTCCCGACTGGCGGGATAAGGCGGGCATTCGTCAAACGCCATAATCACATCTGCCCCAAGCGCCGCTTGAATCTGCATTGAGCGCTCAGGCGTAAAGTGAATCAGCTCCCCCCCTCGAGGCGAGCGAAAGGTCACGCCCTCATCGTCAATCTGCCGCATTTCGCTCAGGCTAAACACCTGAAACCCACCCGAGTCTGTGAGGATGGGGCCATTCCAGCCCATAAAGCGGTGCAGGCCACCCGCCTCAGCCACGATATCTTCACCCGGTTGCAAATGCAGGTGGTATGTATTTGCCAAAACCATCTGTGCACCCGTAGCTTCGAGATGCTGAGGCGTCACGGTTTTGACATTTGCTAGAGTGCCCACTGGCATAAACCGAGGCGTTTCTAAAATGCCATGAGGGGTGTGGAATACTCCCGCCCGCGCTCGACTGCAGCTACATCGCCCCTCAATCTGATACGAAAATCCCAACGACATCCCCCTCAATTCCTAGCCTGCCTAAACTAAAACCCAGATTCAGCATCCTACACTATTCACGCAACCTGAGTGTGGGTTCAGCTCAACCCTTTGATATGCGGTGCGTGTTGCGCACCGCATATCAAGATTTTGGGGCGGCAATGCCACTCCAAAAGACCCTAGGGTTTAGGGGTTTCATCTCGTCTGTAGGGCTAGGGGCTGTCATCAATTAGCCGCTAATGGCCCAGAAATGAACGGTCACAGCCCCTAGCCTGTTTTTTTTGGATCGGGCGTGGCAACGCTCATAGCACAAGGCTTTTGGTCGGAATTGATGACACGCCCTAGCGCTCAAAGCGGATGCTAATTAGGCGCACGCCAAACCGCTAGGCTGAAAAGTTTTCTTCGTCATCAATGCGCACATCCCACCCTGCAGAGAGCACTTCGGCAACGACGGCTTCTAGGGCTGCGGCGTTGAGTCGTCGGGTGCTTTGCTCATCCAACGGGTTGGACAGGGGCACCAGCCGCAACTGGCGATTATCTTGCATCAGATCAAAGCAGGGCTGTCCGCCCTCGGTTTGCCCCAGCTGCAAATAGTCAAAGCTATGAACGTTGAGATAAAGCGAGTAATTTGCGACTAGCGTAGACTGTTGCGGGTCAGCAAATACTTCCATCACATAGCCTTCGGCTTCGTCACTAAAGTTATCGTCGTGGCGATAGCAATAGCGCACTCGACCCAAGTCAGCCAATAACCGCTGCATATCGTGTTTATTGGCCACAATGCCAGCATCCACTAGGCAGGGCGCAGGAAGCCGATCGTCTCTGAAGCTGTGTTCTTGACTCATAGCCAAAATGCCTATCTCGTGAACAGCCTGAATCGCCAAGGGTAACTTGTCAAACGTGGTCTGGTTGCCTGTTGGCTTTGGTGCAGGTCAACGATGCCGACCAGAAGTTCCAGAATTTATAGATGTTAGCGTGGGGAGTGCGGGAGATGACAGAAATTGTTGCGGCCCAAGCCATCAAGTTACTCAACGGGTCAACCCTCCGAATCTAAACCCGATTCAGCTAGCACCGCAACCCAAGCAACAATTAGTATTCCTTGAGACAATCTTAGCTCAGGAATTATGGGTAGCTCCTGTCTTAATCAACAGATATATTCCCTACCTGAGCTTGCCACCAGAATAACCTATTCGCTCTCCGCAATTTCCCAATGATGGCGATCGCTTCCTCGATAAAATTCCGTATTATGGCTGAGCGTATTTGAGAAAACCCATGCTGCTTCAACGATTCGGCTGTCGCACTGTGACGCCTCAGCGCCAGTAGCGTTAATCGCTTCCAACCCAATTAGTCGCTGCAAAGTGAGGCCGCTCGAAACAACCCGCAGAGACATTGCCGCCGATAGGCAGATGCACTGGGGTGGGGTAACTTTCTATAATTTAGGTCGATTATAGTCAGCGCTCTGTTAGGTACCACTGCGCTAGAACCCGCGTGGTTTGGTTGAACCGGACAGAGCTGCACTTTATCAAGCCCATTTAATCCAGTCCATTAGTTTTCGGTATTGTTTCGTTGCGATCGCCCTTATGGATACCTATGCACCTGCCCAACAGCCCGACCGCCTGCGACAAATTGTTGCAGTGCTAACGGTTGCGGGGTCATTTATCGTCAACCTGCTGTCTAATCTGAATCCCATTGGCGGGCAAACTATTGGGGATATTGCAAACAGCGAGTTAGGCGGCGTGTTAGTGACTCCGGCAAACTATGCCTTCATTATTTGGGGGCTGATCTATGTAGGGCTGATTGGCTTTGCGGTCTATCAGTTTTTGCCGAATCCTCATCCCCAGTTGCGCGTCATTACCTATTGGTTTCTACTAGCGTCAGTGGCGCAGGGGGTCTGGGTTTACCTGTTTTTGCTGCGGCAGTTTAGCTGGTCGATCTTAGCGATGCTGGTGCTGCTAGCGAGCCTGTCGGCAATTTTTCTCAAGCTGCACCAACCCAAGGGGCGATCGCGCCCAGATCGCTGGCTGTTGCGCTATCCCTTTAGCGTGTATTTGGGATGGATTGCGGTGGCAACCGTGGTGAATGTGGCCTCAGCCCTGTATGCCGCTGGCTGGGATGGCTGGGGTGTTCCGCCTGAGATCTGGACGGCGGCTATGGTGGTGGTAGCTACACTGCTGGCCACAGCGATGCTATGGCGCTATCGCAATGTGCCCTATGCGCTGGTGGCGGTTTGGGCGCTGGTGGCGATCGCCCTGCGGCATCCAGATATTGAGGTGATTGCGTTTACGGCTTGGGGGTTGGCAGCGCTGCTGGTGTTGCTGGTGGTCAATCAAACGCTCCAACGCGTTCGTTAGACGAGCCAGATGGTCTCAACCGACCGGATTCAGCGTCCACTGATGCAGGTAGCCATCCAGGCTGCTACTGATGAGGTGCTGGGTGCCATCCCGTAACGCGTTAGCCTCGGGTTCTTGAATGATCAGATGCGTTATGGTGTCGCGATGTCCGGTGAGGGTACCGCGATGCGCCCCCGTTGCCGCATCCCAAAGCTTTAGGTGGGTGTCAGCACTACCGCTCACGAGCAGGGTGCCATCCATGCTGTAGGCGATCGCCGTGACCTGATCGGCATGGGCGTTCCAGCGCTGGGTGGGGTCGGTGGCGGCAATCGACCACTGCTGGATGTGAGCGTCGCTGCTGGCCGTAGCAAACTGGCGCCCGTTGGGGTGCAGGGCGATCGCCCGCACGTGGTGCTGCTGGGCCTCATCATCCCAGTCAGTGTGCAGCGTTTCCCCGGTTTTAAGCTGGCTCACGAGCAATCGTCCTGTTTGCGTCGCACTCAGCACCATAAGCCCCTGCAACACCACGGCAAAAACAGGCGCGTTGTGGCTGTTATTCACGGCCATGGGCTGCCCCGTGGCAAGGTGCCAATGGCGCACTGTGCCATCATCGCTAGTGCTGACCAAGATTGAGCGATCGCCACTGAGCGCCAGCGATCGCACGGGGCCTTTGTGCCCATGCAGCATCCGCACTAAGCTGCCACTGCGCCAGTGCCACAGCCGAATCAGTGCATCGTCTCCCCCGCTGACCAAAAACTGTCCATCGCGGCTGATCGCCAGCGATCGCACCGCGCCCACATGTCCCGTCAGCACGTGGAACACTCGCCCGGTTTTGCGCGTCCACAGGTGAACCGTGCCGTCTGGCTGAGCGATCGCCAGCCGTTGACCGTCGCGACTGGCGGCAACCGCCGTAATCGGAGTCGCGGGGTGGCGGTAGAGCAGCTCCGAGTTCCACTGGTAGTTGGGGGTGGACGGCGGTGTAGGAGATGGGGGCGAAGCAGGCGATCGCCCCGGAACAGTGACCACCTGCTGCTCAAATTCCAGCTGCTGTGCTTTCGCTAGATCAGTCTCGGCGCTGAGTTCTAACCCCAGCACCGAATAGACAAAGCCGCGAAACTTATAGGCGGCTGCATCCTCAGGATTAAGCCGAATCGCGGCCCGCAAAAAGTCTAGCGCCGCCTCATAGTCTCCCTCATCCACCGCCTCTACCGCCCGATCATAGAAGGTTTTAGACGTAGCCTCGCGCGCGTAAACCGTCGTGCGGGCCGTGCGGTTTGCAGCAGAATTTGGGGCAGGCTTAGCGGCAGCGCCTGCGGTCGGAGCCGGTCGGTCGGTGTCCGCGGCTCGCTCAGGCTCGTCCCACCCTGGCTGTGCCTTGAGGCGTCGATAGGCGTCGTTGATGGCCTTGAGGCGTTCTTCTGCTTGCTGCCGCCGCATCTCGTCGTGAACCACGCGATCGGGGTGCCACTGCTTAACCAGAGCCCGGTAGGCCTGCTTCACCGCCTGCGCCGATGCCCCAGGCGCTAATCCCAACAGTCGATAATACGGGTCTAAATCGCTCATCCTGTCTTGATGTGTCGGTATGCTCCTAGAATGCTCACGCAGGGGTTACTGCTCAGGTGGGGAAACGTTAGCGTCGTTGGGCAGAACGGAACGGCTGCGATGAAGACGGGCGATCGCCCAGCGTGCTGTTTCTTGCACCTCAGGATCAGGATCATGAATGGCATGATTTAACACCTGGCTGATCTGCGCCATTTGGTCATACACCCGCGTCACATCGCGAATGGCGTTTTTTCGCACCTCGGGGCTTTGGTCATCTAGCGACAGATTCAGGGCATGGGTCACGGGTTGGAGCGATCGCATCCCAATTTCTGCAATGGCGGCAAGCATCAGGCTGCGCTGCTGTGAATCGACATCCAACAGCCGATCGGCCAGCGGCTGCAGCGCACGCGAGTCAGCCACCTGCCCCAGCTCCCAAATTGCTTGGCGGCGAATTGTCGGATCTACATGGTGCAGATCGTCCAGCAGGGTGTCTACCACACTATGGCGGGGCAACCGCATGGTGCCAGCTAGCTCAGCAGACATAGCAGTCTGAGGCGGCAAAGGCACCGCCGCCGAGGGGCCGCCTCCCGCCATCGCCTGTTCACTCAGCGCGCCTGGGTCGAATGCAGCAGCGCCATTGCCCCGATGATGATCACCATTGGTCGGATCACCATTGGTCGGATCACCATTGTGACGGGGAGATAGGTGACGGGGCGGCGGCGATTCTGTCTGCCCAGCCGATTGCCCTAGGGCATGGGCGTCATAGGATTCGTACCTGTGAGGGAGCGAAGCCTGGGCTGCTTCGGGCATGGGCACCGCGGCAGAGTCTGACGGAGGCGCAGGAGGCTGATGAGGCGACGCGGCTTCTGCCCAGAGTGATAATTGCTCAGCCGCAGTGTCTTCAGATCCGGCTTGACCTTCTCTCGAATGGCGCGAATCCAGAGCGGAATCGCGCATAGAATGCGTAGCAGGCTCATCGACAGAATGCCCTAGGGACGCCTCTGTAACAAGGTGCGGTGGATATCCAGCCGATGCGTCTGAAGGATACGCAGACAACGAGTCAGGCGATTGCGGTATGGAGTGCGATGCACCGCTAGCAGCGTTGGGTGTGGCACCGGCTGGATGCGGCATCGTTTGCTCAGCAGAGGCCGCATCAGACTGACCCAAGGATGAAGATGGCGATCGCCCGACACCCCGGTCAGACTTGCGGAACAGGGTGTGAAATTGCTGTCGATATAGCAGCCCCGAGATGACCGCCAACAAAAACAGTCCGCCAATCAACCACTGGGCAAATCGGTCGGGGGCGATCGCCGGAGTCGGTGAATCAAGCGAGTCTGACGGTTGAGCCGTGATATTTTCTGGCCATTCGGGGCGTGGTTCTGGCTCGGGTTCTGGCGACTCACGCTGCAGGGCGATCGCCGGAGACAGCGCCCGATGCGCTTCCAACAGACTAAACCATGTTTCAGACTCCACTACGCCCGTTGGCGTTAGCCCTTGAGCCTCCTGAAACTGCACCACCGCAGTGCGAGTCTGTGAGCCAAACTGCCCGTCGATCGCCTCGGTGTAATAGCCCAGATCCGTCAGGATTTGCTGCAGCTCAATGACGCGACTATCCTGACTGCCCAGATCCAATCCCGGAACAGACTCCGTGGGGCTATCGGGTGCCGGGGTGGCGATCGCCACCTGCGACACAGCACCGCAAACAGGCAGCCCGTCTATCACGGAGCCGCCCGAAATCAGCGCGATTATAATCAGCAGAAGACGACGGGGCATAGCGGCTTGAGAAAACGGAGGGGCCGGGGCCATGGCTGCAGCCTGGCTGACCTACAGGATGCTAAACGATTGGTGGGGTGCCAATTTAGAGCGGCACAAACCTAGCTCAATCTTAGCCGCAATCTATCAGGCTGCCAGCAAAACCTGCCCTGCCCTGTCGTAACAGAGACGGATTGGCCTCACTTGCTGGAAATTCTAACCCCAAGCGATTGCTCTTGATCACCCTGCTCTGAACCCTGAGGCGCATTGGTCTGAGCAGCCTCGAGTGACCCAGAGCCAAACCAGACTGCCCATTTTGTAGCCAGCACCTCGCGTTGATTGATGAGATAAATGCTAACGAGGGTAAGGCTCACGCCAAACCACTGCACCGAGTTCAATACCTCTGACAAAAACAGGTTGCCAAAGAGCAGCGCAAACACAGGCGTTAAAAAGGTTAGCGAACTCAGGCTGGTGAGGTTGCCCTGAGCCGCAAAGTAGAAGAAAAGACCGTAGGCGATCGCACTGCCAAAAATAGTGGAGTACGCCATCGCAGTCCAGTCTGCTAGCCCCATGTGCACCCACTGCTGCTGCTCTAGCCCCCCGGATAGCAAAAACAGCGGCACACCGCCCAACACCATGTGCCATCCCGTCGCCACCAGCGGATCAACATGGCGACACACATAGCGCACCATCACAGTGCCCACCGCCATAGACAGCGCCGCCATCAACATCAGCCACTGCCCATTGTGCAGCACCTGATCCAGCAAATTAGCGCCAATGTGGGGCGAGATGCCCCCGTTTATCGCCGCCAGCACCACCCCAGTGGGCAGACCCAACAGGCTGATGCCCGCCACCCCAAACGCTAAACCCAAACCACCCCATACGCCAATTCGCTCGCCAAATAGCACGCGCGCCATCAACGCCACCGCCAGCGGCTGCGAGTCAATCATCACAGACCCCAGTCCTGCTCCAGTGCGCACCAGACCCTCAGCTAAAAACCCTTGGAACAACGCCCCATCCACCAGCGCAAAGAGGCCAATCCAGGCCCAGCCCTTCCACGTATGGGGCTGCGATCGCCCCAGCCAAGCCGCCGCCAACAAAATTAAGACCCCAGCGGGCACCAGCCGCACTCCGGCCATAAACAGCGGCGTCGTATGGGGAATCACCCCCTTCATTGCCACCATCGCCGTGCCCCAGAGAAAAAAGGGCGCGATCAGAAGGGTAGACCTGAGAGGCAACCGCAGTTTGATAGACAGGAGGGGCATAGCAGCGCTCGGAGTTTTTCTTATCTTACCGATTATGTAGATGTATTAAGAACATTCGGACGCAGACTGCCGCAAATTTCCCCAAGCCGTACCGTGCGCGGGCGATCGCAACACGGTCAATTCCCACAGTTAATTCTATTCATTTTATAGAGTGGACTCTGGAGAACGAGCGCGCAGCACCCCGCGCCCCGCGACTGGGTACCAGCTAGGACTAACGCAGTTGGACAATGGTTGGGCGGCTAAGCCTCTTGCCCAAAACTCCTAGGACACCGCCCAAAGTCCCTCAGGTCTGATAGCAGTAGCTGTGAAAAGGAAGGATCTGAGAGGGCTAGGGCGTGTCATCAATTCCAACCAAATGCCTGATGCTATGAGCGTTGCCACGCCCGACCGAAAAACCAGGCTAGGGGCTGTGACGGTTGATTTCTGGGATATCAGAGGCTAATTGATGACAGCCCCTAGATCTTAGTCAAATTCAGATTTAGGCAGATAATGATTACGACACTGCCACGGCATCGCTGCACTGTATGGAAGGCTTCATTGTTTCTCTAGTTATTTTCACGGCGATCTTTACCATCTTTGGCCTGGGGCTAAATTTGCAGTGGGGCTTCACTGGGCTCATCAACTTTGGTCATGTGGCCTTTATGACGGTGGGGGCCTATGGCACCGTGCTGCTAAGTATGGCTGGGGTGCCGCTGGGGTTGGCGATGCTGGCGGGAGCGATCGCCGCGTCGCTGTTAGGGTTGGGCATTGGGCTGGCAACGCTGCGGCTGCGCGAAGACTATCTCGCCATTGTCACCATTGGCTTGGCCGAGGTCATTCGCCTGGTGGCCGTCAATGAAGAATGGCTCACGCGGGGCACCTTCGGGTTGCAAAGCTTTCCCCTACCCCTAGCGATGCTCAATCCCAATCCCATCGTGCGGGTCGCCATGGTCGGCACTCTGGCGGCTGTCGTGGGGCTAGCCTACTGGCGGCTGTGGGGGTGGATGCGGCACACTGCAAGAGCCATTCCCAGATCTGATTTAGTGACGCACTCTCTAACGGCGCTGGGCTATCTCTTGGCGCTGGGTCTGCTGCTGTTGGGGATTGGAGCTGGGGCCCGCACGCTGAGACAAGCCGCGATCTGGCCCAACGGGGTGCTGGGGATGGTGCTGTTGTCGGCATTGCTGGGTGCGCTCTGGCTGGGTAAGGGGCTGAGCGATCGCCTCTCTCGTCGATTCCGAGCTTGGTCTACCAGCTTGGGCTTGGTGATGGCAGCGCTACTGGCGGTGCTGGGGGTGTATGCGTTTGGCTATGCTGCGTCTGCCGTCTATCGGTACAGCAACCCCAGCAAAAGCGGGCTGCTGTGGCTATCGGTGCTGCTGACGGCGCTAATTTTTTGGGGGTTAGAAACCCTGGTGCGATCGCCCTGGGGTCGAGTGCTTAAGGCAATTCGGGAGGATGAAGCCGTCGCCAAAGCGTTGGGTAAAAACGTCTTTATTTATAAGCTGCAAGCACTGATGATGGGCGGCTTTTTGGCAGGCATTGCCGGATCGCTCTATGCCTGGCAACTCACCACCGTCTATCCCGACAACTTTCGATCTTTAGTGACCTTCAATGCTTGGACTATCGTGGTGCTCGGCGGCGCCGGTAGTAATGTGGGCACATTGCTGGGGGCAACGGTGTTTTGGGCCTATGACACCATCACTCGGTTTGTCTTGCGCGATATCGTGCCGCTCGACGATGCGCGGCTGGGCGCATTTCGCATTATGGTGATCGGCCTGATTTTAATTGTGCTAATGATGTGGCGACCCCAGGGCATTTTGGGCAACAAAGACGAACTGACGCTAGGGCGATAACAGGCAGCGTTACTCATGCATTCCTATTCCGACGAGCCGATTCCCCATCCACCGATTGCAGTCCCGCTGCTTCGGGCGCAGCACTTAAGCAAGCGATTTGGCGGCGTCCATGCCGTCAATCGGGCTGCTATTTCGGTGCCGCAGGGCAGCATCACCGGATTGATTGGCCCCAATGGGGCAGGCAAAACCACGCTGTTTCAGCTCTTATCCTGCTTTTTGCAACCCGATGAGGGGGAGGTGTGGTTTGATGGGCACCCCATCCACACCTTGCAACCGCATCAAGTCGCCACCCGAGGGCTAGTGCGCACGTTTCAGGTTGCGCGGGCGCTGTCACGGCTGTCGGTGCTGGACAATATGCTGCTGGCGGCGCAGCGACAGACGGGCGAGCAGTTTTGGAATGTGTGGCTGCGATCGCACCAGGTTGCACAAGAAGAGCGGCAACAGCGCGAGCGCGCCTGGGAACTCCTAGAGAGGGTAGGGCTAGCTGCCAAAGCGCAGGACTATGCCGGGTCGCTGTCAGGCGGTCAGCGCAAGCTATTGGAACTGGCGCGATCGCTCATGGTGAACCCCAAGCTGATTTTGCTAGACGAACCTGCCGCAGGCGTGAACCCAACGCTCATCAACCAGATCTGCGACCACATCCTGACCTGGAATCGGCAGGGCATCACGTTTTTGATCATTGAGCACAACATGGATGTGATTATGTCATTGTGCGATCGCGTTTGGGTGATGGCCGAGGGGCGCAACCTGGCTGACGGCACCCCCGCAGAAATTCAGCAGAATGACCAGGTTCTTGCGGCCTATCTGGGGCAATAGCGCTCCAATCCGTTAAAGCTTGGGCTGCTTTTGCTTTGCCGACAGCGCACTGTATCCCCAAAACGCCAGCAGAATTAGTACCACAGAAAACAGCGTAGTCAGCGTCCCCAAAGCATAGAGTGCAGGCGACGTCACGTTGGTTGTCATGCCAAAAATTTCCAATGGCAGGGTATTGCGCTGGCCAGAAACGAGCGAGGTGCGCGTGAATTCGTCATAGGAGAGGGTAAAGGTGAGGATGCCAATGCCCAGCAAACTGGGCAAAATCAGCGGAAAGATCACATCCCAAAAGGTAGCGGTATCACTCGCGCCCAAATCCCGCGCTGCTTCTTCATAGGACGGATTAAAGCGGTTAAAAATACCCAGCACAATCAAAAAGGCAAACGGCACCGTCCAGGTCATGTGGGCGCCTAAGCCCGACGAAAACCAGTTCGTCTGCATCCCCAACACCTGAAACACAATGCCGATGCCCAAGGAAATCAGGATACTCGGCACAATCAAGCTGGCAATGGTGAGATAAAACAGCGAATTCGCCCCGCGAAAGCGGTTGCGAAAGGCCAACCCTGCCGACACACTGACCATGAGGGTCAGCAACATGACGCTGACTCCCAAGCCGAGCGATCGCCAAAAGGCTCCGACAAAGTTTCCTACCCGCTGCTCTTGAAACACCTGCCCCAGCCAGTAGGTAAGGCTGAACCCCCGCATCGGGAACGTCAGCGCCCCTTGTGGCCCCTGAAACGTCAGGATAAAGATAGACAGCATTGGGCTGTAAAGGAACAGCACAAACAGCGCAAAAAACGCCGCTAAGAGATAAAACGTGAGCGATCGCTTCTTATTCACCGGGGCAGTTCCTCGCGTTCAATCGACACATCATGTCCCAAGCCTCGTGAGTTGAAATCGAGTGTTTATGAATCCTAGGGCGCGTTATCAATTCTTCTGGATAACATCCTGATTCCATCAGCATTGCCACGCCCGACCCAGAAACAGCCCCTGGCTCTACAGCTCATTCCGAATATTAACCACACGCAAAATCGCCAGCACTAAGACCAGTGTCACCAGCAGCAAGATGACGGCATTGGCTGCCGCCAGCGGATATTGAATGCTCCCAATCTGGGTTTGAATCAGCTTGCCCACTGACGCCGCTTGACCACCACCCATCAGCCGCACGGTCACAAATTCACCCATCACAATCGTGACAATAAAGATAGAGCCAATCGCAATACCTGGGGCCGATAGCGGCAAAATCACTTCCTTAAACGTCTGCCAGCCCGACGCGCCCATGTCTTCCGCCGCCGTGATCAAGTTCCGATCAATCCGCATCAGGCTGTTGAAGATTGGCGCAATCATAAAGAAGTTATAGAGATGCACCATCCCCAATACCACCGCAAAGTCTGAGAACAGCAGCCATTCCAACGGTTGCTGAATCAGCCCTAGATTCAGCAGTAGCGAATTAACCAGTCCCTCTCGCCCGAGCAGAGGCACCCACGAAATCATGCGGATAATATTGGATGTCCAAAAGGGAATCGTGCAGAGTAAAAACAGGCCAATTTGTAAGCGTTTGTCGTCTACATAAAACGCCAGAAAGTAAGCCACCAAGTAGCCGATCAGTAGCGTTGCAGCCCACACCAGCGCCACGTATTTAAACGTGTTGAGAAAGGTTCTGAGCGCCACATTCGAAGAAAAAATCGCCCGATAGTTGTCTAGGGTAAACCCTGGCTCCATTGAAAATCCCGTGAATTCCCAAAAGCTGACGATTAAAATCATCACAATAGGAAACACCAGAAATAACAGCATCACCAGGGTTTGCGGTGCGGCCAGTAGGTAGGTCTGCAACGTTTTAGAAGCTCGGGTCATAACTGTCGTGAGATCCTCACAAATACACTGCCGAGCTTGCCGCCTGTTGCATCAGAGAAGCCGCATGGCGCAAACGCTTATTCAACAGCATCGGCGCTACTGAAGAACGAATACTCTTTTGCCGTAAGGTATTAACGTTTAGCCGCAATGCGTTAGATCCCGTTGCTTCAACCAGGACTGAGGGAGAAACAGCTTTAGGAGAGTTGCTGAGAGCGATCGCTCTCAGCAACTCTCTACATCAGCTTAACGGGGGCAGCGCCCAACGACCTTAATCTCTATGCCTAAGAGGCGATGAACTCGTTCCACTTCTGCACCAGGTATGTATTTTCTTCCATGGTGGAGTTCCAGCAAACGATGTTGCCAAACCGCTCTTCAAAGGAGCCGCCATCGCGCACCGACCCCTGCGCTGCCAGTGTGGTTCCAAACGGATCCACCATATCTTCTGAAGCGGGCTGGCCTTCATACCAATACTCCCACTCAGCCTGCGACATATATTTCTTGGCATTTTCAGGTGCAGCACTGTAGTATCCCTGGCGACCCAAGAATGCGCCGACCCAGCCTTCTAACATCCAATTGATGTATTCATAGGCGGCGTCCAACTCAATGCCAGAGAGGTTTTGAGAGAGGCCAATACCGCCACCCCAGCCGCGATATCCCTCGGTTAATGGGGCATAGATGCACTCAATATCGCGGGATTGTACCGCAGTGACCGCGGGCGACCACATAGATTGCAGAACGACCTCACCCGACGACATCAGGTTGACCGACTCATCAAACGTCTTCCAAAAGGCGCGGAACTGACCGTTGCGCTTTTGTTCTTTGAGGATTTCAGTAATTTGGTCGATTTCAGCACGGGTCATGTTGCCTTTGTCGCCGAAGGTCATCAGCCCAGCGGCTTCTGCTACCATGGCCGCATCCATAATTCCGATTTGAGGAATGTCGAGAATGGAGGTTTTGCCTCGGAATTCGGGGTTAAACAGCTCTGCCCAAGACTCAATTTCACGCCCCACTAGGTCAGGGCGGTAGCCTAGAGTGTCAGCATTGTATTGAAAGGGAATGAGCGTGGCGTAGTCGGTCGGAGTGCTGGAGAACTCTTTCGAGTCTGGGCCATCTACATACATCACCCGGTAAGGTGCTGTGCCCTGAGACTGCTCAACGGGCATGCCGTCAAACGAGCCTTCGGTGAAGAAGGGCACAATTTTGTCGTAATCGGTAATTCTGGTAATCTCAATGGGCCGCAGGTTACCGGATGGCACAACCAACGGCAAGCTAAAATATTCTCCATCAAAGATGTCGTACTGACCGGGCTGGGTAATGGCGATCTGGTTGTTTTCTTCGGTGCTGAGAGCACGCATCTCCATCTTAAAGCCGAGGTCTTCTTGAGCTTTGTTGCGAATTTCGTTGATCTGCGATACGCCCGTGCCAATGAGCCGCAGGTTAACGTCTTTAATTTGATTGGTGTTGACCTGAGGGCCAGGCGCAGGGTTGTTGGGAGTACCAGAGGGCGCTGTGGAGCTAGAGGCGCAGCGGGTGACTGCAAAACCAGCACCAGCAGCAAGACCCGTTTTGAGCAGTTTGCGACGAGAAAGATGAGTCATGGTTCTTAGTAGGTTTCTAGAGAATCGAGGTGAACAAACAAGAAAGGGGCATGAAAGGGTAATGGCAAGTCAGTCGAGTGCCTATCCCGAAATCAATGGGGAAGGCATTAATGAGGCAGAAAGATACAGTCTTCAATTGCCCAAGTCAGGGTCACCAACTGCCCTTCTTGCGCATCAATAGACAGCCAGTCGTAGCTGCGCCCTTTATAGGTAATCTCGTCCCCAGTGGCTTCGACCATGAGCGACACGCGCGTGATGAACCCCGTGAACTCGATCTGGGTGATGCGGGCCACTAATTGATTGGCCGCGCTGGCCTCTGCAGGAGGATAGGGCAATAGCGAGAGGCGATCGCTCCGCACACAGCAGGCCGCCGTCATGCCGACTGATGCACTGAGCCCTCGACTCATAAATCGCCCGACCTGATCGACCTCAAGCGTCACCACACTGCCAAAGGTGGAGCTAGGCTCTACCGCAGTTACCTTGCCGACAAAAATGTTGTTGTCGCCCACAAAACGAGCCACAAACCGTGAGGCCGGGGTAGTGAAGATCTCCTTAGAGGTGCCCACTTGGTCAACCCGTCCGTGATCCATCACAACAATCTGATCGGATAGGGCAAAGGCTTCGTCTTGCCCGTGAGTAACTTGAATGAAGGTCATGCCGAATTGCTTTTGCAGCCGCCGCAGTTCGCTGCGGGTTTTAACCCGCAGGTTTTCGTCAAGGGCACTGAGGGGTTCATCCAGCATGAGCACTGCAGGGCGAGTCACCAGAGCACGGGCCAGAGCCACCCGCTGCTGCTGACCGCCGCTGAGCATAGCGGGCTTGCGATCGGCAAAGCGCGTTAGCCCTACGACATCAATCACTTCACCCACCCGGCGATCGCGCTCTCGCTTTTCCACTCCCTTCATTCGCAGGCCAAACTCTACGTTCTGCCACACCGTTTTGTGGGGAAACAGCGCGTAGTTTTGGAACATCATAGCCGTGTTGCGCTTGGTGGGCGGCAGGTCATTGACGCGCGTGTCGCCAATTAAAATATCGCCTTTGGTAATAGACTCGTGTCCAGCCACCATGCGGAGTGTCGTGGTTTTGCCGCAGCCGCTTGGCCCTAGCAAGCAACAGTATGAGCCAGCGGGAATATCCAGATCCACATTCTCAACAGCTACAAACCCGTTGCCGTACTTTTTGGTCACCCCCCGTAAGGCAACCCCCGCTGAATGGGCCGAAAGCTCCTGTTTCAACTCCTGAGACACCGATGCGTCCGCCGCCAGAACTCCCGCATCAGGTGCTGTAGATGTTGATGTAGAGAATGAAGAATCCATTCAAGTCTCCGTACTTCCTAAACAAAGTTAACAGCGAGCTCAGACTGCATTGGAGAAGCCCCAACTATCGCGTACTACGGCCTGTGTAATTCTTCAAATATTTCGCAAAGATGTTTGTATCTTACGCTACTGAATTAGAGCGCGACAAAACTTGAGGTTACGGGATTTATTCCAGCAGTTTTGCTGAGTGTTTCTCGGGGCATCGCCTACGAGATCCCACAACAACAACCCGTAGCCCGACTCGGCACCCATACTCACGGCAGCGTAGGGCTCTTAGCGCTGGTCGCGTCATGCCAGAAGTATAGGCTCTAGTGCAAAAAGCACCATGGCGTAATTGCGTAAAACCAAGCGGCCATCAGATTCCTCCTCACATTTGCCTGCCAGGTTTGCAAATAGAGTCAAGTTGTCTGGTTCAAGTTGTCTGGTTGAGTTGTCTTACATTTACATTTAGAGACCTCTGATTACATAAGAGCTTCTAAAGAGCTTCTAAACCCGACTGCTTGAAGCGACTGCAAGCGGATACTGTGAATCAAGCCGCATTAGGGTTTGCAGCAGCACGTTTGCACCTTGGATGCATTGCTCTGGTGCCGTGTATTCTCGCCCAGAGTGACTTAGCCCCTCTTGGCTGGGCACAAAAATCATGCCCATATCGGTAATGCGCCCCATTTCCATTGCATCGTGACCGGCACGACTGGGCATGGCACAGTGACTCAGCCCCAAGTCGGTGCAGGCGGCGGCGATCGCCCGCTGCACACCCGCCACTGCCGGACTAGGCGGCACCCGCAGCATGGGCGTTAGGTCAATGGTGGTGTGGGTTGAGGTGGCGATCGCCCGCAATTCTCGCTCTAGCTGCGCCTGCATCTCCTCCATACAGACTTGAGATAGGTCACGGATATCGACCGACAACTCCACTTGCCCCGGCACAATGTTTACGGCGTTGGGTGCGACAGTCAGATAGCCCACGGTGGCAACGGGGTCGCTGGGCATGCGCAGGGCCACATCCTGCACAGAGAGGACGATTTGGGCCGCAGCCACTAGTGCATCCTGACGCATGTCCATCGGCGTGGTTCCGGCATGGTTGGCTTGCCCGGTGATGCGGATGGCGCTGCGCAGCATGCCCACGACGCCCTGCACCACGCCAATTTCGGTGCCCTGACTTTCGAGCACAGCACCCTGTTCCACATGCAGTTCTACAAAGGCGGCTAGGTCGGCACGGCTGCGCTGCGCCGTAGGCAGGGCCTGCCAGTCTCCACCAACAGAATCTAGACTGTCGATGATGCTTAGACCTGAGCGCAGCACGTAGTTTTCGGGCGATCGCTCAGCGGTACCCGCCATCCCGCGCGAGCCAATCATCGTGTCTTCTTCATCGGCAAATATAATCACCTCAACCGGGTGATTGAGCCGCAGGTTGGCCTCATGCAGCGTTGCGACGACCTCTAAACCGGCCAGCACACCCAACGCCCCATCAAAGGCCCCGCCTGACGGCACCGTGTCAATGTGCGAACCGGTGGCGATCGCCGGGATGCCCTCTACCTGTCCGGCATAGCGGCCAATGATATTGCCGGCGGCGTCAGTCCGCACGGTCATGCCAGCATCCATCATCCACTGCTGCACCAGGTAGCGTGCCTTCAGATCTTCTGGCGTAAACGCAAGGCGGCAAATTGCCCCGTTGGGCGATCGCCCAATTTTTGCCAATCGATCGAGCTTATCGAGCAGGCGATCGCCCTTGACACAAAGCCGCGCTAATGTTGGCATACTGTTCACTCTTCTGTTGCACCTCAGGTTCAAGAGATCGATTCAATTCTTGTATTTAATTCTTTCACTGTATACTGCATACACATCCTCGCATAGAGTACGAGATCTTATGCCAGCTAACCGTGTGGAGCACTACAAAATCGCGGAAAACCCCGCGACACATAGCGACTCAATCTTGAGGCACTAGTTAGACCTGCTAGATCTGTATTTCTCCAAATCTTTGAGGTGCTACATTTCTCCTGAAACGTTGCTGATAAGATAAGGGGCGTGAGCTTGGAGGTAGCATGGCACTGATTATTACTGGCAAAAAATTTACCCGCGAGCTAGAGCAGGCAGGTGCATTGGGGATCTATGTGCCACCCGAAGGCGGCGAAGAGGGGCGCTATCAGCGGCGAGTGCGGGGCGCTGGCTATGATGTGCTCACCCTCACAGCGCGGGGATTGGGCGATTTGTCGTCCTATCTGTTAAATGTGCATGGCGTGCGCCCGGCTCACTTGGGCAAAAAGAATTTAGGGCGAGAGGGTGCTGTGGGCTATCGCTATTACATTCCGCCCATCGTCACCTACGAACTCGAAAAGCTGCCTCCCAAGTCTAAGGGTCTGGTGCTGTGGCTGATCGAAGGGGTGATTCTGGCTCCCCACGAGCTAGAGTTCTTAGTGGCGCTGCCCCAGTTAGAGCCTCGGGTAAAGGTGGTGGTCGAGATGGGGGGCGATCGCGATGTAGTCTGGAAGCCGCTCAGCAGCTTTGTCTCTGCCGCCTAGGGCTTCTGGGTTTTTTAGAAATTCTAGAAATTTCGTGTCGAGACGGGTGGGGTCTAGCGGGCTTCACCCGTTTGTGGATCGGGGCTTTCGATTTGCAGCTTCGATCTGCATTTGACGCACCCTCACAATGGGTTGTTTCGCCAGAGCAAATGTCTCTTAAACTAACGGTAGGGCGTGATCCCGTCCATTTTTCACCAAACTCGTTAGGATGTAAGGGTGAGCAACTTGGACTATCCCTTACAGTCACTGAAGGAAGGTCGCTGGTTTAAGTTAATTTGCGGCGCTAGCTTTCAACACCTTCCTGCCATTCGAAATTTAGTGCTGGCCTACGGGCTGGCTGGTGCAGACTGCATTGATGTAGCGGCTGATCCGGCTGTGGTCTGTGCGGCTCGCGATGCGTTGCAGGCGGTTCGGCAGATGGCGGCAGCGGCGCGATCGCACGGCTATGCTCCCCACCCGTCGCCTTGGCTCATGATCAGCCTCAACGATGGTGACGATCCCCATTTCCGCAAGGCCGTCTTTGATCCAGCGCAGTGCCCCACCGACTGCCCCCGCCCGTGCGAAGCAGTCTGCCCTGCGGATGCCATTGTGTTTGCCTCTCCTCATGCAACAACGGCAGAACCAGCGGCAGAAGCGCAAGCCACAGCGGGCACGCATAGAGATAATCCTACTTTTTCTGGCGTGATCGAGAGCCGCTGCTATGGCTGCGGTCGCTGCTTGCCAATTTGCCCAATTCAGGCGATCGCCCCTCAGTCCTACTGGGCAAATCCTGCTGCGGTGATGCCTCAAGTCATTGATCAGATTGATGCGGTCGAAATTCATACTCAGGTAGGACGGCTGGCCGACTTTCAGCGGGTGTGGGGGGCGATCGCCCCCTATAGCCATCAGTTAAAGCTCATCGCCATCAGCTGCACCGACCATCCCGATCTGCTCGATTACCTCCGGGCACTGCACGATTTGGTGTCGCCGCTGGCCCCCACTGTAATCTGGCAAACGGACGGCAGACCCATGAGCGGTGATATTGGAGTAGGCACCACCCATGCCGCTATCAAGCTGGGGCAGCGCGTTCTTGCGGCAAACCTTCCCGGCTTTGTGCAACTGGCAGGTGGCACCAATCACCACACCGTCCCCAAGTTGAGAACATTAGGGTTGCTGCAGTCTGACCTAGCCAAGACGACCTCTCCTTTGCCGATGGCCACTGCCTCGTCAGCAGATACTTCTACACCAATCCCTACACCACCCCAGCGAGGCTCGTCGCTTCAGACCCTAGCCGGGGTGGCCTATGGCAGCTATGCCCGAACGCTGCTGGCCCCGGTGCTCACAGAACTAGAGGCTCGAGCAACGCAGGCGATCGCCCCTCAGGTCGTGGATACGCCTGTGGATATGAAAAAGGGCGATCGCTCTCCGCCATTGCCACTCAACCGTCCGTTGACAACATTGGCTCAGCCGGTTGCCCAGCCAATGACTCATTCAACAGACCATTCAACAGACCATCCAACAGACCATCCAATGACTCATTCAGCGGCTCATCTCAGCGCCAAATCACACCATCTAGAAGCACATCCGGCGTTGCTCTGGCAGGCGATCGCCCTAGCCCACGGGTTGATTGCCCCGCTCAAACATTCAGAGCAAACCGCTGCCCAAGCCGCAGGATTTCCCTATCCCTCTAGCCTGCCCAGTTTATCCGCCGACCCCATTTACCCAGAGTTTGCCCATGATGCTCATGATAGTTAACGCTCAACACTCAGGGTGGGGCGATGCGCTTAGAGGCACCAACGCCAAACGCCCCCCACAATTCCAGGTTGCGTTTCCCTCTCCGTTTTGTCTGGTTGTTCATTAGCCACACCCTCCATGACCTTTAACGAGAACTCTCAGCCCGCGTCTGCCGCTTCAACCCCTCAAGAACCCGACACGGGCACCTTGACCCACACGCCCTTACACATCACAGACGATCTTGATCAGCTGCTCGACATTCTGCCAGAGCCCATTCGGCGTCAGCTCTTGCTGAATCCTGATCGCCCAAGCCTGGTTGAAGTCGTGATGGATCTAGGGCGGCGGCCAGAAGCGCGGTTTGTGACTGAGGCCATCTATCTCTCAGAAGAGCCCATCACCCAGGCCGACTTGCAGCACTGCGTAGAGCGCGTCGGCACCTTTAGCGGCGACAATCGCGCCGGATTAGAGCGCACGCTGCATCGCATTAGCGCCATGCGCAACCGCGCGGGCGAAGTGGTCGGGCTGACCTGCCGAGTCGGGCGCGCCGTGTATGGCACCATTGGCATGATCCGCGACTTGGTCGAAACGGGGCGCTCAATTCTCATGCTGGGCCGACCCGGCGTGGGCAAAACCACGGCCCTGCGGGAAATTGCGCGGGTGCTGGCCGACGAGCTCAACAAGCGCGTCGTCATCATCGACACGTCTAACGAAATTGCAGGCGATGGCGACATTCCCCATCCCGCCATTGGGCGCGCCCGTCGCATGCAGGTGGCAAGGCCCGAGTTTCAGCATCAGGTGATGATCGAAGCGGTGGAAAACCACATGCCGGAGGTGATCGTCATTGACGAAATTGGCACCGAGCTAGAGGCCCTTGCGGCCCGCACCATTGCCGAGCGCGGGGTGCAGTTGGTGGGCACGGCCCACGGCAACCGCATCGAAAACCTGATGAAAAATCCGACGCTGTCTGACCTCGTGGGCGGCATTCAATCCGTCACCTTGGGGGATGAAGAGGCGCGGCGACGCGGCAGCCAGAAGAGTGTGCTGGAGCGCAAAGCCCCGCCCACCTTCGATATTGCGGTTGAAATGCTAGAACGCCAGAAATGGGTGGTTCACGATGATGTCTCCGTAACCGTAGATTCGCTGCTGCGGGGTCGGCAGCCCGAATATCAGGTGCGGACGGTGGAAGCCGATGGGAGAGTCACCGTAGAGCATGAAGCGCCCGCAGGCAAAGCGCCCAATCGCCCGCGATCGCTCCCCCTCTCAGATTCTTTTAACTCCTCGCCCCAAGCCGTGCGGGGCGGCTGGCGCTCCTCTGGCAAAATGACGCCTCTATCGGACTATCGAGCGGACTATCGAGAACCCAGCTACCGAGAGCCCAGCTATCGCGATTCGGCGCCTGCGGCTCTGCCGTCTGTGGCTCCCCGCTCGCCCCATCAGGATTTTGATGCCCTGCTAGATGCCTCGCTGCAAGATGCCCTGAGTGCTCGCCGCCCCGGTGAGTTAGAGGGTGCATTGATGACTGGGCCGAATGGGGAAGATTTGCCGATGCATCTCTACCCCTATGGCGTCAGCCGTCACCAGATTGAGCAGGTGATTCGCACGTTGCAGTTGCCCTTTGTGATTACCAAAGATTTGGATGAGGCGGATGCGGTGCTCGCGCTGCGATCGCACATCAAAAACCACTCCAAGCTGCGGCACCTTGCCAAAACACGGCAGTTGGCGATTTACACCGTCAAATCCAACAGCGTGCCGCAAATCATCCGCGCCCTGCAGCGCATTCTGCGGCTAGACAGCGGTGGCATCGAAGAACCCATCGACCTCAACCTATTTTCACGCAATGGCGAAGAGGACGAGCTAGAAGCCCTAGAAGAGGCGCGCCTAGCGGTGGAGCAGATTGTCCTTCCCAAAGGACAGCCAGTGGAACTGCTGCCCCGCTCGGCCAAGGTGCGCAAGATGCAGCATGAACTGGTGGAGCACTATCGGCTAAAATCCACCAGCTTTGGAGATGAACCCAATCGTCGCCTGCGGATCTATCCGGCCTAGCGGCACACTCGTACTTGCAGGCTTAGGCGTTGACCGGCCTGACGCATGTCCTGCGTCAGGCCTAGTGGAGCGACGGGGCGATCGCCCCTTCAAACCGCTTTTGGCAATAGTCGTAAATCGCATAATCCAGCGCATTCACCTCACGAAACTGGGCCGCCAGCTTTGGCGACACCATAATCTCATCAGACGTAGGCGCATAATTCTGAGTCGCGTTGAGCAGGGGCATGGGCTGAGACGGTTTGCCCATGCGACGCGCCAGCGCATTCAAACTCGTCTGCGCCTGTTCTAAGCTGCCGATAAACCAATAGCAATCGAGTACCGATTGGTAAGTCTCCCACGTCACCGGAAAAATGCTGGCGAGATAGTTGGGCCGCTGGAGCAAATGGTCTTCGAGCACTGGCGCTTTCTGAATATGGGGCAACAGCTCTCGGTGCTGCCACTCATAGCGATAGAGCGATAGCCGCACCTGCAGCGGATCGCGAATAAACGTAAACACACGATAGTGGTCGGATTTTAAGACTTGAGGATAGCGCTGGTGTAGGTGATAGCCTTCCAGCTCAAAATGGCCGCACAGGCAATTGGCCGATCGCAACGTCTCTAGGTCTACCGGGTTTGGATAGCGAGAGGTCCACCCGGCTCGATAGTCTTTAATCACAGAAAACCACTGGTCTAGCGCGCTGAGCAGGCTGGTTCCGCCACACTTGGGCAAATGGTGAAACACATAGACCGGATGCTGAGGAGAAAAGGCAACTTTGAGCTGTTTCAAAGACGGAAGCTGAATCGTGAAGGGATGCAAAGACAGCATAAATGGACGCAACCGTGAAAAATTGAGACGGAAATTGAAGAACGAACCCACAGAACCAGACGAAACTAAGCCCGGTGATGTGGCAGCAGGTGAGAGTCAGGCACATGATCTTGATTCAGCGAGTAGCTCTGGTGCTCAGGCAAAAATTCGCGCACAAAGAAGAATTGCACAAGTCTCTATAATATGAGGAATAGGCGGTGGACTGAACCACCCTGCATCAGGACTCTGCCCACTTGTCTGCATTCTGAGCGTTATTCCAGTGCAGTAGGTGGGGATGATGCCCCGGTTGCAGGGCAAAACTGTGCGCCGCTTTGGTATCCGTTAGGTGACGTCTATGGTTTCTGAGCTTCAAACTGAAATTGCGGCAGCGGTCGAGCATCGGCGCAATTTCGCCATTATTTCTCACCCAGACGCAGGAAAAACAACCCTGACGGAAAAGCTGCTGCTCTATGGAGGAGCGATTCACGAAGCCGGAGCTGTGAAGGCCCGCCGCGCCCAGCGTCATGTCACCTCTGACTGGATGGAAATGGAACAGCAGCGGGGGATTTCTATCACCTCGACGGTGCTGCAGTTTGACTATCAGGGCTGCTGCATAAACCTGCTGGATACGCCCGGGCACCAAGACTTTAGTGAAGACACCTACCGCACTCTAGCCGCGGCGGATAACGCGGTCATGCTCGAAGACGCCGCCAAAGGTTTAGAGCCTCAAACCCGCAAGCTGTTTGAAGTCTGCCGCATGCGGGGCATTCCCATTTTTACCTTTTTTAATAAGCTGGATCGACCGGGTCGCGATACCTTTGAGCTGCTGGATGAGATCGAGCAGGAACTGGGACTGCAAACCTATGCCGTGAACTGGCCCATTGGCATGGGCGATCGCTTCAAAGGCGTGTTTGATCGACGCAATCGCAAGATTCACCTATTTGAGCGCGCGTTTCACGGGAGCCGCGCCGCAATAGACACCGTGCTAGATCTAGGCGACCCTCGCATTGAGGATCTGCTAGAGCAGGATCTCTACTACCAATTTAAAGAAGAGCTGGAACTGCTAGAGGGCGCTGCCGCAGAATTTGACCTGGCAAAGGTGCATGCCGGAGAAATGACGCCTGTGTTTTTTGGCAGCGCCATGACAAACTTTGGGGTTGAGCTGTTTTTAGAATCCTTTTTGGACTATGCCCTAAAACCAGCGGCTCGACGCAGCACTGAGGGCGAGGTCGATCCGGCTAGCGAAGACTTTTCAGGCTTTGTGTTTAAGCTGCAAGCCAATATGGACCCCAAGCACCGTGACCGCATCGCCTTTATTCGCGTGTGCTCGGGCAAGTTTGAAAAAGATATGGTGGTCAATCACGCTCGCTCAGGCAAGACGGTGCGCCTGTCCCATCCGCAAAAGCTGTTTGGGCAAGGGCGGCAGTCGCTGGATGAAGCCTATCCGGGTGATGTGATTGGTCTGAATAATCCGGGTGTGTTTGGCATTGGCGACACCATTTATGTGGGCAAAAAGCTAGAGTACGAAGGCATTCCGGCCTTTTCGCCTGAGCTATTTGCCTACCTGCGCAACCCCAACCCCTCTAAGTTTAAGCAGTTTCAAAAGGGGGTGACAGAGCTGCGCGAAGAAGGCGCGGTGCAAATCATGTACTCCACGGACGAGGCCAAGCGGGAGCCGATTTTGGCGGCGGTGGGGCAACTGCAATTTGAGGTGGTGCAGTTCCGCATGAAGAATGAATATAACGTGGACACGCTGCTAGAGCCGCTGGGCTTTAGCGTGGCGCGCTGGGTCGGCGGCGGTTGGGATGCCCTGCAAAAGGTAGGTCGCTTGTTCAACACGGCAACTGTAAAGGACAGCCTGGGGCGTCCGGTGCTGCTGTTCAAAAACGAATGGAACTGTCAGCAGGTAGAAGGCGAGCATCCCAGTTTGCAGCTGCGGCGAATTGCGCCCGTGACCTCGGGGCAAGAGCCCGTCGCGGCAAAGTAGCGTGGGCTAGCTCTAGACCAGACACAAGACCCGCTTGAGCGATTCTATCTCAGGCGGGTCTTGCATCTATGGCTCGCTTATGGACAACAGCGAGGGTGCTGCAACTAGTTTCGCTCGGGGGGTAAGGGCGTGCGGGGCGATCGCACCAACACCGTCATATACTGCCCATCCGCAAACGGCGCAGGGATAATCGGCGTAAACTGCGCTCGATCCGTCGCCACCTTTTTCACATACAGCTCGTTCATCAGGTGGATCACCTGGTCTCGCGTGCCGATGATCCAAATTTGCGCGTTGCTCTCGCCCTGGTGCGATCGCACCAGGGCCTTAATCTCTGAACTCATGGGTTTTTGCCTCGCTAATGCGTGTTGTAGAGAAAACGCGCTCGGGGACGTGGTTGACCCAACCACTTGTCAGCATTCGCGAGGCGCTTGATAATCATCAAAGCCTGGCTCCTGCCTCGGTCAGGAGTCAGGTCAGCTGGTTAGGTAGTGCTGCGAACACTCCTAATCAGCGCCCAAAACCCCAAGCGCGCGTTAGTTGTTCACCGGAATCAGATTCCGGTACCGCAAAGAATAAACCAACTCGTCAAAGAAAACAAGTGTTTCTCTCTACATTTTGTGACATTGCGCCACTGACCCATACAGGCAGCACCAGTCAATGCTGGATAACCCGCTATGACGTTCGATGAGAGAGGTGCGATCGCCTGATCGGTTATCAAGAAGGATAAGCAATGGGGCGATCGCCCACCCATTCGCTGCGTTGACCTGGTTAGTTTGAGTTTAGGGGCGATCGCTGAAATGGACGAAGCAAGCAACAAGGAGTTGTTAAGCCTTTTCCGTGACCACTAGACTTCAAGGAATATGTGCACATGGTGCGTTTAGTAAGGCGGCGCAGCAGATTTGAAAGATACGGTGCAGAAGGCAATGCTGGGTTTTATTACGTCAACCCCACATAACGGCGATGGGCGATCGCCTCAAACCACTTCACAACTCACGGAATCCATACTCACCCTGCCCCATGTAATTTCCAGGGTAAGAAATGCGGAGGTCTTGGCGATCGCAGATGAGGATGATTTGTAAATCACTCATAGTTCATTGCCACTGTAGGTAGACCCCGAACAATCTCCCGTGCTGGTCTGCCTGCTAAACTTGCCAGTTGCCGCAGTGCCTTACCGCTGACGTTGTACTCATTGGTTCCAAATCGGACTGCAAACCGTTCGTAGAGGCGTGCAGCACGTCCAGAGAGGGCTGATCCTCGCATAAACTCCCAACCCAAGCACGTGATTTCGTGGGCGATCGCACAAATCAGTGCTACACCTAAACATCGACAACGATAGGCAGGGTCAATGTATAAGTCGATAAAAAGGGCACCATGCACACAATGATGCAAGTCGTAGTTGGGTATCCAGGCGGCAAATCCAACGATTTTTTCGTTGACGTGGATGACAGTCATACGGAAGCAGCCGCTGGCGTAGTCACGTTTGAAGGTGGCGATCGAGCAGGGCCAGGAGGACATGTTTAAGTTCTGGCGCACGTAGTCGTCGATCAGTTTCGCAACATGATCTAGATCGTCAATGGTTGCAGTGGAAACAACGTAGGACATATCGCCTCAAACCACTTCACAGATCATGGAATTAAGACTCGCCTTGTCTGGCTCTTTTGGGTATTGGGTGATAAGCCAGATTTATATCAAGCCTAGTAATGGTTTCCGCCTTCAAGGCGAGAATAAATCATATCCTGGCACACAGTATCTACAAGATCGGCGATCGCACTACTATCAAGCTGAGGGCATCCCGATTGGCTCAGGAACCGTTGAATCGACCGTCAAGCAAATCGGGACGCCGGATTAAAATTTCAGGGGCTCAGTGGGAGAGGGAAAATGTTCCACAGGTTCTAAAACATCGCTTTGCCTATCTCAATGGACAATTCTCAAAATGAGTCTTGCAAGAGTGGGATGCACCCGAGCCATCAGACATTCCTATTTATGGCTTACCATGTCTCAAGTGCAGATCGAATAACATCCCGAAGCAACTCTCCTGCAACTGTGTCAATCACACCATTACCATTGTTTGGAAGAGTGTTAGTGCTGGTATTATCTACAAAAAATCCGTATACGTATTCACGTGTATCAGTACCACCATTAATGGGTAACTCTATCCACCCTCCTATTGATTGGTAGTTGCTGCTGATGTTCCCTGCTTTATGAGCCATTCTTACTTGATTCCTAAACGTTTGAGTATTAGTTGAAGATAAACTAAGATTACTTGCCTCTTGAGTGATGATTGGGTCAACAAAGCGATCGTTACTCTCATTTCGCATCAACTGATAGAAGATTGTTCTCGTAGCAGCTTGAATTACGTCTGGGTTGGTTGCTACCTGCTCATACAAAAGCCCAAGATCGGCGAGGGGTGATTTGTTAGGCGGATTACTATTGGGTCCGTCACAGGCAAATTTATGTTCGAGAGCAGTATTGGTCATCCCAACCACGTTATTCGCAGTTTGATTCATTGCAGCTCTACCAACACTCGGTGTACCATTGCCAAAGAATTCTTGAATCGCATTTGTGCTCTGGTTATTGGATGGAATCATCATATTGCGTAGAGCCTGTCTAAGTGTTTCAGTAATTGTGCCGATAGGACAAGTACTGTTACTATTCGCACTATTTGAACAATTCGATTCTTCTGAACAGACCGTCAAGGTTGTTGTATCTAGGTTCAGATTATCAGGGTCTGCCTCAACAGCACGCATTGCGTGGAGATGCTGTAATACCTTAATAGTGCTTGCTGGGTAAAAAGGGAAATTCTCGTGATAGGCTTCAAGGACAGGACCACTCACCCGCTTGAGATAGTATCCCACCTCACCATCAGTGTTATTGATTAATAAATGACCCACCTGAAACGTATGAATCCTTCCTCCATTCTCTATTAAAACCCTAGAGTCGCTAGCTACTTGTAGGCGGAAATTCGAAAAGTCAATATTTAGCGATCTGCCGTTGAGTACAGCAAGAGTGGCACCATCTCTTACAACTACATTCTGTGGAGCGATCTCATTTTGAACTAAATCGCAATCTGAATCGATTACCCAATTACCTGAATCCGGAACTGTACACTCAGATGCAGCAATAGCTATTCCTGGACTTACGAGAAACGGTGAAACAATGAAAAAAATTAAGCAAATTAATTTTCCAAAGTCCCTCTTTAATCGCACAAAAAAACTTATTATCATGAGATCCTATTATCCTTTCTTTCAAAGCTAAAGTGCTGATAAACACACTCTTTTCAAGGAAATGGTCAGCACCTCGCAATCTTTATTGCTAACAATTGCCTATGCAAATATCGCCATCATTTTCGAGAATCATCCTGGCCTGACTGTTCGTGAACATAACTAGGTCATGATTGGAGAGAGTGCCTAGCTGCCCACGATTAGTTCCGTCACCGCGAGCATCGATAAACATTTGGACATCATCTGAAGGGTTGGTTGCTATCATCCTTATGCGAGCAAAGTCGTCATTAACCACTTGAACCTGCCCTCCTTGGACATGTAATTTTCTTTGAGGATCGGTTGTGCCAATGCCAACGTTGCTCGTCGCCCGATCAACTGTAAGCACGTTAGTATCATTTCCAGTATTTTTAGTGCCAACTAAGAGCCTATTGGTATTGCCATTCCACCGAAGAAATGCGCCTCCATCGAAATTTCCACCTGCTCTTTCTAGTAGCTCTAGTCGAGCAGCGTTGGCTGAGTTGTTCGTAGTATCGTCTCGGAGCTGCAATACTGGGTCATTTCCTTGAACTATCAGCTCGTGATCGGGGCTGGTTGTGCCAATACCTACATTACCTTCTGAATCTACAACAACCATAGGTTCATTGTCCAAGGAACGAATGGCTAATAAATTATCTTCTTCATTGTCTGCGTCAATCTGTAACTTAGCAGTAGGGACACTTGTGCCAATCCCAACCTGACCATCTGAAGCGACCATGAACTGAGTTGTGCCGTTGATGCGAGCACGTAGAGCTGCTTCATCCTCCGC
>JAHHHI010000057.1 GCA_019359435.1 Kaiparowitsia implicata GSE-PSE-MK54-09C
AGGGACACTTGTGCCAATCCCAACCTGACCATCTGAAGCGACCATGAACTGAGTTGTGCCGTTGATGCGAGCACGTAGAGCTGCTTCATCCTCCGCATTAATTGTTACTCTGGCGGAGGAAACTCCTTGTTCTTCCCCCGTGAGTATCCGTCCCGCAGCATCAATTGAAAACATAAGTTCGTCGCTATTGGCAGGCTGAACGATGATCGCGTCTTCATTGCTTACTGCTTCAATTTGCAGTTTTGCAACCGGGTCAGATGTGCCAATACCGACACTCCCATCTGGGGTAATGTGCATTGCTTCCGTGTCATTGGTTTTGATAATCAGAGGCTGATTGTCTGTAGTGCCTAAAAAATTGATATCTGGATCGGTGTCAGTGTTGCCTTCTAAAGACCAATTTCGGATTTTAAAAAAAATAGATCGATTTTCCAAGGTGTCTGAACTATTATTATCAGGCAACGAAGTGGTGTCTCCTCCTGGAGATAGAGTTTGAGAAGCAGCCACTCCTCCGACTGTCATCAAAATGAATAGTGTCGAAACGAAAAACAACAATTTAATCGCTTTCACTTTTGTCTCCTTTGTGAATCTTATTTGCGTTGATATTGAGGCGATAATTTGTAGGATTTCATGTCAGCAAGTAGGTGACTTAAATTAAATATAAGATCCGTAAGCCTGGAAATCTTATTTAGTCTGAAAGTATCTTCAGTTTAATTTCGGCCACCTACTTACCATGGAAACATTATTAGTATTGCCTTCAAAACTTTACAGCACCCTTAAGAGTAATTTTTGACTAAGGTTGAGTAGTTGAACTACAATGGTGATTGCCTACTCTACCTGAACTATCTTTATCCGTTGAGCTTTATTCGTTGAGTACAAAGCCAGAGAAGGCGTAACAACAGTCACACCAAGGGCTACAAATCAGACAACAATCACTAGTAGGTAAATCACCTATTTTAAATCTAAAGTTGCTTGCCAACCAGCGTTTTGATAATTGAGTAGGAAATACACCAGTTAATAGAGTTGTTGTAGGAGTAGAATGTCTGTTGCCTGGTGATTGAATTGGAAGTTTCATTTTTATATTTCCTTATCAGTTTCTACATTTAGCTAGGCTAGGTGGGTGCGTTTGTCCGATGGACAACGCACCCTACAAGATTGGCGATCGCTGCAAGAACTGAGACTCTTGCAGGACTGACATAAGTTTGGCTTATCGCCAGGTATCCAGAAGAGTCTACAAAATGGAGTTACACACTGTTCAACCCAACACAGCTGTGTAAACTAATCCACCCCATGGAAGCCAGCAGCTTGGAGACATGCATTTACATGACGTTTCCAGCTACCACCACCAAAGCTAACTAAACAAGAATTGAGGCTAGATAGTACGTAGAGAGGATAATCAGGCTCTATGTAGAGAGGATTAGCAGAAAATTGAGATGGAGAGGCACCTTGATGAGAAGCTTCTGCGACGCCACTCAATCGTTGTACATTTGAAGATTGATTTGGTAATTTCATTTGATTTTCTCCTTAAATTAGGTAAATCTTTCTACCTTACAAACCACGATCGCACTCTTCCCACACTCACCGGACACACATCACTCACATCGACTGTGAAGCGATACACTTTTCGAGCTTGTTCAAACACTCGTCTGGGATTAAAAAACGTCAGCTTGACATCCCAACACTCGGAATCTGGGCGACACAAGGGGCTACGTTCCACCTCAATCGCGTCGAGATCCATTTCATCCCGAAGTGCAGACTCGAAGATTCGTTCTACATTCAGGGCGTTTGTAGCTGAGTAGTTAATGGCTCGTTCTTGCGGCATGATGCCGAGATTGCGAAGCTCGTAGTAAACTCGCTCTAGGAAATTCACTACAGAGCGTGATCGCCCCCCATACGCTTCTCGATCCTGTTCCGACACTGACTCAGCCGGAGGACTTCCACAAACCGCTTCAATTAATGCCCCAGTTGTCCAGCTATACATGCAGCGAAGCGCTGGCAGAATTACAGGCACAACCTGACCTGACATCAGCATCACTTGCCCCACGATTACACCGGGAACTGAGATGCGTTCAACCCCTTCTGTTAACTGCTCGCTGAGAAACTGAATTAATCGTTCATAAGCGCGATCGGCGTAAGCACCTTGAGGTTGAATGGCATAGATTGGGGTCGCATCCAGGCTCAGTGTCCAAATAATGGCTGCTGCATCCCAAGGATTTTCGTCGAGATATGCCAGCAGTTGCTGAGGATCGTGAGGATTTGCGCCTTCCTCCATGTGCTGTTGGACTGAATCTCGACGAGCTTCTGTACCGAAGTCATACCCTAACTGTCCTAACGCATAAACCAACTGAGCAGGTGTGCCATTGCCACCCCCACAACTACAAGCGGCAGGCATTATCGCACCAGGATTCGTCTGATCTGGTAGTTGAGACGATGCGGGCAAGGATTGCACCGATTGGGGTGCAACTTCAAAAGCAGAGGGGCTGTAGGTTGCCGCTTGAACAGCAGGGATTTGCGGTTGGGTGGGCGGCGGATTGGCGGCCTCCCTTGGTGCAGATTGAATCGTTGCTAATTCTAAGTTTTCATTCATGGGTTCTCCTGATTGACCAATAATTGACATCGCTCCTTTGACATTGAGACGACCTGCTAGAAGTCGGCGACAGTCAGGAGCAGGTTCATCATCACAGGCGATCGCACTCTGCAAAATGGCATCTCGAACCGCATGAGGATTGAGGGCTTGACCTCGCTTCACTTGCAGGCTCAGCAGCAACGCTGCAATGCCAGAAACAACAGCCGTGGCGTAACTCGTGCCACTATTGGTGGTGATCCCTCCGCCAAGAATCGCTCCGGGGATATTTTCGCCCAGTGCTAGAATTCCTTGAGTACGATACGGTTCGCCCCAATTGCTGAAATCCAACGGCATTCCTGCACCATTCATTGCACCGACTGCCAAAACCGAGGGTAATGCACCGGGAATGTGCAAACAATTGCAGCCATCATTGCCAGCCGCCGCCACGATCAGGATGTTTTGCTCGGTGCAATGACGAACGGCATTCGCTAGCAGTGGATCAGCTTCTCCACTAGGGGTTAATTGTCCGCCGCTGATATTGATAACGTGAGCACCATGATTGGCAGCTAAAAGGATGGCTCTAGCCAGATCCAGTTGGGAGCAAGGGGCGATCGCCTCGTTCTTGCCATCGGTGAAGATGGGAATCACCAACCCTCGACATTGGGGAGCAATACCTTTGAGTGAGCTATGATGCTGACCCAAGATAATACTCGTAACCTGGGTACCGTGCTGGGCGGCTGCCCCCTGAGGAGAAATGGCTGGGACGAGCGGTTCCAGTTGCGTGAGGTTGGCCTCTGCAAGACTGGGGTGGGATTGGTCGACCCAACCATCTAAAACAGCGACACAAATTCGAGGCTCTCCGAATGTTTCCGTCCAGAGATCGGGTAGTCCAGCAATTGCAGGAGTTTTGGTGTCGATTGCGACGGGCATAACAGATGACCTCAAAGCCGAATGGGGGCTAATCAGAGCATTGGGCTTGGCAATCAAGTTGCCTTAAATCTGATTACGAGAGTGGGCTGGCAAACAGGCGTGTAGGCATACAGTAATGCACCCTACAAGATCGGCGATCGCACTGACCCCCAGTCTCCTTGCGGAACAATGTAGGACGAATTATTCCGCGCACGCCGAGTCCGGACATGCGTCGGACTCGGCTTACGACAAATCAAGTGCTTGCGCGGTCGATTTGCAAGCGGCGCATCCATTTGCCCGGAGGTGCTGAATAAATCAGCGCTTCCCTATTGTTCGCGCCAGTTTACGACGAGGTCTTTAACCTCAAAGTCGTCGTTCCCCACTCGAATAATTTGAATTGTGTTCGTCCCCCCACGGAGAACATTTGGCTGAATGCGATCCATATACGTCAGCCAGGCCTCGGAATCTCTGGGAGGTAGCGGAATGTCGAAACCACTCAGGTCCGTACCGTTGATTATAATTCTGTGATCCTGCGAACTAACCCTTCTAACCGTGATTAGCAGATACCCATCGTCTACCACTGCCTGACCGGCACTGATCTCGACAGGAAAGTCTCTCTCAAAAAGGGGGGAGCTTGCGGTGAAGGTGTGGTTGACGGGAATGTAGTTGAAATCGCCTCGAGCCATGATAGTTCCTCCATAGAATTCGGATGCTTCAATCGTAATGAACTTACTTCGTCGTTAATAAGTACCCCCATGGGTACTTATTAACCACTTCCATAGTTGATGCTGTACCTTACCGATAACTCATCCAGCTAACGTCCCGATTCACCCGTGGCAAATGATCTTTCAGTAATAGCCGGGGATAAAATTTGTTCTATCGGATGCAATCGGATAGTTAGGCGGCATAGCAAATTTGTAAGATACAGTGCAGAGGGCAATGCTGTGTTTTCTTACGAGAGTGGGTTAGCAACCTGACGTGTAGGCATATTCGATGCACCAACATTACTGGAGAGCCATAGAGGTATGAAGTGGTATCCTGATTGCGTTTAAACAGAGTTGCTTCCTAAACTGATTTGCTGAGATTCTGTAGCATTCAGTTCTGAAGCAAATTCGTCTTGTAAGCGTTTGGTAGTTGGTAAAAAATCTGAGGCGCGAAAAGTCGCTCTGAGGGTTCCTGGTGTTGTAGAAGCTGATTCCTCCCCGATCGCTGAGTTGTTCAAAGTTAGAATTAGTGTCCCTCGAATCTTGCCTTCAGCCCTGCCGGAGGACGCTATACCCTGCGAGGCAATTGGTCCGACGATCGCTCCAACCGGGCCGAGCAGTGCATCCTCGGTTGCACCCGTGCTGCCGCTTGAAGTGCTAGGTGCTCTAAACGCATCAGAGAAACCAATGCTCCAGGCTAAACAGCCCTCTGCTGTCCTGGTGGTTAGTGGTGAAAGTATTCCTAATAATTCATCAGAAATTTGATCTTCGGGAACAATGACACTGAGCGTTCTGGTGCCTTGGTCTAGTGTAATTTTCATTCCGACGACCTAACTCTTCAACGAATACATTGACTGTAGATCGACTCAGCCACAACGTCCTGCACAGTCGTGCGGTTAGTGCACAATCTTGCGATCAGTTGAGCAATGTTTTATGAATTTAGAAATGTTTTAGGTGTAACCCCTGTTAGGCGCTTGAAATGACGGTGAAGATGGCTTTGATGGGTGAAGCCACAGGCGATCGCCACCTCACCGATTCGCATCTTTCCAGATCGCAGCAATTGCTTCGCACGTTCTACTCGTTGTTTTACTAAATACTGGTGAGGACTCAATCCAGTTGCCTGCTTAAAGGCGCGACAAAAGTGATATTGGCTTAATTGGGCGATCGCCGCCAATTCTTTCAAACTCAACTCACGCTCCAAATAATCTTTGATATAGTCTGTGACTAATTTCAATTTGTGTTGAGGGAGTCCACCATTGAAGCCTAGAGTCCGATGTTTTTGTGTTGAGTAATGTCGTAAGAGGTGAACGGCAAGTGTATTTGCCATTGTCTCAGCATACAAACGACTACCGCCGCTTAAAGATTGCAATTCTGCCTGAAGTGCCAGCCCAATCTGCTGAATCAGCCCATCTTGAATGGCAAAGTGTGGAATTAGCTCCACGCAATCTGTTCCTAATAGGCCAATGGCATTCTGGCTTAGCAACTCTGGCTTCAAATTCAGAGAGAGTGTTTTAAGCTCGCTATTCCAACGAAAAGAGTGAGCACTATGGATAGGACAAATCACAGCCGTTCCTTGAAGGTAAGTTGCTGAATGAGATTTCCCTTCTACAACGTGCTCTACTTGGAGTCTTTGCCCCATGTTGAAACTGACTACATAGTGATCAAGGCAAAATTCAGGTGTTTCTCCCGGTGGAAGACAATGAGATTCTAGAGAAATATTGCTCCATGCAGCGCTGTGGCTGACGAGAATAGGGGCGGGCTGAAAAATATCAGGTAGATGCTTCGGATGCTTCGCATCAAACTCCAGCAGTTTCTGTGCTGACATAACTCCATTCTCCTTTTCCTCAAGATGCACTCTGTTCAAGGCTCGTAGTTCCATGCCAACTCAGGCAGGTTTTTCACCACATCGCGCATCTCTTTTCCTGACAGCTCAGCCAACTGCCGGAAAGCGCGTCCAGACACATAACATTCGACTGTTGGGAAATAGTGGGCACACCGCTGATAGAGCCGTTGAACACTGGGGTTTTCAACGGATTGCCCTCTGATATACACACCACCTTGCTGCTGAATTTGAGTGGCGATCGCCACAATTAACTGGGCTGCCACCCCTCGTCCCCGATGGGCAGGCTCAACAAACATGTCAATAATCTCGCCACCTTTAATACAGTGGTGCACATCGTAGGATGAGGCCCAGGCTGCAAATGCGATTAGCTGGTGATTATTAGCTTCTGCAACCACCATTTGAAATTCAGTACCAAATCCATCTTGTGCCAGCTTCTGCCCCGTACCTCCCCAATAACTCTGAAAGGCTTCTTGCATGAATGCCTTCAGCAATGTTTCTAGGTCGGGGATATCTTTTAGAGTTGCCTCTCGAATGTGGCAGGGCATAGATAAACATCTCCACAGCCGTTTTTTTGGGGTTTGGTTAGCGATTATCTAGTTCAATAGCAAGTTTTATTCTGCAAAAGGTTTATCAATTTGGCTATTCCCCGTAAGGGTACTTTACAAAGATTGGCGATCGCCTCGCTATTCGCCTCAAAGCACAGACTCACCAACAACCTAGCGGCACAATAAGACGTTATGCTGCTGCATCAGTGTGCAACTGCAAGCTTGTACCCAGTTCCCTAAATGGCGAGGGGCATCGCGTTTTTGCAGTGTGCTTGCCGCACATGCAGCAAAAGAGGCATAAAAGCCGCCCTAGAGAACTTGCGGCAAGCCATTGATTTAGATGCAGGCTTTTGGAATCTGGCAAAAACCAATGTTGACCTTGATAACATTCGCCAGGATATAGATTTTCAGACGTTGATCGGGCAATAACTCAACCTGCAGGAAAAGGTTCGCCACTCAATCAGGGGGGCAGGCGACAAGAGCAGAATACACCCCACCTGTCAGACGATTCGTGTAACCCCAGCCCTTTTCAAATATCCTAGAAAGCGTGCCAGAGGTTTTCTGTGGAACCTCGACTTGGGATTAGAGTTCGGGATTAGATTGGGATTAGGTCAGTGTGATGACGAGCGATCAGTCAGGGGATAGCCGTGCTGCCGCTGGGCAATGGCAGTTTTGGATTGACCGGGGGGGCACCTTTACCGACATTGTGGCGCGGCGTCCCGACGGGTCTCTCGTCGTCCATAAGCTGCTGTCAGAAAACCCCGATCGCTATGCCGATGCGCCGCTTCAGGGAATTCGCGATCTGCTGGGGCTGGCTGCCGATGCGCCGATTCCCGCTGACCAGATTGCAGCAGTGAAAATGGGCACAACGGTTGCCACCAATGCGCTGCTAGAGCGGCAGGGCGATCGCACCGTTCTGCTAATCACCAAGGGCTTCCGCGACGCGCTGCGCATCGGCTACCAAAATCGGCCCGACATTTTTGCTCGCCAGAGCCAGCTACCCGAGATGCTCTACGAGCGGGTGATCGAGGTGGATGAGCGCATCGACGCCCAAGGCGAGGTGTTGTTTTCCTTTCGCCCCTTTGTCACCGGACTGGCAGAAGAGTTGCAGGATGCCTACAACGCGGGAATTCGCTCCTGTGCGATCGCCCCTCTACAATCAATCACCCCTCTACAATCAATCAAGTTAACTATGATTTAAAAGGAGCCACAATCGCCAATTTTGCCCATGAAGTCCACGGCGACCAAATTACCCAACCAGAGGAACTCCAATGAACATCCCCCCCAGAAACCCAGAACACCGTTTATTAAACTAAGCGGACTCAAAACCATGCAAATTACTATCGACCTGCCTGACAACCTTGCCCTCACAGAATCAGACCTGCGCCGAGAAGTGGCGATCGCCCTCTTTCAGCAAAACATCCTGCTCATCGAGCAAGCGGCACACGTCATTGCGATGGATGTAGACGACTTCTATCAACTTCTTGTCGATCGAGGTATCCTCACGCCTCCAAGCGACCCTGACGACGATCCAAAGGAACTCATCTTTGCCCATTTGCGACTTTCCCTGCAACAAGTCAAAGAAAGCAACTTAAAGCCCATCTCTGAACTCTGGGATGGCATTGATGACTGATGCTCCATCCATGCAAATCTTAGTCACCTCCGATTTTCAAGGACAACTTCGAAGATTAGCTAAACGATATCGCAATATTCGGTCTGATTTACAACCGCTGTTCAATGATCTAGAAAGGGGTAACTGTCCTGGCGATCAAATTTCGGGTACAACATACACCGTTTTCAAAGTACGTGTCAAAAATAGCGACATTCAAAAAGGCAAAAGTGCAGGCTATAGGGTCATTTATCAATTGCGAGACAACATCTGTGTTCTGCTCGTCACAATCTATTCCAAATCCGACGAAACGACTCTCGCAGCGAGTGAAATTCGCGAAATTATTGATCGCTTCAATCAACCACCCGAAACTCCTAGCCAAGTAATCTGAGCAATACAGCTGATGAAATCTTTCAAGCCTACCTGGCGGCGAAGAACGCTGATCAAAAAAAGTCAGAACCGCGATCGCCCCACCACAACCAACCAATTCCCCAACGTCACCGCAGTCAAAATCTTTGAAAACGTCGATAACCTCCAACGTTTGTAGAATGGCGGCAAAAAATCAGCCCTCAGAGTTGGCGAACACGTTGCTGAAAACAATGCCTGGGCAAAAGGGGCGATCGCCTTTCTCGAAGGCATCAGCGAAGATGTGAAGTAACCATCATTGAAACCTACCAGACGAAACCCAGCAGGCGATTCGTGTAACCCCAGCCCTTTTCAAATATCCTAGAAAGCGGGCCAGAGGTTTTCTGTGGAACCTCGACTTGGGATTAGAGTTTGGGATTAGATTGGGATTAGGTCAGTGTGATGACGAGCGATCAGTCAGGGGATAGCCGTGCTGCCGCTGGGCAGTGGCAGTTTTGGATTGACCGGGGGGGCACCTTTACCGACATTGTGGCGCGGCGTCCCGACGGGTCTCTCGTCGTCCATAAGCTGCTGTCAGAGAACCCCGATCGCTATGCCGATGCGCCGCTTCAGGGCATTCGCGATCTGCTGGGGCTGGCTGCCGATGCCCCAATTCCCGCTGACCAGATTGCAGCAGTGAAAATGGGCACGACGGTCGCCACCAATGCGCTGCTAGAGCGGCAGGGCGATCGCACTGTTCTGCTAATCACCAAAGGCTTCCGCGACGCGCTGCGCATCGGCTACCAAAATCGGCCCGACATTTTTGCTCGCCAGATCCAACTGCCCGAGATGCTCTACGAGCGGGTGATCGAGGTGGATGAGCGCATCGACGCCCAAGGCGAGGTGTTGTTTTCCTTTCGCCCCTTTGTCACCGGACTGGCAGAAGAGTTGCAGGATGCCTACAACGCGGGAATTCGCTCTTGTGCGATCGCCCTAATGCATGGCTACCGCTATCCCCAGCACGAGCAAAAAACCGCAGAGCTAGCGCGAGAAATTGGCTTTACCCAGGTATCTGTCTCTCACGAGGTCAGCCCGCTGATGAAGCTGGTAAGCCGAGGCGACACCACGGTGGTGGATGCGTACCTGTCTCCCATTTTGCGCCGCTATGTGGAGCGCATTGCGGGAGAGCTGGCCGGAGAGTCTGACACAGCCCCACCGCTGCTATTCATGCAGTCCAATGGCGGGCTGACGGATGCCACCCTGTTTCAGGGCAAAGACAGCATTTTGTCTGGGCCTGCCGGGGGCATTGTGGGGGCGGTGCGCACCAGCGCCCAAGCGGGGTTTGACCGCGTTATTGGCTTTGATATGGGCGGCACCTCCACCGATGTGTCGCACTACAGCGGCGAGTATGAGCGGGTGTTTGAGACCGAGGTGGCGGGGGTGCGGCTGCGATCGCCCATGATGGCGATTCATACCGTTGCGGCGGGCGGCGGCTCCATGGTGCGGTTTGACGGCGCGCGCTATCGGGTGGGGCCTGCGTCTGCGGGCGCATACCCCGGCCCTGCCTGCTACCGCAACGGCGGCCCGCTCACCGTGACCGACTGCAACGTGAGACTGGGGCGCATTCAGCCGCAGTTTTTTCCGGCTGTGTTTGGCCCTGATGGGGATGCGCCATTGGATGCGACGGTGGTGCAGCAGCGCTTTGGGGAGTTAGCAGACGAGATTCACGCGCAGACGTGCGATGCGCGATCGCCCGAGCAGGTTGCCGCCGGTTTTTTGGCGATCGCCGTGGAAAATATGGCCGCCGCCATCAAGAAAATCTCGGTGCAGCGGGGGCATGACGTTACGCACTACACCCTCTGCTGCTTTGGCGGCGCAGGGGGACAACATGCCTGTGCGATCGCCGAGGCGTTGGGCATGCGGCAGGTGTTTCTGCATCCCTATGCCGGGGTGCTCTCGGCCTATGGCATTGGGCTGGCGGACGTGACCACCATGCGCGAACGGGCGATTGAAGCGCAGCTCAGCGACAGCCTCATGCCCCTGTTGCATACTGTGATCCATGATCTCACCGCAGACGGTCGAGCGGAAATCACAGCCCAAGGGTTTGAGGACGAGGCCATAGAGGCGATCGCCAAACTTCAGATACGCTATGAGGGCACCGATTCACCGCTGTTGGTGAACGCGGGCGAGATAGCGGCGATGACGGCAGAGTTTGAAGCGCACTATCGCCAGCGATACGGATTTGTGATGGCGAGAAAGTCGCTCATTGTCGAAGCGATCACCGTAGAAGTGATTGGCAAAACGAATCGCTCTGAGGAAAGTATCCAGACTCCGCCTCGAATAGACGCGCTAACCCCCATTGCCACGGTGCCGCTTTATGCGCAAGATCGTTGGCAAGAGGCTCCGGTGTATAAGCGGGCGGATCTAAAACCGGGCGATCGCCTCCCCAGCCCCACCCTCATCATCGAACCCACCAGCACCATCGTCGTAGAACCCGGTTGGGAAGCCGTCATCAACGAGGCCGGACACCTCATCCTCCAACAGGGGGGTGCCCCGCTCCCAGCCGCTCAGGCTCTCTCGCCTCCCGTCTCCACCCCCGACCCTGTTCTCCTAGAAATTTTCAACAATCTGTTTCGGGCGATCGCCGAAGAAATGGGCGTGACGCTGCAAAACACCAGCTACTCCGTCAACATTAAGGAACGGCTTGATTTTTCCTGCGCCATCTTTGACCAACAGGGGCAATTGGTCGCCAACGCGCCCCACATTCCCGTGCATTTGGGGTCAATGGGCGAGAGCGTCCAAAGCTTGATGCGAGATCTCCCGCTTCAACCGGGGGATGTGTATGCGTCCAATAATCCCTATAACGGCGGCACCCACCTCCCCGATGTCACGGTGATCACGCCCGTTTACGTCGAGGCAGACCCCAACACGCCCCTGTTCTACGTGGCCTCGCGCGGGCACCATGCCGATATCGGCGGCATCACCCCCGGCTCCATGCCTGCCCACAGCACCACCCTCCACGACGAGGGCGTGCTGCTCGATAACCTGCGGCTGGTGGCGCAGGGCCAGTTCTGCGAAGCGGCAGTGCTAGAGCAACTGACCAGCGGTGACTATCCCGCGCGCAACCCCACCCAAAACCTGGCGGATCTGCGCGCGCAGGTCGCCGCTAACGAGCGCGGGGTGCAGCAGCTGCAACAGATGGTGCAGCAGTATGGGCTCGCAACGGTGCAAGCCTACATGCAGCATGTGCAGGACAATGCCGAGGCGGCGGTGCAGCGGGCGATCGGGGCGCTGCGGGATGGGCAGTTCACCTATCCGCTGGATGACGGCAGTCAAATTCAGGTGGCAGTGACGATTGATGCCGCCGCACAGACCGCGCAGATCGACTTCTCGGGCACCTCGCCCCAGCACCCCGGCAACCTCAACGCACCCCTTGCGATCTGCAAGGCGGTGGTGCTCTACGTCTTTCGGACTCTAGTGGACGACGACATTCCGCTCAACGCCGGATGCCTGAAGCCGTTGAGCATCCGGGTGCCCGAGGGCTGTCTGCTGAACCCGCGCTATCCGGCGGCGGTGGTCGCGGGGAATGTGGAAACCTCGCAGGCGATCGCCAACTGCCTCTACGGAGCCCTGGGTGTGCTAGCAGCGGGGCAGGGCACCATGAACAACCTCACCTTTGGCAACGATCGCCATCAGTACTACGAAACCATCTGCGGCGGCGCGGGTGCTGGCCCCAGCTTCGACGGGGCCGATGCCGTCCACACCCACATGACCAACTCCCGCCTCACCGACCCCGAAGTGCTGGAATGGCGCTTCCCCATCCTGCTTGAGCAGTTCCAAATTCGCGAGGGCAGCGGCGGCAGCGGGGCTCACCGGGGCGGCAACGGCGTCATCCGTCGCCTCCAGTTTCGCGAAGCGATGACCGCCACCCTGCTGTCGGGGCACCGCATCGTGCCCCCCTTTGGGCTACACGGCGGCGCACCCGGCGCCACAGGCCGCAACGCCATAGAACGCGCCGTCACCCCCACGGAGGAACTGGGCGGTATCGCCACAGAACAGCTGCAACCCGGCGATGTGCTCATCATTGAAACCCCCGGCGGTGGTGGGTTTGGGAGCTAGTACCGCTTGGCGTAAATTCCCACCCCATTGGCCCTCACCCTAAATCCTAGGGTGGGAGAGGGACTTTGAATCCAGCGCCCCTTCTCCCTTTTTGGGCTACTAAGTACACATAAGTACACACAAATTGCCCTGACTATGGCAAATCCGTTGAGATCCCCCTAAATTCCCCTTCGCAAGGGGGATTTTCGACCCGATTCCCCTTCGTAAGGGGGCTAAGGGGGGATCAACCCAGGCGAATCCTCAGGGCTAATTCTCAGTCGGAAGACTTGTGTGTACTTAGTAACCCTTTTTGGGAGAAGGGGCCGGGGGATGAGGGTATGTTGTTGTTGGCAAAATTTATGCTGGAGAGTATTCGGTAAAAGCGCGTTATCCTCACGCTCTGATCGCCGCTAGAGCCCCGGCTTTGCAGAGAAGGCGAGACTCTAGCCGTTAACGGCGGCGTTACCGCGTCAACACCGACATAAACTTGCCCTCAGAAAACGGCGCAGGAATAATCGGCGTAAACTGCACCCGATCGGTCGCCACTTTCTTGACGTAGAGTTCATTCATCGCGTGGATCACCTGGTCTCGCGACCCCACAATCCAAATCTGCAAACGGCTGTCGCCCTGCTGCGTGGGCAGCAGAGGATTGAAGTCAGATGTCATGGTAGTTGCCTCGCTAATGCATGTTGTAGAGGAAACGCGCCTAGGGCGTGGTTGACCCAACCACTTGTCAGCATTAGCAAGGCGCTTGATAATCATCAAAGCCTGGCTCCTGCCAGCGTCAGGAGTCAGGTCAGCTGGTTAGTGAGTGGTCTCAACACTCCTAATCAGCGCCCAAAACCCCAAGCGCGCATGTTACTCGTCACCGGAATCCAATTCCGGTACCGCAAAGGATAAACCAACTCGTTAGAGAAAACAAGTGTTTCTCTTTACATTTTGTGACAAACGCTATCAACCCAATGACCATACGGCGCTCAGGATCACGGCGCTTAGGATTTAGTGAGTCAGCGCCATTGCCTCAGACGCCGTAGCTGCCACAACATCTCCCGTGAGGCTAAAGGGGCGCACCTCAGTAATGCGAACGGTGACGAGACTGCCCTTAAGGGACTGAATATCTCCATCAAAGAAGGTGAGGCGATTGCTGCGGGTGCGGCCCATCACTTGAGCAGGATTTTTGGGGTTTTGATCTTCGACCAAAACCTCTTCGAGGCGATTGGTGTAGCGGAGCGATCGCTCCCCTGCCTTAGTCGACACCAAATGGTTGAGACGTTGCAGGCGATCGCCCTTCACCTCTTCCGACAGCTGATTGTCCCACAGCGCAGCAGGAGTGCCGGGTCGAGGCGAATAGGCAGCCGTATTCAGCTGATCAAACCCAACCGCTTCCACCAGGCTCAGCGTATTCTCAAATTGCGCCTCGGTTTCACCCGGAAAGCCCACAATCGCATCAGCGCTAATAGCCGCATCGGGCATATAGCGGCGAACCGTATCAATAATCCGCAGATATTTCTCTCGGGTATAGCCCCGCGCCATCGCCTTCAGCACATCATTATCGCCCGACTGAAAGGGAATATGGAAGTGCTCGCACACCTTAGGCAGCTCATGACAGGCGCGAATCAACCGCTCGGTAAAATAGCGAGGATGGCTAGTGGCAAAGCGGATGCGCTCAATCCCTGGCACATCATGCACAACATAGAGCAAGTCTGTCAGCGTGTGCAGGTGTTGTCCATCCGCCTTGCTGCCCGGCAGGTCGCGCCCATAGGCATCAATGTTTTGCCCCAGCAGCGTCACCTCCTTAAAGCCTTGCTGCCCTAGCAGTTCCATCTCAGCGCGAATCGCCTCAGGCGTGCGGGATTGCTCCACCCCGCGCACGTTAGGCACCACGCAGTAGGTACAGCGTTCATTGCAGCCATAGATAACATTCACCCAGGCGGTCACCGCACTGTCGCGGCGGGGCTTGGTGATGTCTTCCATAATATGGACGGACTCCGTTGCAACAACCTGACTCCCCTGCATCACATCTTCTAATAGGTCACGGAGGCGATTGGCATGTTGCGGCCCCATCACCAAATCCACTTCGGGCACGCGCCGCAGCAGCGCCTCACCCTCTTGCTGCGCCACGCAGCCCGCTACCACAATCGTCAAATCGGGCTCATTCTGCTTCCGCTTGGCCTGTCGCCCTAGGTAGGAATAGACCTTTTGCTCGGCATTATCTCGAATCGTGCAGGTGTTATAGAGAATGACGTTGGCATCATCGGGCGACTCTGACCAGGCAAAGCCCATATCCTCTAAAATGCCGGCCATGCGCTCAGAGTCGGCCTTATTCATCTGGCAGCCGAAGGTCGTGATGTGGTAGCGGCGGTCGGACTGAGTCATGGTAGGTTCAAACGTCAGAGGATAGCGTTAGGCGGTCTCAGAAAATTCAGGGCAAGCCCTTCAGCACCATTCAACAGACCTATTCACGGCGTTGAATTGGCGCGGGTCTCCAATCTATCAGTTTAGCTTGAGTTCCGTTGTCTTTAATTCAAGGCTCTTAGTTCCCTTAATTCAAGGTCTTTAATTCAAGGTCAGTTCGGGTCAAGAGGGTTTGAGGGCACCGCCCAACTCCGGTTTAGTTCATTTAGTTCAATAGAAGGCAAGGGGGCGTCATCCCCAGTTGCCTGACGCGGGGGCATGGGTGGGGTGCGGGGTTGAGGTCTAGATGAGAGGGGATGAGAAGGGGCGATCGCTCCCCATCCCCTACTCCAAAAATCTTTAGAACCGTTGCGAAGCACCGTGGAGTCTTCAATCTAGCGGATGTGCCAAATTAGGGTGAGGTTTAGTGATACTCTTGAAAGTGGCAATTTTACATATGTTAAAACTGTCAATTTTGAATTCTTAAACCGCTGATTAGACGATAGGCGCTAAGCATGGTCACCACAGCAGAAAAAACAAACGTCGGCTTTATTACCCAAGTTATTGGTCCCGTTATAGACGCAAAGTTCCCCACCGGACAAATGCCCCGGATCTATAACGCTCTGCGGATCACAGGCAAAAATGCAACCGGGGAAAACGTCTCCGTCACCTGCGAAGTGCAGCAGCTTCTGGGCGATAACCAGATCCGCGCTGTTTCCATGAGCTCTACAGATGGCTTAGTGCGTGGCATGGAAGTGTTTGACACGGGCGCACCCATCAGCGTTCCGGTTGGCAAAATCACCCTAGGGCGCATCTTTAATGTGCTAGGTGAGCCCGTCGACGAAAAAGGTGATGTGTCGCGTGAAGAGACCATGCCGATTCACCGTCCCGCCCCTAAGCTGACCGAGCTTGAAACCAAGCCATCGGTGTTTGAAACCGGTATTAAAGTGGTAGACCTGCTCACCCCCTATCGTCGGGGTGGCAAAATTGGTCTGTTTGGCGGTGCTGGCGTGGGCAAGACCGTCATTATGATGGAACTCATTAACAACATCGCCACCCAGCACGGTGGAGTGTCTGTCTTTGCAGGCGTGGGCGAACGCACCCGCGAAGGCAATGACCTTTACAACGAAATGATTGAGTCAGGTGTGATCAACGCCGAGAACCTCAACGAATCAAAGATTGCGCTGGTCTACGGCCAGATGAACGAGCCGCCCGGAGCGCGGATGCGCGTGGGTCTATCGGGTTTGACCATGGCGGAATATTTCCGTGATGTCAACAAGCAAGACGTGCTGTTATTTGTAGACAACATCTTCCGGTTTGTGCAAGCCGGTTCTGAGGTGTCGGCGCTGCTAGGCCGGATGCCCTCTGCGGTTGGCTATCAGCCCACCTTGGGGACTGACGTGGGCGACCTGCAAGAGCGCATTACCTCTACGACTGAAGGATCTATCACCTCAATCCAAGCGGTGTATGTGCCTGCGGATGACTTGACGGACCCCGCTCCTGCTACCACCTTTGCCCACCTGGATGGCACCACCGTGCTGTCTCGGGGTTTGGCGTCGAAGGGCATTTATCCAGCGGTAGATCCGTTGGATTCGGCTTCGACCATGCTTCAGCCTGACATCGTTGGCGAAGACCACTACGACACCGCTCGCGCCGTGCAGTCTACCCTGCAGCGGTATAAGGAACTGCAAGACATCATTGCCATTCTAGGTCTGGATGAACTGTCAGAAGATGACCGCTTGATTGTGGCCCGTGCTCGCAAGATTGAGCGCTTCTTGTCTCAGCCGTTCTTTGTGGCAGAAGTGTTTACTGGGGCACCCGGTAAGTACGTCAAGCTAGAAGACACCATCAAGGGCTTCAAGATGATTCTCGCAGGCGAACTCGATGAGTTGCCAGAGCAGGCATTTTACCTGGTGGGCGACATCAACGAGGCCAAGGCAAAGGGCGAGAAGATTCTAGAAGAGAACAAGTAAGGGTTGCTCCTTACGCTAGGAATGGGGATGAACTAGCGCTGCTTATCCCTATTCCACCTAGACTCTTTATTCTCAACGAACGTAACACCAGATTTTTTAACTATGGCACTAACCATTCGCGTGGTAGCTCCCGACAAAACCGTGTGGGATGCCAGTTCTGAAGAAGTGATTTTGCCCAGTACTACTGGACAATTGGGAATCTTGTCTGGGCACGCGCCACTGTTGACCGCGCTGGATACGGGCGTGATGCGGGTGCGTTCGGGCAAAGAATGGGTGGCGATCGCCCTAATGGGTGGCTTTGCCGAAATCGAAAACGACGAAGTTACGATTTTGGTGAATGCGGCTGAGCGGGGTGACAAAATTGACCTAGACAGCGCCCGCCAAGCCTTTAGTGACGCCGAAGCTCGGTTGGAAAAAGCTCGCAGTGGTGACAATCGCTCCGAGCAGATTTCGTCTACGCAGGCCTACAAACGAGCACGCGCTCGGCTGCAAGCAGCCGGTGGGGCCGTCTAGCCATCCAGCGCAACCGTTGGTCGATTCAGCACTATAGATTCAGACCGTGATGTTTTTAGAATTCTGTTTATACAAAAGGTTATAAAAGGATTCTAAAAACCAGACGGGTAGGGCTAACAAAGAATCCCTGTGCAGCAATGCTGTATAGGGATTCTTTAGTTGTGAGCAGAGGAATACAGCAGGCAGAGCCAAGCATCACGCGTGAGCCATCACCAAACAAGGCAGATGTGATGTGGATACATCTGCCCTGCAAGTCGATGAGAGGTTTAACGCGGCGAGCGATCGCCCTCAGGTGCTACCCGTAAACGTAACTTCGGGGAATTTTGCTTGCGCATCATTCAGGGATTTGTTCTTCCCTTCTTCTTGCCAGTAATTAATCACCTCTGTAGCCTTATTGAGCAAATCAACCCGCTCCGGCTCAGTGATCCAGGTCTTCCCTTCCATTTCAGACTTCAATTGCTCCCACGCATCATTGCGGGGCCAAAAGAAATATGACGTTAGGGGGCTCGTCCCCTTACCAACAACCTGGTCAACCGCCAGCGCCACATCCTTATCTAGCCAGAGGACTTTTAAGATAAACCTCGTCAAACGTACCTCCACAACAGCCCTAGGCTGCTTTCAATAACACTACAATCCTCTACAATACCGCAGAGTCTGATAGGATTGCTACGTTTCTCTCTAGCGATCGCCCCAAATGCCCACAGCTCCTGCCCCAACGGCCATCATCATCTTCGACATTGATGGCGTGATTCGTGATGTCAGCCAGTCCTATCGTCGCGCCCTCGCAGATACGGTTGAGCACTTTACCGAGGGCGGCTATCGCCCGACTCAAACCGATATTGATCAGCTCAAGGCAGAAGGCCAGTGGAACAACGATTGGGAAGCGTCTCGCGAGCTCATCTATCGCTTCTTTGAACAGCGCGGCACCGGGCGATCGCACCTCACGTTAGAGTATGAAGCCGTTGTGCGCTTCTTTCAAAGCCGCTATCGCGGCGACAACTGGACGGGCTATATCCAAAATGAACCTCTGCTAGCTCAGCCGGCTTACCTCGAGGCGTTGTCTGCAGACGGACTGCCCTGGGGCTTTTTTAGCGGAGCCACCCGAGGCTCTGCCACCTTCGTGCTAGAACAGCGGCTCCATCTGCAGCAGCCCATCCTCGTAGCCATGGAAGACGCCCCTGGCAAACCCGACCCAACCGGGCTATTTGACACAGTCCGCCAGGTAGAGGCCCGGCATCACCTCCCACCGGGGCTGCCCGTCGTCTATGCCGGAGACACCGTTGCCGATATGCACACCGCCATCAATGCACGACGGACTCAGCCACAGCGGCAGTGGATTGGCGTCGGCATTTTGCCGCCCCATGTGCTTTCCTCCGTATCCGCATCTCGTGGTTATACGGATACCTTGCTGCAAGCCGAAGCGGCAGTAGTCTTATCCAACATTCAGCAGCTTACATCTAGGGCGATCGCCCCCTTAATTACTTAGCCTAAAAGCCTTTCAAAATAAGCATTATAGGCCTTTGCAAGATCAGCCAATCGACCCCTCATCACCTGATCATCACAGATCAACGGCATACGTAAAAATACGGTGAAGCCTATTTTGCCTGTCAGTAATTTTACTGTAGACTTGAGGCGTAAACGATTCTATACCTTAAGTAGAATTTCTTAATTCTTCTACGGGGCTCTACGTACACAGGCAATGACGTCTTATGGAAGTCAGGTCACATTTACGGAGATGTCTCTATCGCTGAACTCTGACCTGCTGGAATCTAATCAGGAGCCTTTATGCGGGTAAAGCGTTTAAGCCATAGGTCTAGTTCACTGCGCCAGTTCACTGCGCCAGTCCATAGCACTTGGGATCTTTACATCAAGACGACTGATCGTTTAATCGGGGTTCAGTGTTGTGGACTGTTGTTAGTACAAAACCTGCCCCCGCAGGTCTTGTCCCTTGCCATAGCCCCCCGCCAGTTCCGCAGCCTATATCCGTAGGCTCTTTAAGTTTTTTCCCTTACCGCAATGCGCCCTGCAACAGGCAGGGCGACAGCGCACTATAGCAGGCCACATGGCGACGAGTCCCGCTCAGGCGTTGTGCTGAGTGGCAGATTCATGCGCGCATCTTGGCTCCGATCAGCCGCTGCGGTCTGACTTTAGGACAGCTAGAGCCGTCGAGCGCTGAGAGAGTCTGCTGTCTGTGTGGATTTCACAGTTTGTTGCCCGACTCAATTACACGGAATGCATCCATGCTTAACCTTGAGCTTGACCTGACCCATCCCACTCGCGCTCGTGAGGCGGCGATCGCCGATCCCAGCGTTGCTCCAGCATCTGCACCACAGCTTGAGGCCTTACAAAATCCAGCTATTTACCACTGGATCGAAGCCCAAGCCACCCAGCATCCCACTCGGGTTGCACTCGTGCATCAAGGCCGCTCACTTACCTATCAAGACCTCAATCATGCCGCCAATCAACTGGCTCATGCCTTGAGGCGTCGAGGCGTGGGGGCAGAAGTCTGCGTGGGGCTATGTCTGGAGCGATCCGTTGACATGGTGATTGGGCTGCTGGCTATCCTCAAAGCGGGTGGGGCCTATGTGCCGCTAGACCCGGCCTTTCCCAACGAGCGGCTGATGCGAATTTTGCAAGATAGTCAAATGCAGTTGGTGCTAACCACCCGCCCCTTGCTGACACGGTTGCTAGAGGCGGCTCCGTCTGCTCCCGCTATTCCCGCTTTAGACTCTGCACTGTGCTTAGACGAAGCAGCGGCGGCGATCGCCCAAGAGCCGACTCATAATCCCGACGTTCCCACTCGGCCCGAGCACTTGGCCTATATCATCTATACCTCGGGTTCGACGGGGCATCCCAAAGGGGTGATGATCGAGCATCGTGCCCTGGTGAACTACGCCTGGAATGCATCTGTCGCCTATGGTCTCACCGCGGGCGATCGCGTTTTGCAGTTTTGCTCCATCAGCTTTGATGCAGCCGTCGAAGAAATTTTCTGCACCCTGATTCAGGGAGCAACGCTCGTCTTGCGGACTGAGGCCATGCTCAGCAGCATCTCCAGTTTTTTGCGCGCCTGTACCGCCTTGGAGATTACGGCTCTGTCGCTGCCGACCGCGTTTTGGCATCACATCACCGTAGAAATGACGCGCGCCTACCTGCTAGTGCCCGCGACGCTACGTCTGGTCGTGATTGGCGGTGAGCGGGCCATGCCAGAGCGGTTTCGTGAATGGCATCGCCACGTGGGGGATGCCGTGCAGGTGTTCAACACCTATGGCCCCACCGAAACCACCGTGATTGCCACGCTGTGCAATCTGACGGCAACCGCAAATGGACTAGACGGCGAATTGCCCATCGGGCAAGCGCTAGCCGGATTGCAAACCCACGTGCTCACGCCTGACCTGCAGCCCGTTTTTGCGGGGGATGTGGGCGAACTCTATATCGGTGGGGCGGGGGTGGCCCGGGGCTATCGCAACCGACCCGAACTGACTGAGCAACGCTTTATCCAAAATCCATTTTCGGCAGACTGGGGCGATCGCCTCTATCGGACGGGCGACCTTGTGCGTCAGCAACTCAATGGGCATTTAGAGTTTGTCGGTCGGGTGGATCACCAAGTCAAGATTCGAGGGTTTCGAGTTGAGCTATTTGAAATTGAGGCAGTGCTAGAGCAGCATCCCATTGTGCAGGAGGCGGTGGTCACGGCCTGGCGCGATCGCGCCCAACACCAGCGCCTAGCCGCCTATGTGGTGCTACGCCCAGACATTGCGCCGCAGTTTGGAGCTTCTGCCACGCTCGCAGCAGGAACGTCAAGTGCATTCACCAATTCCGTGGTGCCCTCCTTGCGCCATCATCTGACCACCACGCTACCCGACTACATGGTGCCCTCCACCTGGATGCAACTTGACCAGTTGCCGCTCTCACCCACGGGCAAAGTTGATCGGCGGCAGTTGCCAGAGCCATTGCCCACCTGTGCCGACGCTGGCGTTGCACCCCGCACCGAAATGGAGCAGGCGATCGCCCGACTATGGTGTGACGTGCTCGGCGTTGACTCAGTCAGCGTTCACGATAGTTTCTTCAACCTCGGGGGCGATTCGCTGCTCACCGCTGTGCTCATGACTTATGTGGAAGAAGTCTTTGAGGTAGAGGTATTTGCAGGGCAGTTTTACGAGACGCCAACCGTTGAGGGGTTGGTAACTATTGTGGAACAGGCTCAGCGAGGCACTCGCCGCTCTACCGCGCCCCTGCAGTTGTGCGATGATGTATACCTGCATCCCGACATTGGGGCCATGGGGCGATCGCTCCACTGGGTCAATGAACCCCGCCACCTTGTGCTGACAGGGGCAACCGGCTATCTCGGCGCATTTTTGCTGCATGATCTGCTCCGGCACACCACCGCCACTATTCACTGCCTAATTCGCTGTGCCACTCCGCAGCAGGGGTTGCAAAAGCTCCAGAGCGTCATGCAGACCTATCACCTCTGGAATGATGTTCCCCTCTCGCGCATTGTGGTGGTGCCGGGCGATTTAGCGCAGCCTCGCTTGGGTCTATCGGTTCAGCAATTTGACAAACTGGGGGCGATCGCCGATGCCATCTTCCACAGCGGCGCCAGGGTAGATTTTGTGAGGCCCTATTCGGTGCTCAGAGCCGCCAACGTGTTGGGAACGCAAGAAGTGCTCAAACTCGCCTGTCACACAACGCTCAAACCGCTGCACTACATTTCAACGCTGGGCATTTTTGGAGCGATCGGCCACTTTACCGGGGCAACCATTGTGCCAGAAACCGCCGACATTGACCCGAGCGAGCACTTTTTATATCTCGATGATGGCTACGCTCAGAGTAAATGGGTCGCAGAAAAATGCATGGAACTGGCCCGAGCCCAAGGCCTTCCCATCAGCATCTACCGCCCTGGGTTTATCGTGGGGCACAGCCAAACTGGAGCTCATAATCCTGGGGATTTTATCTCGCGCTTGGTCAAAGGCTGCATTCAACTGGGCAGCTTTCCGCAGCTTGAGGGCTACAAAGAGCAAATGATTCCCGTAGATTATGTCAGTCGGGCGATCGTGCACCTAGCACAACAGCCAGCCCAACTGGGCCAGACCTTTCACCTCACGCCCCCACCCGGGCAAGATTTACTGATTGCCGATTTATTTGCACTCTTACAGCGCAGTGGCTATTCCCTTAAGGGGGTCAACTTTCGAGAATGGACGCAGCAATTAATGCAGCAGGTCAAACAGTCTAAGGAAAATGCCCTGTACCCGCTCTTGCCGCTGCTGTGCGAGAAGGTAGATCAACAGCGCCATACCCTGCTGGAGCTGTATGTCAACACGCCAGATTATGCTTGCCAAAACACGTTGGCTGGGCTGTCCAGCACGCAAATTGCACCACCCCCCATTCAGAATCTGTTCCTAGACATCTATTTGCCGTACTTCATCCAAAGTGGGTTTGTGCCTGCACCGTTAGCGCCGACGCGGCTGCATGAATTCAGCCTGGCTTAGACCCGAACCAGACCTGAGTTTAACCTGAGTTCGGGATAAGGAAAGGAGGGGCTTTGTAAGCTGAAAGGTGAAAACCAAGTATCAGCAGGCCCCTCTATGGATAGTCTAGCCGCTCTGTTTTGCCATATTGATGACTTCTGCCAGCAG
>JAHHHI010000058.1 GCA_019359435.1 Kaiparowitsia implicata GSE-PSE-MK54-09C
TGTAGGCACACGGGAATAGCAGGATGCCGGACCAGCCCACAAAGACGAATCGGTCGCGCTTTAGCCAGTCGTCAAGGACGTCGAACCATCCTTGCCCGGCTTGCGCTCGTCCCATTGCTATGGTCATGGCGCGAATCTCCGAATACTTGAATAACAGCGAGATGTAAAATTAACGCCCTTCAATCCTGAAAATGCACTGAATAAATGCAGAAGATGAACAGAACTGAGACAAACGTTACTTTTCTTTACTGTTCATTCATTATACCGATTTGACTTGAAAGATCTATGGGTATAGATGCAGATATCTTGTTTATCCATAGATTGAAGTCTGGCGATCGCCCATCTTGCATAGATTCTAGCCAATGCTTTAGAAGATCCAAAGATTTAGTGGCAACGGCTGAGTCACCTTGTTGAATCGCAGCACTAGACTCAAGATGAGTAATCTGTGGTGGGGTTTCTCATCTTCCTTTAAGCTAATCAGTGCAAGCTTGATTTATGCGTTGCTTCGATGGCTGTGCGACTGACTGTAGACAGAATTCAGGAACCTTAGAGGCTAGTAAGGATTAAGAGAATGAGCGCTCAAGACTACGCAACGATTCTGCATCCGGCGATCGCCGTCTTTTATGTGTTTCCGTTAATTGGCATCGTGGTGTACTTTGCGTTGCAAACCCGCCGCCGCCGCCTGCAGCCTGATTCATCCGGCAAGAGCAAAATTTCCCCGACGGTCGGGCCAGAGCATTTGCGGCTGGGAAAGTGGCTGAGTGCCTCCGTAGTGGGGCTAACGCTGTTGGGGTTAGCGCAGCCTATCGTCAAAAAGCTAGTGATTGACGACGGCAACTGGGAGGCCAATACCGGGCGGTTTTTCTTAATTGCGCTGTTTTATGCGGCCACGATTGCGTCGCTGGTGCTGCTTTACCGCGCTCGCACGCCGCTGTGGCGCGGGGTGTTTGCCACACTAACCGGGCTAGGGCTTTGGATCATCGGATTCCAGAAGTTTCAAGCGGGGGATGGCAACTTATACGATCTCGTATTCCGGCGCGATTTTGAATGGCAGATCTCGCACTTCTACTACGGCATGGCTGCCGCGATGTTGATGATCTTTTCCCTGGCGATCGTGCCAGATATCTACAAAGATCGCTCACAAAACTGGCGGCGGGTTCATATTGTGCTGAATTGCGTAGCGCTGTTGTTTTTCATTGGGCAGGGGGTCACCGGGGCCCGCGATTTGCTTGAAATTCCGCTGAATTGGCAAAAGCCTGCGATTGAGCAACTCTACATTAACGATTGCCAGAATCGCCCCTGCGAAGTTCGCCCAGTTGAGGGTGAGCAGGGGTGAGGCGTGGTGTTTAGAAGGGTACTTAATACTTGCGCTCTTGAGGCTGAAACCGGGTGATGGTGACGGGGCGATCGCCAATCTCTATCCCTGCGGCAGAGCTATAGGCCATTGTGTGCTGCAAAAACCGCTCATCGTCACGGTTGAGATAGTCTTCTCGAGAATGAGACCCACGGCTTTCTTGACGGTTGAGCGCACTGGTGAGAATCATCTCGCCCACCAGCATGATGCTCTGCAGCTCCATTGCTTCCACCAACTCTGTATTCCACAGAGTGCCTTTGTCATCGAGGTAGACGTGTTCGGCCTGCTGTCGGAGCGATCGCACCTTGTCTAGACCCTCCTGCATGACCGACTCTGTGCGAAAGACGCCGCAATGTTCTGTCATGCAATCCTGAAACTCTTGTCGCAGGTGCCCGATACGCACTTGACCGGGGCGATCTAGCAAGGATTGCAGCCGCTGTTGCGCGTCCCGAAGATAGCGCTGTTCATCTATATCGGGCAGTTTGCGCTGGCCTACATAACGGGCGATCGCCGCTCCAGTCCGCCGTCCATACACCACACACTCCAGCAGAGAGTTGCTGCCCAACCGATTGGCGCCATGCACCGACACGCAGGCTGCTTCTCCTGCGGCGAAGAAGCCCTCCGTTAAGCCCTCGGCACTGCTCCGCACCCGCCCGTCGGTATTCGTGGGAATGCCCCCCATGGAGTAATGCACCGTGGGTCGCACTGGAATAGGCTGATGCACCGCATCCACGCCCAGCAGTCGGTGCGCCTCTTCCCACGCAAACGGAATGCGGCTCATGATGTGCTCTCGCCCCAAGTGACGCACATCCAGGTTGATAAAGGGGCCCCCCGCACTGCCGTCGAGATGAATACCCCGTCCGGCGCGAATCTCCTTCACGATCGCCCGTGATGTAATGTCTCGGGGCGCCAACTCCATGCGGCTCGGGGCATAGGTCGCCATAAAGCGATCGCCCTCGCTATTTACCAGATACGCCCCTTCACCCCGCACCGCCTCAGAAATCAGCACCCCCACCCCATAGAGACCCGTAGGATGAAACTGCACAAATTCCATGTCTTCTAGCGGCAACCCGACGGCTGCCGTCATCGCTAGCCCATCCCCAGTCGAGGCAAAATCATTGGAGGTGGTGTTGTAGACGCGCCCATAGCCGCCTGTGGCAAACATCACGGCCTTGGCCCGCACAACCACCAGTTGCCCATCCCGAATGCGGTACATCACCACGCCTTTGGCATCGCTATCTTCGAAGATGAGGCGCATTACATACCATTCGTCATAGATGGTGACGCCATAGCGCCGCAGATTATTCACCAACTCATGCAGAATGGCGTGCCCTGTTTTGTCAGCCGCATAGCAGGTGCGCTTATGGGAATGCCCACCAAAGGCCCGCTGCGCAATGCGCCCGTCTGGCAGACGCGAAAACAGCACCCCCATATGTTCCAGGTCGAGCACGACGTCGGGCGCTTCCTGAGTCAGCAGTTCTACTGCATCCTGATCTGCCAGGTAGTCAGAACCTTTAACCGTGTCGAATGCATGGGCCTCCCAACTGTCTTCAGAATCAACATTTCGCAACGACGACGCAATGCCCCCCTGCGCGGCAACTGAGTGGGAGCGGATGGGGTGGGTTTTGGCCACAACCGCAATGCTCAATTTGGGGTTCATGCGGGCAATTTCTACTGCTGCCCGAGAGCCTGCCAATCCCCCGCCCACAATAATCACGTCGTGCTCAAGCATGGGTATGTGTAGTGTTCAGAATGAAACGCCTACCTATGATCTTGCACCATTTTCTGAATTGCTGAGCCTTTGGGGACAGATGCGAGCGAATTTGTGAGCGTTGCGATCGCACTGCACCAGCTGGCTCAATTTCTCTTAGCTCCGGTGGCTAGCGCTCTACCCGCGAGAATAAAATGCGATCGCCCTGCTCGTTGATACGCGGTTTAACTCAGCTGGTTTTGTGGCGCAGTTAGTTGAATCTAGGCTCAACTTGAGAAGGTTAAGCCTGTGGGTGCTTCAACTTAGCCTTAGGGTTAGTCCTCGGCTTTCTCTAGCGATTCGGGCTTATGAGCGGCCTTCTTGCCGCTTTTATTGCTCTTGACCAAGTATTGTGGGTCGTCTTTGGAGGCGTTGACGTGGTGGCCTTTGATCTCCATTGGCTGGGTCAGTTTCTTTTCAATGACGCCCTCGGTTTCTCCTTGGGGCGTGTTCCACTCGACCTGTTCGCCTTTTTTAAACTCGTTAGATTGGTTTGCCATTGTGTCTCGCTTGATTAAGGGATGCAGTAGCCCTGCGGCACTACTGTCTTTATCCTTAAGGATGGCCGAGGTCTTGGCGTCTTACTGGAGTCAGAGGTCTGACGTTATCGCTTCATAGCGCGTTCCATTTCGCGTTTTTCTTGCTTGCGCTTTAAGTCTTCGCGCTTGTCGTGCAGCTTTTTGCCGCGAGCCAGCCCGATCGAGAGCTTGATGTATCCTTTCTTGAGATAGAGCTTAAGCGGCACGAGGGTGAGCCCCTTTTGCTCGGTCAGGCCGATTAGCTTGCGAATTTCATCTTTGTGGAGCAGCAGTTTGCGGGTGCGCAGGGGATCGTGGTTGTTGACCAGGCCAGCGGTGTCATGGGGGGAAATATGCACATTGTGTAGCCAGACTTCTTCGCCGCGAACTAGGGCGTAGCCTTCCTTGAGGTTAGCTTTGCCCTGGCGGATGGACTTTACTTCTGTGCCGCGCAGCGCCAGCCCAGCCTCGTAGGTTTCTAAAATCTCATAAAGAAATCGAGCTTGGCGGTTGTCTGCAATGATTTTGATGCCGTCGCCTGTGTCTGCCATTCAGCGTGTCCTTAAGTGTGCGATTGGGGCGATCGCCGATGCCCTATTCAACGGTTTCCCGACTCAACAATCGGCAGCTTGGCTCATCGCTGAGTCAGTTAGCCGTATGATTCAAGCTTATTCAAGCACGACGCGCCATTCGTGCAGTTCATAGCTCACGCAGCCATTTTGAATCAGCGGATCTTGATTCACGATGGTTTGCGCTTCTTCTAGCGACTCAGCCTGAAACACCATCATGCCGCCGCCGCGCTCTGCCCAATAGCCTGTTTTGACTTGGTGACCTTTTTCTTTGAGGGTGCGCACAAACGAGAGATGTGCAGGCACAAACTGGTCGAAGGTGGGCTTATCTACTAACCCCTTCTCAATTTTGACAAACCAGGGCATAGTCTGCGTAGGTGTGAACGTAAAGGATGACTGTTGCCAGCTTGGCGTGAGCACCTAGCATATCCTAGCCAACTGGGCCGAGGTTGACTATGCCACGATTCTTCATTGCTATTATTCCGCCGCTGCCGATTGTGCGCGACGCCAATGGTGTGATTCAGGCGTTGAGCGATCGCCATCATACAAGAACCGCCAATGCCCCGCCTCACATTACTCTGCAACCGCCGTTTGAGTGGCCGATGAAACAGCTGCCTCAGTTGGAGGCAACATTCACCCGGTTTGCAACTGCGCAACCTGCGGTACCCATTATGCTGGCAGGGTTTGGAGCGTTTGCGCCGCGTGTGCTGTATATCCACGTGGTGCGATCGCCCGCACTACTGCAACTGCAAGCCACGCTGATGCAGCAGTTAGAGACAGCCTTGGGGATTGTGGATGCCACATCCAAAACGCGTCCCTTTGTGCCCCATATCACCGTTGCTTCGCGTGGGATGACGCCTGCTGTGTTTCAGCGCGCCTGGGCTGACCTTGAGGCTCGGTCTGTGGATATGGATTTTTTGGGCGATCGCCTAACGCTACTGATCCACTCGGGCCAGCAGTGGGCCATACAGGCTGACTATCCTCTACAGCCTGAGCCATAAGTCTGAACTACCGTCAGCCTGAATTGCTGTAAGTCTTGACTGGTGAGGTCTTAGGTTGCTTTGGTTCGGTTCTCCTCACCGACTGCGTGGAGAACCCACGCAATCGGTGAGGAGGCATTGTTAAAAAATGTCCAATTCCCTCTGCAGATGTTGACAGCGAAGATTCAAAACGGTAACAATAGATACAGAAGCAGGATTCGTTCATCCCTCAAAAGTTTAGTGAATTGCTAAGTGGCGATCGCTCAACGGATGGGACGGAAGTAGGGAGCAGTCCCGAAGGAACGCGCCTCAATCTACTCATTACATTACAAAGAGGCGAGACCTATGAAACTCAGCTATCGTGGCGCTACATATGCATCTGTAACCACTGCTGTGGGTCTGCAAAACAGCAACCCCACAACGACTGACCTCTCCTATCGGGGCAATCGATACAGAACTAACCAGCCAGTAGTCACCGATGTTAAAGACGCTCCTGAGCGCTAATCGTTGCGCCTTAGGCTGTCCACAACAGATACAGAAACTACAGAAACGGAATTCGTTCATCCCTCAAAAGTTTAGTGAATTGCTAAGTGGCGATCGCTCAACGGATGGGACGGAAGTAGGGAGCAGTCCCGAAGGAACGCGCCTCAATCTACTCATTACATTACAAAGAGGCGAGACCTATGAAACTCAACTATCGTGGTGCAACTTACACGCTTGCTGCTCCTGTAGTAGGCCTGCAAAACAGCAACCCCACAACGACTGACCTCTCCTATCGAGGCAACCGATACAGCACAAACCAAGCAGTGGCGGATGACGTAGAAGACGTTGCCCCTGTAACGTTTGTGGAAGCGACTGACCCAGCTGTCACTATTGGGGGCGATCGCGCCCGCCTTCTGATGATGAATCATCACCGTCAAGTCAAGCACCGTCAGCAAGTTATGCTCAGCCGCGCCGCCACCAGCATTGGCTTAGATGGCGAAAACGCTGCTCAATACTGGAACCACGTACAGGGCAAAGTGCATCCTGGATTTTGGGCCACCTACGATCGCAGCCACGCTTCGAGCAGCTAATGAAGCTCAGACGGCAAGATGGCTTCAGCAAAATCCTTTGTAGGTTTCACAACCAGTTTGACTGTGTACCTTATCTCAGATAAAGGCACAAAACGTTGATTTAGCTAGAGTTAGATCTCTAGGGCATCTCATTACGATGAGGTGCCCTGATTTTTTTTGAAAACCTATGGACGAAAACCGTTGGGCGTTGAATGGGTTTGAGCGAATGACGCTTACCTAAGTCAATCTCAGAGTGCATCCCAGTTTTGCAAGTTGCCCTCATCCCCCAGCCCCTTCTCCCAAAACGGGAGAAGGGGAGCCGGATTCAAAGTCCCTCTCCCGCCCTGGGAGAGGGATTTAGGGTGAGGGTTACAAAAGTGGGATGCACCCCAATCTCAAGGTTTTAAGCCGCTATCGGGAATGCCAACTATCGGCTCTCCCGACGGCAACTTCCGCTCTATTTTGAACTCACCTTGAAACAAGGATCTCGCGCTGTAAATATGCCTCTCTCTTGCAGAGCTTTAGGAGAAGGAAAGGCGAATCCCACGCGGGAGGTTACTGAGAATTGGACGCTACAGGCTCCACCACAATCTCGACGCTGTCGGTGGGAGTGTTATTGGTGATGACATTAAAGCGACTGGTGTTGATGAATTGCAACTGCCCCTCTACTGAGATGCGCGCCTGCACTGCGTAGGTCAAGCGGCTATCGATCTGATTGGGGTCATAGGCTAGGTCAAAGGCAAATGGAACCTGTCGCCCGTTAGTTACCAAGGCTTGGCAGGCGAGCACGGTAGCGGGGGCATCGGCGCGGCTCACATCGACCAGACTAACTTCAACCACTGCGTTGGGCGGTAGGGCAATGCGAGGACGGTATGTTACCGTACCCGAGACTGACTCATAGTCTTGTTGGAGTGTGCCGTCTACCATGAGAGTCTGACCGCTAACATTGTTGAGATACACATGGGCCCACGTGGGGCCATCGTAGCTGTAGGTTACGCCTTCGGGATCGGGCGTGACGACAGCAGAAACCTCATTCAGTTCTAGCTGGCCGGTTTGTTTGTTAAACAAATTCAGGCGGGTAATGCCATCCCGCACGAATACGCGCACCGCATAGCCACTGGTTTGGAAGAATGCCAGGGATTTGCCTTCGAGTAGGGCGGTATCTGGGTCGGGAACTGTGCCCTCTGGCGGAGCAATCGGCACGATTTCACCATTTTCTATAGCATAGAACTGTGTCACTTCTTGCGAGGGGCAGCAGGCGGGGTCGTTGGGGCCTTGAACTACCATGTTGACGCTGAACTGGCTGTCGCCCAGAATCGTCACGGTATTCACTCGAGTGCGATCGCCCAATCCTACTGGCATCAGTGAGTTTGGCATACCGTCTACATCCAATACAGGTGCCAAGTAAACAAAATTTCCAGTGCCGCCTGTGTTTACCACCATGACCATTACTGCATCCGTTTCCCCGTCTCCGGTGATGTCTCCAATAGCGACTCGACCCTGTTCACGAAATAGGGTTGCAACAAGTTCGCGGTTGGGATCGGAAAACTGTCCATTTTCAAAGTTGATCACCCCAACTTGAGGTTCTGGCCCTAGCGTTGGCGTGCTGTAGGAGCCGTTGAGCAACCGATTCAGACTGTCGCACCAGGCTTGCTTGTCGGGGGTAAACACCTCACGAGTGAGGCAGTTGTACCAGTTGGTGGTGGGGCTGTCGGCGGCTTCGGGCTGGGCTGGTGGGGACGGTGGGGCTGGCTGGGCGATCGCCAATCCCTGACTGAACACAGCAAGGCCTAACCCTGCACTAAATAAACGGAACAACACAGATTGATTCATCTTTAAACTCACACCTAAACGAATTGGTCAGCGGTCGCTGACTCCACAAAAACACCTGTGGGAGGTGGTGAGCGGGCGATCGGCCTTGGCCTTTAGCCTGGCCTTGATCCGACAGCGCTGCCCATCTCGTCTGTGGCGCTAGCTCGCTAGAGCCGCTCCGTTGGAAGAACCGATCGTGTCGCAAGGTTCCACGTAACGGAACTGTTCTAGCGATAGCTAGTGCCATGCTTAGAACTTTATCAGGGGAATATAGAAGAATTATCTGAGGTTGCCGATTTTGCAACCGTGGGTGGCCTCGACTGCGTTCAGCTCCCCGCGTTAATCAAACAGCGCGACCGAGTGCACGTCGGGCTGTTTGGGATTGTAGGCGTCGGTGTTGAATACGATTAATAGATTGGGGCGATCGCCCGTATTTTTGACCGCATGGGCAACGCCTGCCGGAATGGTGATGCGCACGATATCGCCGATAGGCACCGCCAGTTCTGTGAGCGTATCGCCCTCTTGCACCCGCACCAGTGCTGGGCCGTATACTGTCATACATTCTGTGCCGTGCTGATGCACATGGTTGCCACGCACACAGCCCGGCTCGGTGAGCACCACATGCACATCTCGCTGCGTGGATAAGTTAACTGTTGAGTCTTTCAAACACAACTTAACAAAATTGATAGATGCTTGGAAATACTGACAAAACTCTGCTTAAGCATAAATAAATCGCTTAGCTTCAAGATTCACATCTGCTTTGCTCAACGAAGAACAAGTCTTCTCCCCAAAATCTTTGCCTAAATCTCTTTAATCCTTCTATGCTTGTTGACTGACCATCATCAACATACTTCCAACTTCCATCTGTATACATAAACCCAAAAGCTGCCTGTGTTGTGTATTCTGAGAAGTTCTTTTGCTGACTTTCATCGACGTATTCAGAATAAACCTCGGTAAGCTTAAGATGGATTTCCGCTCTATGCTTAAAGCGACAAAAATGACCCTCATAGTCGGCTACGGCATCTTCTGTAAATACATAGTGAGCGCCCTTTTCATCTAATCTTGCAATGCTGCTCAGAGTGCTAGCATGCTTACGGCCACTAATATACTCGTCTATCAGACTTAGGTTGCGTTCTCTTCCAAAAACTCGCGGTTTTACACTTTGCCATGAGCGAATTAGGTGAATGGCGTCCTCTTTGCTAAAAGATTGTGAGTCTGTAGACAAGTTTCCGAGTGAAGAATTAATTGATTTCTTACTTTCAGCAGAGTTTCTCCAACTATTAATCACAAGATTTACTTGACTCAAAGCAAACGATGTGGCTCCTATGGCTCCTGCAAAAAGAAAAGTCAAGATAAACCACGCTAAAGGGCTTCTAATATTTGAAAATCTTGGGCGATAAAGAGAGCCTAAGAAACCTGAAACTAGCAAGCTGATGTTTGGAATTTTACTAAATGAGACACTATTTAAGTCGGATTCTGATCCATTGACATTAGGTACATTTTGGGTCTGGCTAATTACTTCTCTCTCGATTTCTTTTGCATTGAAATTCGTTATTTTGAGCCTTCTTCTTAATAAAAGCAAATTTTCTTTTTTCTGGTCTTCAAGGTGAGTTCCTAATAAGAATAACTTGCGAAACTCTTGTTCATATTCTTTTAGTCTCTGTCTATACTCCGATTCTTTTAAGATATAGATTGGTTCCTCTATCTTCCGAGTATCTTTTTCTTCTAGTGCAAGAACCTGTCTCTTCCTAAACAGTTGACCTCGACTAGTTTCTGTTAGTGGATACTCAGATTCTATCAATCGGAGAAAACACTTTTTATAGTCTTCTATTTTTTCTTGATACTGACGATATTCAGACTCTTTTTTTTCACGAATAGGCCGTTCGATTTTTTCAACATCTTGATCCTTTATTCCAAGATTTCTTCTTATCTTTATTAAAGAGGTTTCTCCAATTTGAGGTATTGGATATACTTGATTTATCGTCCTCAAAAAATGGGTTTCGTACTGGCTTAGTCTATCGTTGTATCGCTTTTTTATCAAATCCTCAACTACATCTCTAACTCCTTTTGCGACATCGAAAAGAGCTTCATCTTGATTGCTCCAACTTGAAACAGGACTTCCATTACAAGGTAACGGCTTAAGATTTTCAAAAAAGGTATTTTGCCAATCTACTCGACGTAGCAGTACTGGTATAACTCGAGCTTTTTGATTATTGTGCCTTTGTATTGCTTCTTCAATTTCTATGTCATTATTAGACTTCGAGTCTAAGTAATCAGAACTAATAAGCAAAAGGATGACATCCGAAGATTTAAGGTGTTCAGAAGTTTCTCGAGCGAAATCTTCTCCCGCTTTTATTTTGGTACAATGCCAATCTCGGATTAACTTAGATTGCCTTATGGCACTAAGATGCTTACCTAAAGCTAGGAATAGTCCTTCATCTGCTTGAGCATAGGATATGAAAACTTTGATATCATCTCGGTGACCCTCAGAAGAATTCATAGATCTGCACCTAACTCAGATAAGAGGTTAATTATAAAATCTTGGAAGGATTAGGTCTCAGGCTAATTGACTTACAAAACTTCCTCACGTAGGTTGGATAGGACGGAGTGAAACTCAACACCAGCAACGGTTTAGTTTGGTTGAGCATTGTCGAAACCCAACTGACGAAAGAACAAGGACTCCAAAGGTTCTGTCAATCAACTAGGGTCTCAGGGGTTTTTATTCTGCTTCGAAAATCCTCGACAATAATACGAATGCCTTCAGCTATATCTAAAAAGGCTTCGTCCTTATTTTCCCAAGTTGTTGCTGGCCTGCCATCTTTAGGGAGGCATTTCAACTTATTGAAGGGCAATCCAAACAGATCGACTGGCCTAAGAACGATTGGTATTACAACTGCGTCTCCTTGGTCATGCCGCTCTAGTGCTCGTTTCATCTCGATTTGATAACAATAGTCTGATGCAAGAAAATCTGCGCTAATCAGCAATAAAATTATTTGAGCTGACTCCATGTGATCAATCAGTGCATTTTTCCATTCCGATCCAGCGCTTATTTTTCGATCATGCCACTCATCGATTAATCCTCGACGTTTCAAGGCAGAGAGATGAAGAACAATCTGATTTCTCAAATCTTCATCCTCATGAGAGTAAGAAAGAAATGCTTTAATAGGCTGGTTGCTAACGCCATTTGATGCAAGGGAATGTAGATTGCTAGGAGCAACTGGATTTAGTGCTAGATCCCCAGCATTGATGAAGGGTATGCTTTGATCTTTGCCTATAAAGAGTCTCGCCTTGAACTCCTTTTTAAAGCCGGAAAGCCCGACAGCTGCACGACCAACCTCAAAAGAGAATTCTACGGATTGACCTGATCCTAGTGCGTCATAGAAACCAGTTACAAACTCAATCGAGGCATGATCGTTTACTTCCTCTTCCATGCCGATAACGTATTTCACATGTTTGGCAATGGCTTCTGCTTGCATTGCCGAATAACAACCATTTGCCAATACACAATTTACCAATACACAATGCACCTGATCTGAAAAAAGTTTAAATAAATCGGCCAGAACCATACCACTTACATCCTTGGGATTGCCTAACTCATCCTCGAAGACTAGGCCTGATTCTTTTCCATGGCCAGAAAAGTGCACAATTTGAGGATTGACATCCAGCAGAGCTCGATATATATCTCTTGGTCGGACTGCCCAGCGTTGGTGTAGAACAAATTTCTCTCGCTGCTTTGACCGCCTCAAGCCCTCATCTATACTACGCACTTCTCGGTCGAGAGCAAGACGGGAAGTGTACTGTGGATTAGCAGCAAGAACCAGAACATTGTACATACGCTAGTCTCAGTGATTTTAGGCATCAATTTCTTCCGTGCTTCTCACACTGCTTACACTGCTGATTTAAAATTTTATTCCAAAATTATTATATTCTGTAGTACATATTTTTTCAAAATAGACTTTGTAGCACGTGCTACAAAGTCTATTTTGAATACTAGAAAGATTTGTGAGATGGCCGAGCACAGGGCAAGTCCTTGTACATCCCAATATCTTTTTTTGAGTTTAGTGAAAGGAGGCTAGATTTTCTCTGGGCTTCAAAATTCCGAACTTTCTAAAAGTTATAGACGTGGACTAATGGCTCCTCTGTTGAGATCGTAAATTTAGCGCAGATCTGGCCTGCTCTCGGTCGTCAAAGTGCACTTTTTCAGTGCCGAGAATTTGGTAGTCTTCATGGCCTTTTCCGGCAATCAGCACGCCGTCGCCGGGTTGCGCTTGCAGGATGGCGGTGCGGATGGCGGTGGCGCGATCGCCCTCCACGAGTGGGTTTACGTCCCCTGGAATGCCCGCTACCACATCTTCTAAAATGCGCTGGGGGTTCTCTGTACGGGGGTTGTCGGAGGTGACGATGACCCAGTCGGCTAAGCGGGCCGCGATGCTGCCCATTTGAGGGCGTTTGGTGCGATCGCGATCGCCCCCACAGCCAAAGACGCAGATCATCCGCCCCGGAATAAACGGGCGCGATGCCGTCAGCAGGTTCTCTAGGCTATCTGGGGTGTGGGCATAGTCCACAATGACGCTGATGTCTTGATGGGGCTGCACCTGCACCTGCTCCACCCGTCCTGGCACGCCGCCAAACTGGGGCAGGGCTTGAACCATCGCGCCCAAGTCTAGACCCAAGTGCAGCGCGGCCCCCACCGCCGCTAGCAAATTCGACAGGTTGAACTGCCCTACTAGGGGTGACTTAAAGGGCACGGTTCCCGCAGGAGTATGCAGCATCCCCCGTACCCCATCCGATTCATAGGACAGATCGCTCGTCCACAGATCGGCCTGCTGATCGCGCGTGCTGTAAGTCCAGATGGGGCGATCGCCCGTCATTCCCTCGTGCACCAGCCGCTGTCCATAGGGATCATCCAGATTAATTACGGCGCGACCCCGCAGCAACTCTGGCGAAAACAGCCGCGCCTTGCTGCGGAAGTAGTCTTCCATATCTGCGTGATAGTCGAGATGATCCTGCGTCAGATTGGTGAATACCGCGACCTCAAAGGCGCACTGGTTAACGCGATCTTGCGCTAGCGCGTGAGAGCTAACCTCCATCACCCCATACTGGCTGCCTGCGGCCACGGCTGCGGCCAGTTGGGCCTGAAGTTCTAAGGCAAAGGGGGTGGTGTGCAGCGCGGTTTGCTGATGGCCCGGCCAGCGGGTGTAGAGGGTGCCCAGCAGCGCCGTTGGCTTCTGCGCCTGGTGCAGAAAAAATTCGATCAGGTGAGTGGTAGTGGTTTTGCCGTTGGTGCCCGTTACCCCCGCCATTTGGAGCTTGCGGCTAGGGTGCTGATAAAAGGCTGCCGAGAGGGTTGCGCACACCGCTGCCATTGCCGTTTCGCCTGTGGAAATGGGGATCACGCAATCTTCGCTAGTCGGCGGTTTTTGGGTATAGGCCGATTGAGAAATGATGGCGGCGATCGCCCCTGCTGCGATCGCACTTTGCCAAAACTCGCCCCCATCCACACGAGTGCCCGGCATGCCAATGAACACATCCCCCGGCTGGCAGGCATGAGAATTGGTTGTCAGCCCTTTGACCTCCGCAGTTAGGGCCGGATGGTTGCCTGGAGTGATGATTCCGTCAGGCAAGTTAGACAATAGCTCCATCAGGTTCATGTCAGCGATTCCTCACAAGGGCTGCTCCTATTCTGCGGGATGATGCGGGGATCGGATCTGTTACAGGGATATCAATTTGGTCTCATTCAAAATTCTCTGGACGCCGCGTGAAGGGCGGTAGGCGTGATGAGTCTTGATCTCGCGATCTTTGGGGCTAACGCAGGTGAAGGATTGTGGAGAGGCTTAGCCTCTCCACAATCCTCTAAAATCCCTAGAAATTCCCAACAATTCCCAGGGGACTGCATGGTGCGTCAGTCTTGGATCTTGTAAAGTTTGGACTAAGCGTTTGGGTCTAGAAGCAGAATGGGGCATCCTGAGCATGTATTTTCACTCGCGTTACGGCATTGCCTTAACGGTGTACCCACGCTGCCGATTCCCTTTACCTAGTCTGGCTATGAACTTATCTGTGCGATCGCTCCTGCTGTCTTCCCTCCTGCTGCCGCTAGCCGCCGCGCCTGCGCATCCGATGCCGACCCAGCAAGACGCCACGGAGGGGCACACCTATCCACCAGAGGTCTCGCAGGCCATTGTCAACGAATGCCTGACCGCCGCGATGAATAACAACCTGCCCCCGGCCCAGGCCGAAGCCTACTGCACCTGCTCTCTCAACGAAATGCAGCAGCGCTATTCCCTAGAAGAGCTGATTGAGCTAGAATCGCGAATTCAGCCAGGGCAGCAGTTGCCACCCGAGGTATACGAAGTCGCGTCGGCCTGTGCCTCTCATTTATTCTAGTTTTCTGGGACTGATCGGACTTGTGGGGCTTCTGCTGGGCCTGTGGGTTGTGCTGCCTGCCCCCACAACCGCTCTGTTGCCCTTGGCGATTGGGGCTCCAGAGATTAGCCCTTGGCTGGTGCTGTTTAATCTGGTCGGGGTGGGCCTGGGGTTGGGAAATGAGGTCTACCGGGGGGGGCCGTGGGTTAGCCGGGCGGTTCTGCTGGGCTGCGTGGCGGGGCTGGTGCTGAGTGCGCTGCCGCTGATGCAGGTGGGGGTGGCACAGCAAGCCGCCGAGCGGGCGATGGCTAACGGGTTGGGGGTGCAGTCTACTGCGAGGTTGGCTGTGATGCAGCCCCTGGGGCGATCGCACCCCTTTCGCTTTCTAGACACGCTGCGCGGCATTCCCCTTCACGCCGATGCAGTTCGCTATACCGCCGATATTCCGGTGGCAGAGGTGGCAGGCGTGCCGCTGACGCTGGATGTGTACCAGCCACCGTTGGCGTTAGATGCTCCCGCAGACGGCTTCCCCGGTTTGGTGATGGTGTATGGCGGGGCCTGGCGCGCGGGCTCTCCGGCAGATAATGCGACGTTTGCGCGGTATATGGCGGCACGGGGCTATGTCGTTTGGGCGATCGCCTATCGTCATGCGCCTCAGTTCCAGTTTCCGGCCCAGCTTGAGGATGTGCAAACAGCGCTCGCGTTTGTGCTGCGCTATGCCCGCGACTATGACACCGACCCCAACCGCTTGGCCCTGATGGGGCGATCGGCCGGAGCGCATTTGGCAATGCTAGCCGCCTACCAGCCCGACGCCCCACCGCTGCGAGCCGTGGTCAACTACTACGGCCCGGTGGATTTGTTGAGGGGGTATACTGAGCTGCCCCAACCCGATCCGCTGGATGTCCGTGCGATTCTAGAAGATTTTTTGGGCGGTGCCCCAGATGAGTCAGCGATCGCGCTCGGAGAAGAGACTGTGAGCGATCGCTACCGTGCCGCGTCTCCCATTCACTACATCACGCCAACCCTGCCCCCAACCTTGTTAATCTATGGGGGTAAAGACCGTATCGTACTGCCTCAGTTTGGTCGCGCCATGGCTGCCCAACTTCAAGCGTCTGGTTCTCCAACCGTGCTGATCGAACTGCCCTGGGCAGACCACGCATTTGATGCCGTATTTCAGGGCGTAAGCAATCAGCTCGCGCTGTACTACACCGAGCGCTTCTTGGCTTGGACCTTACGCTAATCTCAGCGGCATCGGCAAATTCCTAGGCCAAATTCTTAGGCCAAATTCCTAGAGCGTCACTGGCGACTCCACATACACCGTCGGGTCTTGCACAGAGAACTCAATGCCATAGCCCTTCAGTTGGCTAGCGATGTTGTCGTTGGCGAGTTCTAGCAAGCGTTTGCGCAGCTCAATGGAGTTTTCGCTCGAGCCCAAAATGAAAAAGGTAACGCGAGCGCGGGTGGCCGAAAAGCTACCGTTTTTTGACGAGTCTGCTGCAGCAGTAAAACTAATGTGGGTGCTGCCGGGGTCAATGCCAAATAGCAAGTCGGTGCTGCGAGTCACCACCTGCTTGACCAAGGCGGCATCTTCTTCCCGCAGAGCCCGAGTAAAGTCCATATACAGCAAAACCATTACCTTCTTCGCACGGCTAACATTTTCAATTTCTTCGTTAACCAAGACGGAATTTGGCACAATGATCAACGTGCTTTTAGCCGCCGTGCGGAGCTTTGTCGAGCGCAGCCCGATAGACTCGACTCGGCACAGCTGCCGATCAGATTGACGGATATATTCCCCCGGCACAAATGGGCGATCGAGGTAGAGCACCACAGTGCTTAAGAGCTGCTCCAGAATTTTTTGAGCTGCCAGACCGAGGGCAATGCCACTAATTCCCAAGCTGGCAATGAGACCCACCAAATTAAATTGCTGACTTTGGGCAAAAGCAAGCACCGCAATAAAGCCAATGATGACATTGGCCAGCGTTTCAAACACCAGCAGCAACTCATCAACTTCACGCCCCATGCGTCGCAGCATGTCGATGCCATACACTCTGACCAGTTGACGAAACAAGCGAGAGGCCAACCACGCCACGCTCACAATCGTGACTAGATCAACCAGCGGCCTGAAAAAGTTATAAAAGGTGGGCGAGGCCGACTGCAGCCACACCATCGATAGCGAAATGAGCAGCAAGGTGCCAGCAGTCTTGACGCTATCTTTGATCGGCGTAATAAGGTTGTTATAGACCGTGGCCCCTTGCTTAGGAGACAGCCGCTGAATCAGCAAACCAAGCAGCCCAGGCGTATAGCGGCCTATCAAAATAGAGAGCAGTAACGCGATCAAAAACACAGCTACTGGCGGCAGCGCTAGAACCTGAATGTCAACGGCAGTGAGTAAATCTTGTAAAGGCACAGGGAATCTCGGCACAGATGAGGAGCAAACAGGCGCTTGCATCCAGGTTATAGGACGCACGGTGATTTGGTGTTGCTGAATACGAGTATGAATTCAAGCATCAATATCCCTCTCACGGGCGCACGAGTGCACGGCCGTGGCCCGCACATAGGTTCTGTCATCCAGCAACGCCAACTGCAAAGTCGATACCGATAGAAAAGGCGATACCGATAGAAATGATGGTGGGCCTGATTTTAGCAGGCGGTCTGACAAATCTGCTCGCTTTGAAAAGGTCTACACCGTAATCGGCGCATCGACATAAACCGTAGGCTCTTCGATATCAAAGGATATGCCATATTGCTTGAGTCGATTGGTCAGTTTTTGACTGGCGACATCTAGCAATTGACGCCGAATTGTCATGGACGTATCTCCAGAGCCCAAAATAAATAGCGTGATTTGAGCCTGCGCCAAGCGGCCGCCGTCCATCTCGCGAAAGGTAATGTCGGTACTGCGTGGGTCGATGCCAGATAGATCCTGCGTACTTTCTAAAATGACCTGACGGATGAGGGCTTGTTCTTCGGGGGTGACGGCGCGGTACAGATTGAGGTAGGTGATCGCCATGACCTTCTTGGCCCCAGAGAAGTTCTCTACGGTGGATTGGATGATGACGTTGTTGGGGACGATCGCCAGAGTGCCTTTGCCCGATGTGCGAATTTTAGTGGATCGCAGGCCAATCGACTCGACTCGGCCAAAGGTGCCATCGGGCAAGCCAATATAGTCATCAATTCCAAAGGGATGATCCACATAGATCACCAGGCCGCCTAGCAGTTGCTCTAGAACTTTTTGGGCGGCGAAGGCGACAGCGATGCCCCCCACGCCTAAACTCGCCACCAACCCAAAAATGTTGAGGCTGTGGGTTTCGGCAAATGCCACCACCAGAATTAGCACAATGCCGGCATTCGCCAAAAACTTTGCCAGAATAAGGATTTCGCTGTTGGTCTTGCGACCGTTTCTCAGCGCTGCATCGAGCAAGTAGGTGTTGAAGTATGCCCGGAAGCTGCGGGTCAGAAACCAGCCCAGAGTGAGGGAGAAGGCTAGTGTGAGGGGAATTTCTAGATAAGGATACCAGCGGACCCGTAGATCGCGCTGGAGGATGAAGTAGGCGACTAGGTCTAGCAGTGTCAGAATCAGTACGCCCTGAAGGAGCAATTGTTGGGGCTGAATCACCAACCCATAGAATTCATCGGCGTTGTCAGTGGTGAGACGGCGCAGCAGCCAATTCACAAGGCGAGAAATAATATTGCCCGAGAGCCAAGAGATGAGAGCAATGAGTCCCAACACGCCTACCCAAAAGAGGGAGGGATGCTCTCCTGATAGGCGAAAGAGTTGGGTATATAGGTTTGCCATTGCGGTTTTGAGGGGATAGAACTGCTGCGCCTTTGTCGAGGTTGCGATCGCCCATACTTGCTACGACTCAACGGCGATCGCGATGCGATACCTCCATTCTGCATGGAGCCTGCGGGAGTATGGTCGCTAGGGGAATGGCCCTTATTCTACCTGGTACGCTTAATCTGAATTAGCCCGACCTGAGGCTGACCCACTTAACCGTTGCAACGCTGCCCATGCTCCATACTTGGAAGAGCGGCACAAACGTTATAGGTTGAGAGGGCTTGAGCTTATCCCAAACTCAGGTCTGAATTGACTAAAGACTATGAATTGACTAAAGACTAAAGACTAACAGTATCGCCCTATGGCACTGCCGAGTCTCTTGGATCAGCAGCGCCGAATTGACATCAACTATTGCCCTTAATATTGCCCTTAATGCTATCCCTCAACCGTCGGCATCAAATTCTGAAATATCTACTGGCGCTGTTCTTTATTGCGGCAGGCATCAACCATTTTGTGAACCCCGAGTTTTACGTTCGCATTATGCCGCCGTATCTGCCCTGGCATCTGCCGCTGGTCTACCTCAGCGGTGCGGCAGAAATTGGGCTGGGGGCGTTGCTGCTGATTCCCCAATACAGGGCCATTGCTGCGTGGGGCTTGATTGCGCTGCTGATTGCGGTGTTTCCCGCTAACCTGCACATGGCGTTAAACCCTGAGCTGTTTCCCACAATTTCCCCAGTGGTGCTGTGGCTACGACTGCCGTTGCAGGGGGTGTTGATTGCCTGGGCCTATCGGTATACTCACCGCCACGCTAATCGTGAAGTCGGCTGATCTCACCCGGCTGACCTGAATCTAGAGGCTGTCATCAACTAGCCGTTGGTGGCTCAAAAATCAATAGCCACAGCCCTAGCCTGGAATGGCACTGAAATAAGGCTGGTGGGCGGTGCCCACCCTACGGCAGATCAAGGTTGTCGGCGATTTGCGAGGGTTATTTTCAGCTTATTTCAGTGACATTAGCCCTAGCCTGTCTTTTAGTCGTGCGTGGCAATGCCCATAGCACAAAGCTTTTAGTCGGAATTCTTTTAGTCGGAATTGATGACACACCCTAGCGTCGGTCACTGAGTTTTTGATAGACCGACCGCAAATCAACATTGTGGTGCGCTAGCGCTACGAGCGTGTGGTAGAACAAGTCAGCCACTTCTCCGGCGATCGCCCCGGGGTCGTCATCTTTGCAGGCCATCACGACTTCGGCGGCTTCTTCACCAATTTTTTTGAGAATGGCGTTGTCGCCGCCGGCCAACAATTTGCAGGTATAAGAGCTGGGATTGGGATGCTGCTGGCGATCGCGCACTACCGCAAACACCTGCGAGAGCATGTCTCCGGGTGGCGGCACCACGGCATCTTCTACCCGATGAAAGCAACTGCGCTCGCCCGTGTGGCAGGCGATGTCTCCCGCCTGCTCTACGGTCACCAATAGCGCATCGCTGTCGCAGTCATAGCGAATACCCCGCACTGTTTGCACATGGCCCGAGGTGGCACCCTTGTGCCAGAGTTCTTGCCGCGAGCGGCTCCAAAACCAGGTTTCTCCCATGTCTAGCGTCTTCTGCAATGACTCGCGGGTCATCCAGGCCATCATGAGCACCGTGCCATCCAGGTAGTCTTGCACGATGGCGGGCACCAGCCCCTGCTCGGTGTAGCGAATGGCGTCAAGGGGGATCGCGGTGTGTAAGGTCGAAGCTGACGATTCTGCGCTCATGGGTAGGTCAACTGGGGTGTAGGTGTGGGACTGTAGGCGGTGATTGTGGAGATGGAATCACCCATCTGGTGCGTCTTCCATGCTATCAAGCCACTGCGCTTAGTTTTGCGGGTTAACGCCAATTGTGAGGGAATGCAAATCCACTGCGCCACAGATCTAGTAGTGGGCTAGACTTAAATCCATATTTTGTCGGTGCATACTGCCTAGATGTGGATTGGCTAGACCTTGAGGGCTGACATGGCGTTTTGGGAATTTTTGATTCAAAAAGAGGGCGATCGCGCCTGGTTGCCGCTGGAATCTCCTGATGTTGAGATCTTAGAAGGGCGCTATCGCGTGGTAGCGCGAACCAGCTGGGTCAACGCCCCAGTCGAAATTCTCATCACCTATGAGGATCTCGACGAGCAACCCCCCAAGCGGCGTGTGCAGCGGCGAACGGGCAAAACCAATGGCGAAGGGCTCATTGTGGTGCTGCCCTATGTCGCGATGCAACCTGGCCGGTGGGAGTTGCGCTGCAGCGGCGACCTCATGGCAGAGTTGATGGATCAAGGTTGGCGACATGCGGTGCAGGTGCAGGTGCTGCCTCAGGATGCCGATGTGCCCGAAGACTGGGAGTCGGACTGGCATGGCCGGTTTGACGGGAGCGCCACGGATAAGGCCGGAGAAAGCCTGATTGAGGCTTCGGCAGACGAATCGGTAACCGAGTTGGCAGAGCCTGCCCCTGGCCTGTCTACTTCTCGGTCTACCCCTAACGCGGCACCGGAGCCTGTCATAGTTCCGCATCTGGCCGATGAACCCCTAACTGCTGCTGAAGTGCAAGCGGCGATCGCTGCTATTGAGGCCGACGTTGAGGCTGGATCAGACACGACCCAGACTGCCGTCCATGAGGCTATCGCTCAGACTGAGGAGGCCACCGCAGCGCTGCCCCGTGCCATTTATACCGCTCGACCCGAGGAACTGCGACTAACGCTGGACTGCGATCGCTTTACGGCCCGCCCTGAAGAGGCGGTGACGCTGACGGGAAACGTGGCGCTGAATATTGATGCAGACGGGTTGGCGACGCTGCCGACCGATTTGCCCGCTCACCTGCCGCCTGTCGCGTTGCACATCATGGTGCGCGATCCCCAAACTGGCGAGATTGTGGTGGATGTGCGGCGATCGCTCACTTCGCGCCAGTTGCCCTGCCCCGTGTCTTGCAGTATCACCCTGCCCCCTGTCAGCACCAGTTTGCTGGTGGGCGAGCTAGCGCTGATTCATCTGGCAGACAACGACTCCACGCCTATCATCAGCCATAGCTTTGCCATCTTGGCAGAACTGGATCAGCTCTTGGAGGCGATCGCCAACCAAGCTGAGCAGGCCGCTAGCCTCGATGCCGCAGACGCGGCGCACCAGGCCAGTCTTCAGGTAGACGAAACCTTCCTCAACCTCACCCTGTCTCCGCCGCCAGAGGGCAAGCTGCAAGTCGCCACCAATCAGGTTCTTCCACCCCAGCTCTACCGTCCCAAGAGCAACCCTGACGCGCCTCGGGTGTTGCAGTTGCCCACCATGCTCCAGGCACCCGTGCCGCCCTTCGCGTTTTCCCCGTTTACCGCTGCACCGGAACCGCCCTCGGCTGATTCAAGCGGGGAGACATCCACACCGGATGCGCCAGCCGCTGCGCCCAACTGGGACGCTACCCCAGAGAGGGTTCCGGCAGGAGACGCAGCAGCGCAGGCCAAGCCTGTAGATGAGGCTGCACCGGATGCCGTGACCGCCGATACCGCAACCGCCGATACCGCAACCGCCGATACCGCAACCGCCGATGAAGCCGATGCGACCTCCACTTGGGCGGTGTTTCGCAACTGGTATCAGTCGGTGAATCCGGCTGACTCTATAGAACAGGGGCCTGAGGGCCAAGCGCATTCTGCGCCCCAGCCCTTGATCGCACAACCGCTGCCCACCGCTCGCCGCCCTGCCCCCCTAGAGGTGCCTCCCTCACCGGCAGACCAGGCGTTTCAGTCGTTAAAGCTGAGCGATCGGTTTCTGGCTCGCCTGAATGATATGGCGGTTGACCGAGAGCTAAAGCGATCGCTGCTCAGCCGTCCTGAGGCCACAGACTGGCCCGCGCCACAGCCTGCGCCGAGCGAGCCGTCTGCATTGGTCAAAGCCGCTGTGCTAGAAGACGAGGCACCGCCGTCTCTTCCTGAATCACTGCGCTATGTGCCGCCAGAGATTGTGCTGGATGATGAAGCCCCACTGCCCACCCGTTACATCAATCTGTTTCGCTTGCAGGAGCGATCGCTCGACCCAGTGCCTACGCTCTTGCCTGCCGATTCACCCATCCCCATGCCGTCATTAGAATTGCCGAGGGCTGAGATGGTGGCGGGCGATCGCATTGAGGTGGGTGCCCGCATTCCCTACAGTCCCAGCCCTATGGCAGTTAAGTTTTGGCTTCAAGACTGCCAAAGCCGCCGCGTAGTAGATGGCCCCCGCTGGCTGATGAACCTTACCCCCAACGCCTATGGCGATCTAGAAGGCTGGGCCACGATCACGGTGCCCTATGGCTGTTTGGATGTGGAGTTTGGGGCGATCGCCGTAGAAGTGCCCAGCCAGCGCGAAAGCCACAAGGTCAGCCAAGAACGCAAAATCATCCCGGCAGACCTGCCTAGCCTATCGCTAGGTGATTTGGGGATTTAGAAGATGGGATTGGGGGCAAGATGATGGCTGCCAACGCAAATCCTACATCCATCCACAGGAATTTAATTGGGGCGTTGGCGCAGCCAAGCCGCAAGCTTGATGGCTGTTCGTCTAGTGCTGGGATGATCGGTTCAAGACATGGCTTCGGCCATGGGAGGTAAACCTGTGGCGGCTCCCAGTGTTATTCTCTATGACACGCAACGACAGTGCTGGCTGCGGTTTCAGCAGCCGCGTCAGATGTGTGTGGCCTTTTGCATAGACGGGGTGCTGCCGATGTTGACAGAGGTGCAGGCTCGGGTGGCCGACGGGTATTACGCGGCGGGTTTTGTCAGCTATGAAGCGGCTCCCGCGTTTGACTCCGCGTTGACCGTGCGAACGGAGGCAGGAGCCTTTCCGTTGCTTTGGTTTGGGATCTTCGATGCGCCAGCGGTGATGGATGACGGTGCGTTGCTCTGCCAGACAAACTCACAACATGGCTTGCCTGGATTGGCCCCGCCTGAGCCTTCGCTGCACTGGCAGCCCACGGTCAGCCGCGCCGACTATGATCGGGCGATCGCCGCTATCAAAACCGCCATCCGCCAAGGCGACACCTATCAAGTCAACTACACGTTTCGGCTGCGTGCCCCGTTTGCGGGTGATCCGTGGGGTCTGTTTCAGCGGATGATTGCGGCTCAGGGTGCGGGCTATGGCGCGTTTGTGCAAGGCATTAGCGCAGTTGGGCAGAGTGAGGAGCGCTTTTGTCTCTGTTCGGCCTCGCCCGAGCTATTTTTTCAGCAGCACGGGGTCGATCTGGTATCTCGGCCTATGAAGGGCACGGCTGCTCGGGGAGTCCAGCCCCAGCCCGATCGGCAGCAGGCTCAGTGGCTTCACGCCTCTGCTAAAAACCGCGCCGAAAACGTCATGATCGTAGATATGATGCGCAACGACCTAAATCGCATCGCCCGCCATGGCAGCGTGGTTGTTCCCCAGTTGTTCGAAGTCGAGCAATATCCCACGCTGTGGCAACTCACCAGCACGGTGCGCTGCGAGACTGATGCTGGCTTGGTGGATCTATTTCGGGCATTATTCCCCGCTGCGTCAATCACCGGAGCGCCGAAGGCGCGCACCATGCAGATTATTCAACGCCTAGAAACGACGCCGCGCCACATCTATACAGGCACCATCGGCTACCTGTCTCCTCACGGAACCGCTCAGTTCAACGTTGCAATTCGCACGGTGCTGTGCGATCGCCAGCAGAATCTGGCAGAATACGGCATCGGCAGCGGCATTGTTTGGGATTCCGATACGAGAGCCGAGTATGAGGAATGCCTCACGAAAGCCAAGATTGTGTTCTAACCTGTGCGCTCGTACCCATGAGCTCGTCACAGCAGGGTTCCGCACTACACGTTGCTATTCCCCTGTCAGAAGATGGGCTAGCCGACCTTCAAAACCTGTCGCTCAGCTCCCAGATTATCTTCCAGGAATTAATATTTTTTCCCTCTGACAGCGGGGAGAGGATTGCACCTTAGTCCAAACTCCAAAGATCCGAACTACACAAAGTTTATAGAGATGGAGGGGGGCAAAGCCTGGGTTTTCTTGTGTTCTGGGAATGATAAGCTTACAAACCTTGAAACAGTTAGGCTCAGCTAGCCTACGGGATGTTCTGGGGATAACCTGAAAATCTCTGCAACCCGGAAGCTTTTTTGCCGGGTTGTCTGACTAGGATAGTCGCCAAGCAGTAAGAGTCGTTTCCATGTCGCGCATCCAACTAGAGCGACTACTCAAAATAGATGAACTGATTCGAAAACCAGAGCGGCAGGTAGCTCAAACGCTAGCTGAGGCTGTTGAAGTGAGTGAGCGGACTGTGCGAGATGATCTGGCCTTTATGCGCGATCGCTTTCATGCCCCGGTCAAATTTCACCGCACTAAAGGCTACTACTACACCGATGCCGACTGGCGGTTGCCAACCATCCCGCTCACCAAGGGCGAACTCTTTGCCCTCACACTCGGGGCCAGGATGCTGGAAGCCTGTGCAGGGTCTACCTATGCGGTGGAACTGCGATCGGCGGTGTCGCGGTTAGCTGAGCGCCTGCCCGAGCAGGAATGGCTTGACCTCCAGCAGATTGCTGATGAGCGTCTGGTGTTCAAGTCTGGGGCTGAGACTAACCTCGACCTCGACATCTGGCACCAGCTAGAGGACGCGTGCCGGGAGTCTAAGCAGGTGTGGATGCGCTACTACACGGCCAGTCGAGATGCCCATTCAGAGCGGGTGTTTGACCCCTATCTCTTGCACATCTATCGGGGTACGAATCCCTATGTGATTGGCTATTGCCATAACCGGGAAGCAATCCGCTGGTTTCGGGTAGACCGGATTCGGGAGCTGAAGCTGTTGGAACAGGGCTTTGAACGTGACCCTACATTTGACCCGAAAGAGCACTTAGAAGTGATTTTCCAACATGAGGTGGGGAGTCAGTCGGTCACGGTGCAAATCTGGTTTGATCCTAAGACTGCTCCCTACATCCGGGAGCGCAAGTGGCACCAGAGCCAGGACCTTGAGGAGCATGGAGATGGATCGGTGACGCTTCAGATGGTGGTGCGGGGGTTAAATGACTTGAAGCGCTGGGTTCTGGGGTATGGCCGAGGGGCGATCGTGCGGGAGCCACCGGAGTTGGTGGAATTGGTCAGAGAGGAAGTAGGTGGGATGGGTCGGCATTATCAAGAGGATTAGTTTATGGATTTTTTAGAAATTCAATTTTCATTGCAGGGTAAAACATTGCCTGCGGATCATGGCTATGCGCTGTACTCTGCCGTAAAAAAGCGGCTTCAGGAACAAGAAGATGAATCACTTCCTGATGACTTGCCTGCTGAGGTGCATCTGTGCAGTGTGCCAGGTATCCCTAATCGGGCAGGCATGATTTATCTGAATCGAGGGTCTCGCTTGAGGCTACGTTGCTCGTCGGGGCAAATGCAGCTTTGGTATCGATTTTTGCAAAATCAGGTTTTTGATATTCGAGGGCATCTGATTCGATTAGTTCAACCCAGAATCACGCTGCCAGAAGCCAGTAATGCGCTGGCTTCAAGGCTGGTGACGTTTAAGTTAGAAGCAATCGATCATGCTGATGTACCGCGATATTTTCTAGAGTCATGCCAAAAGGGATTAGAACGATTAAATATCAAGGGAAAAGCTTTTATTCCTAGTGATCGTGATGGAGACTTGGCAAGACGCACGCTACAGGTAAAGGATAAGAAAATCGTTGGGTATGGCGTGGTAGTTGAAGGGCTAACCCAAGAGGATTCTCTAAAGCTGCAATGGCATGGATTAGGCGGACGGCAACATTTTGGATGCGGATGGTTTTATCCGATCCAGGAGGACGCGAATGCCAGCTAAAAATCAGCCTTTGCAGCCCAAGTTGCTATTAGCTAAATCAAAGGAAACACCGTGGAAAGGTGCCTATACCCTAGCTGGTCATACGGCGGCTGTTGTAGAAGCGGTGACTACGCTACTTGATGAATTAGGCGATGGATTGATCAAGCAGTTTGGGCTATCTCAGGATTTTGAAACCTTGCGTGCTACCACTCGGCTTGCGGCTTTTCTTCATGATTTGGGTAAAGCGAATGACCATTTTCAAGCGTTGGTTCGCAAGCTCAAGAACCCGATGGAAAATCCGCAGTTGATGCGGCATGAAGCGATATCCGTCTTGCTTGCTTGGGAACTGCGAGATTGGTTATCGACAGGAGAGGGTGATGTGATGGTGGCGATCGCCGCTGCGGGTGGACATCATCTCAAGCTGGGTGGCGAGGCTGGTAAGCAAACGGATGAGATAGGTGAAATCCGTAATTCTGGTGTAGATACTTGGACAAGGGGCGATCGCCTACTTCTTTACACCAACCATCAGCACTTTAGAGGGTTGCTGCGATACGGGCAAAAGGTGTGCGAGCTTTCTTCAGAGCTTCCTCAAGATTTACCAACGACCTGGACAATTGCAGATCTCAAGCAGCGAAGGCAGATGCTCTTGCAGCACTTCACCACATGGGATTCTGATCCAATTTTGACGGCTGTTGTTAAAGCGTTGCTTGTGGCAGGTGACACTAGCGGTTCAGCGCTCCCTGCAAACGATGTAGAAATTCGACCGTGGATTCAGACCCAAATTCGTTACACGCTGACGGAACCGGAACTACAGCATGTGGTGAATGAACGATTGAATGGCAAACCATTACGCCCCTTCCAAGAGCAGTTGGGTAATGCGACCTCACGGGTCACGTTGGCTAGGGCTGGTTGCGGTACGGGTAAAACATTAGGAGCTTATAACTGGGCAAAACGCCATGCCGTTGGGCGCAAGCTGTTTTTCTGCTATCCCACGACAGGCACCAGCACTGAGGGCTTTCTAGACTATGCCCATGAAAAAGTAGACTCAACTCTACTGCATGGTCGAGCTGCGGTCGATCTGGAGCATTTGGACTTACATTCCACTGGGGATGATGATGACCTAGAAACCAAGCTAGAGTCCTTCAAAGCTTGGAGTACCAAGGTGAGTATCTGCACGGTGGATACAGTGTTGGGACTATTGCAGTGCAATCGCCGCCCGATGTACTGCTTTCCTGCGATCGCCCAAGCTGCCTTTGTCTTTGATGAGGTGCATTGCTACGACAACAAACTATTTGGGGCGCTGCTGCGATTTTTGCAAGTGGTCAAAGCTCCGATTCTGCTGATGTCAGCCTCATTTTTGCCCTGGCAGGTGCAGGCTATCGAGCAGGCTGTGGGTGAGTCCGTCAAAATCATCCAGGGGCCACAAGACTTAGAAACCAAGCCCCGTTATCGGTTTCATTTGAAAGATGCACCGGATTGGGAGCGAGTGAAAGCCGAGTTTGAACAAGGCGGCAAGATTTTGTGGGTGTGCAACCAGGTGAATACGGCGATCGATGTCTTCAAGGAAGCTCAGCAGCATGGTCTAAACCCATTGCTCTACCACAGCCGTTACAAGTATGGCGATCGCGTCACTCATCACCGAGAGGTCGTGGATCGGTTTAAGGCGGATGGGGCAGTGATGGCGATCGCCACCCAGGTAGCCGAAATGTCGCTTGATTTGTCTGCCACGTTGCTGGTGTCCCAAATCGCTGACCCGCCAGGGTTAATCCAACGATTAGGGCGGCTGAACCGCCACCCCCGCTACTGTGGTCATGCCCTAGATGCCTTGTTCTATCCCGATGAGAAAGTGGGCTTTCCCTATGGGCAAGACGAGCTAGACATGGGGGCTGCCCTGCTCCAAAGCTTTGGGGCAGAGGTCTGTCAAGCAGACTTAGCTTCGTGGCTAGAGCAAGCAGCCGTGCAGGGTAAACCGGATCGTGACTCTGTATGGCTAGATGGCGAATGGCGCACTTATCCAACGTCACTGCGGGAAGCCGGATACACCACAACGATACTGCTGGAGCAGGATGTGAAAACGGTGGAAAAGCTTTCTGCAAAGCTATTGCCACGTTACACGGTGCCGCTGGTGGTAAGTAGTAAGCAAACTCAGGGTTGGAAAAAATGTCGGCGGTATCCGGTGGCTCCGGCAGATGGATGGGGTTACTCATCGGATATTGGCGCTTATCAACTCGACAGGAGGTGATTAATTTTGACTGAACTTGTATTGTCCATCTTCGATCCAAATACGTTGTTACCCCATCGAGCAGGGATAGCTGGGTTAGCGCTGGCGTTGTCAGCGATCGCCCCAACTGATGCCCCAATGCAGTGGGAAGTGACAGAAGATGCCGTGAAATTATCGTGGGAAGGAAGCGATTTAAAAGCTATTCAATGGCTTTTGGAGCAGACTTATCAAATTAAACGTGGGCTATTAGTTGCTCCAGCCTTAAACCTTGATGAACAGGGATGTTTTACTTTCAATCAAGGGATGTTGTCTTCGTTTCTACAGCATGGTCAGCAGAAAAGTTTTGTGGAAGATCCTAATAAGCCTAAACAAGGCAAAAAGAAATTTTACAAAACGCAAATGCTAAATTTCATGATTGAACCAGACAGTCCCGAAATTTCTGTAAGCTATACATTACTGAATTCCTGTTACTACACCGAAGCAGCGAAACTGGCAAAAGACTTTAGCTCTGGGAAGCCAGAAGTCAAAACCCAAATACTACCTGGCTTGGAAGAATGCTTCGTCAATGGCTCCTATAAGGAATCAGCTAGTAATTTTCTGGCATTACTTTTTTTGCCGCTTGCTTGCGGATACTACCAGTTGCCTGCACTTAACGGAAAAAGTAGATCTGCAATCGTGATTCCTGAGATACAAAACCTAAAAGTATGGGTGAAGCTTCGTCAAAAGTTGCCTAGTAAAGTTTATGCCAATTTTGGATCTCCCTATGGCAAATTTCGAGCTAGTAGTGCAGGGGAAGCTGCTTTGAGATTTCTCCTTGATGAAAGACAGCTAGATGACTCACTTCTATTCAAGGTGAACTACTGCGAAGTTTATCAACTGGGTAGTCAGCCGTGGAATGGAAATCAATCTTTCATTAAACAGGCAGTATATCGAGTTCCACTAAAGGATGATGCCCTGAGTTTGTATCGAATTGCATATCAGAATCTGAAACCAAGGCTCCGTTCCAGACAGGACGGTGAAGGAACTTGGCTGGCAGAATCCAAGGTGCTGGCTTGGATCAGCGACAACTTGATTGCTGATAAGGCTTGGTACAGCGGATTTTTTGAATTCCGCAAAGCAACCACTATTTATCCAGAAGATCGGAGGGGACTTGTTGTTATGACTGAACACTTAAATGCAGATGAGCAAGTGTTGTTTGATGCGGTGCAAGGGGCGTTTAGTGCGTTTCTACGCGACCAGATTCAGCAAGCCCAAAAGCAAGGGCGATCGCTTGATTATGGTCAGGTGACTGATAAGGTCATTTACCGTTTACAACGTCCTAGCACTCAACAAGAATTTGCAACAGCTTTGGTCGATTTCTTAAGCCAGTTTCGCAGTAAGGCTGCCCGCGCAGCGGGGCCACAAATCTTTTGGTGGATTCACCAGGAATCGAACTGGCGAAAAGCCAGGGATCTAACCCTTTTGGCGATCGCCACTTATAAGGGCAAAACCAAAGAAGAAACAGTTTTAGAGCAAGACCTTACTGCAGAAACTGCCAACGTTCTGTAATTTATCTCACTCACTAAATTTGGAGGAATCACCATGTCTCAACACCTATTTGCAACGATCGTAACCTCGACTGCTGTGGCAGCTAATAATCGTGGAGAAGGCGATGGCAGCACGCTATCAACGTTGCAAAAAATCACCCGTGGCAATGACCAATACACTACGGTCAGTGCAGAAGCAATTCGGTGGGGCTTGCGCGAGTATTTGCAAAACTCCAACCCTGAAGCCACTAACCGCACGTTCGATCCAGATAAAGATCAATACAACTTCAAAAATGAAGGCTTCAGTGCAAAAGATTTCATTGATGATGACCTATTTGGGTTCATGGATGCCAAAAAGGGTAAAAACAACGAGGACGCAACAACCAAGCGTCGGGGAGCTTTAGAAGTTAGCCGTGCGATCAGTCTTGATCCATTTTGGGGCGATGTTGCGTTTGGTTCCAAGGGGGGGACAAAGAATAAGACTTCGATTCATAGCACTGAAGTCCATTGCACTGCTTATCAGTACACGATCGCCCTAACCCCAAAAAGCCTCCAAGATGCAAGCCGTGCAGCGGTGGTGATGGATGCGCTTGGAGCGGTGCGCCATGTGGGTGGCAACCATGCTCGTTTTCTCTATGATTTCCGCCCCGAATCCATCGTTATCCGGGTGACAGAAGACCCCAGCCCATGGATTATGGATAGCTTTAAGCGGATGGGTGAAACCATTGGTTGCCCTAAACTGCTGCGATTGGTAGAGGTGGGCGATGTCACTGCAAGTGAGTTAATCGTAGCTGGTGAGATCGCGGATACACCCTATGGTGAAAAATTGAGTACGCTAGGCGTGAAGGTTTGCCGGGGCGTGAAGGACGCGATCGCCCAAGCAAAGCAGCAGTTAACCGTGACTCAACCCACCTAGTTGAGGAGTACAGTCCTATGAGTTCCCTCTCCGTTTCTAGCGAAGTCCTTTGGGTGCATCCAATTTTTGTAACTCTCACCCTAAATCCCTCTCCCAGGGCGGGAGAGGGACTTTAAATCCGACTCCCCTTCTCCCGTTTTGGGAGAAGGGGCTGGGGGATGAGGGCAAACTTGCAAAACTGGGATGCACTCTTGCAGCTAAGCTTGATGATCTTTTGATCGATCCCTATCCTCCAGACACCAACAAGCTTAAAAACGGCAATGGTCGCTTTCGGATACGAGTCGGCGATTACCGTATCATTTACCGACTTGAGGAGGAAAAGTTGATTATCTTAATCATCAAAATTGGGCATCGCCGCGATATTTACGACAAAATCTAAGCCAATCAGATTATGCAACCGATTCAACTCTATCTCGATTGCCCCTGCACCAGTTTTCCTCGCAGCTTTGCACGAGACTACAAAGAAACCTATCGCTATCCGCCACCGTCAACTCTTTACGGGTTGCTGTTGTCGTTAGTGGGTGAAACCGATATGGCCGCTCATCTGGGAGTAAAGTTGGCGATCGGCATCATTGGCGATGATCCACCAATTTCTCGCATTGTGCGGAAGCAGCGGCATCACAAATTCAGCAAGACCCATATGGGTATCTATCCCACCAGCAAGTTTTCTAAGCCGAATCACCAAGAGCTTTTAACCGACTTAAACGTAACGGTGCAGATTGATTCGGGTGAAGAGGTGGGAACTGTGAAGTTAGCAGAGCGAGTGGCGATCGCCCTTTCCACACCGTCTCAAATCACTCGCTTTGGTGGCCTGAGCCTTGGGGAATCTTGGGCAATGGTGAATGGCATCCGCCCGTATCGAGAAACAGATGGGCCAGTTCGTTGGCTGGTGAAAGACAATCGCGGCCTGATTAGCCTTCCTATCTGGATTGATCGCAAGACAGGGCAGGGAACGTTTCAACGCTTTGATTGGAGTGATGAATTCCAGCCAGACTGTTTCACAAAAATCCCTGCCCTTCTAAAAGCCGCATCAAAGCCTCAAAAAAGTGGACAAGCGGGCAAGACAAGTTGAGCCTTGTATAACAGTCTTTGAACCTTGAAAACGAAATACTAATCAATTGCACGATTCAATTGCATGATAATCTCTGATGCCATGAGGCGGTTTCTTCACGCTAATACATGTGAATTGAAGATCAAATGATCTTCGTTGAAATCTTCAAAGTACGGATGTTTTACGCTTGAAAAATAGCGATTAATACGCATCTTTCAAGTCGGAAAAAATAATACCGACTTCTGTAGCCATAGTTGGTTCGTCCCACACATTTAGAGGATTTCAACTATGGCTGCCCTTTCCACTGAGGCTGTTGTAGAGCCCCAAGAGACTATTCGCGTCAATGCGCTCCATGCGCTCAATTATTGTCCTAGACTTTACTATCTCGAAGAGGTTGAACAACTCTATACTCAGGATGCTGCGGTCTTTGCTGGGCGGCGACTCCATGTAGAGCTTGAGAAAGACGAAGATGGAGACTGGCAGCAGTTTGTCTTAGAAAACGATGGCTTGGGCCTGCGCGGCAAAGTCGATGCCCTCCGCACCCGTAACGGCCAAACCATTCCCTATGAACATAAGCGGGGCCGCTGCTATCGTGGACAGGACAACAAACCCCAGGTTTGGGAGAGCGATCGCATTCAAGTCCTGGCCTATGCCCTGCTGATCGAGGTTGAACTAGGCATCGTCGTTCCAGAGGGCCGGGTACGCTACCACGCTGATAATGTCTTGGTTCACGTCCCTCTCGATGAGCTGGGGCGGCAGGATGTAATGAACTGCATTGAGCGGGCACGGACGTTGCGCCTGTCCCCAGAGCGACCCCCAGTGGCCTCTAACGAGCGGCTGTGTGCTCGATGTTCTCTTGCCCCTGTTTGTCTACCAGAAGAGGCTCGACTGGCACAGGGCACTTCAGAACAGGCGGTGCGGCTGTTTCCTGAAGACGACGAGCGTCAGGTCATCCATGTCACTGAGGCCGGCACCCGCATCGGGAAAAGCGGCGACCAGTTCAAGATCACAAAGCGAGATGGTAAAACCGTCACCCTTCCCTCGCGCCAGGTCAGCCAGCTGGTGGTTCACAGCTATGCTCAACTGTCTACCCAGGCGATCTACTTCTGTGCTGAGCAGGAAGTGGGGATTCACTTTATCTCAGGCGGGGGGCGCTATTTGGCTAGCTTGGATACTCGCCAGGGCAGCATCCAGCGGCGAATAAAGCAATACAAAGCACTTACGAACCCAGAGCAGTGTCTACAGCTTGCTAGACAGCTTGTAGAATGCCGGGGCCAGAGCCAGCGTAAGTTCCTGATGCGGGGTCAGCGCAATGCTGATGCTTACAAGGAAGCCCTAGAACAAGCCATCGACCAGATGCAGAAGACGCTCAAAAGCGTTTCAAATGCTAAATCAATACCCTCTCTGCTGGGTATAGAAGGCAATCTGGCTGCAACCTACTTTGGTGTCCTGCCCTACCTCATCTCTGACAATGTAGCCCTGGGTATGAAGTTCTCTGGACGCAATCGGCGGCCACCCAAGGATCGCTTCAATGCCCTGCTGAGTTTCGGCTATGCGATGTTGTTGAAGGATGTGATGAATGCCATCCTTACCGTTGGACTAGAGCCAACCCTAGGCTTCTACCATCAACCTCGCACCCAAGCTCCACCGCTGGCCCTCGACCTGATGGAGATTTTCCGGGTGCCCTTAGTCGATATGCCCGTCATGGCCTCTGTGAACCGGAATCAGTGGGATGTGGAGGCTGATTTCAACGTGCAGCGCGATCAGGTATGGCTGAGTGATGAAGGACGACGCAAGTTCATCAGCCTCTATGAACGCCGGAAGGAAGAAAGCTGGAAGCACCCCGTTACCCAATACTCACTCACCTACCGCCGCCTGATTGAACTTGAGGTGCGGCTGCTAGAGAAAGAGTGGATGGGAGAGGGGGGTCTGTTTGCTCAACTCGTGGTGCGGTGAGGTAGAACAATGGCAGAAAGCAAAAACTATTACCTTATCTGTTATGACATTCGTGACCCAAAGCGCTGGCGAAAAGCCTACAAGTTGCTGAAGGGCTATGGAGAGAGCATTCAGTTCTCCATCTTTCGCTGTCGGCTGAGTCAGCGCGATCGCGAACAACTTAGGTGGAAGCTAGAGCAAGTTCTATCAGAGGAGGATAGCTTATTAATCGCAGGGCTTTGTAAGCGTTGTGTAGAACGTATCGAAGCCTGTAATAGGCCCGAAGCATGGGAGGCGGAGCATGATCTGCATCAGATTTTTTGATGCAGGGATCTCTGGTTGTTGCCCATTCTTTAGGTTTCTCTCTGGTTGAACACCTTATCCTGCAAAAGATTAAGCCCTTTCCACGAAGACTGGAGATGCTTGCAACCCATAAACACCTTGCCCTGAAAGGGTTTGACAGAGAGAATTTAAGCTAAGATGGGGAGTAGAGATCGGTTGGCACTTGAGAATGCTTTCTACCTTGCAAGACGTTATCTGTAATGCCTGCGTAGTAAAGGTTTCAAGAGGCCGCTGTGCCGAACCTCTGATGCCGTAAGGCGTTGAGCAC
>JAHHHI010000059.1 GCA_019359435.1 Kaiparowitsia implicata GSE-PSE-MK54-09C
GTGCCGAACCTCTGATGCCGTAAGGCGTTGAGCACTCCGGTTTTCTGTGACTGAGCTGCCCACCTGGCTGGTGCCGAACCTCTGATGCCGTAAGGCGTTGAGCACAGCTTACATACAGCCTATATGAGGTTGATTTTCATGTGCCGAACCTCTGATGCCGTAAGGCGTTGAGCACTGCTCGATATAGCGAAGGTGGCCGCATTCTGAAACGTGCCGAACCTCTGATGCCGTAAGGCGTTGAGCACAGATAAGAGACGTTGAGTTTATTCGACTTGACGGCAAGTGCCGAACCTCTGATGCCGTAAGGCGTTGAGCACAAAACACCGAGTACTGGGTTGCTGTGCTCAGCAGCGCGAAGTGCCGAACCTCTGATGCCGTAAGGCGTTGAGCACCCATACAGCGAAGACGAGAGGTTGCCCGCTGGCGCACCCAGTGCCGAACCTCTGATGCCGTAAGGCGTTGAGCACCAACGAATTCCAGTGATAGATCAAGACGGAAAACCCCTGTGCCGAACCTCTGATGCCGTAAGGCGTTGAGCACCTGACCGTGGCGCTTCCCACTCGGGCGAACAAGCGACCCTGGTGCCGAACCTCTGATGCCGTAAGGCGTTGAGCACTGATCTTGATCTGTAACGTCTTTCGGTAGACGCTCAGTGCCGAACCTCTGATGCCGTAAGGCGTTGAGCACATCGTCGGCAGAAGGGCTATAAAGATGCTGCCTTAGTGCCGAACCTCTGATGCCGTAAGGCGTTGAGCACGCGTTGAACTATCTCTAAACCCGAACATAAGCTTAACTGGTGCCGAACCTCTGATGCCGTAAGGCGTTGAGCACGATTCGGCTCAGGGCGGGGCGATCGCCATTTTTCTTGTGCCGAACCTCTGATGCCGTAAGGCGTTGAGCACACACAGCAATCCGCGTGCTTACAGCGTGCCATTATGGTGCCGAACCTCTGATGCCGTAAGGCGTTGAGCACCATTCTTACGTGCGATCCGCCATGCAGTCTGTCTAGTGCCGAACCTCTGATGCCGTAAGGCGTTGAGCACTTGAGCTGCTGCTCAACCCGCTTCGCCGCGTAGGTGGTGTGCCGAACCTCTGATGCCGTAAGGCGTTGAGCACAAAAATATCTCAGAGCCGTTAACGAGTCGCAACACGTGCCGAACCTCTGATGCCGTAAGGCGTTGAGCACGAAATACGACTGCGACAACGTCTTCCGACGATACCGGTGCCGAACCTCTGATGCCGTAAGGCGTTGAGCACTGGCCATTAAGCTGGTCACTAAAGAAGCCTTGTGGCGAGTGCCGAACCTCTGATGCCGTAAGGCGTTGAGCACACGAATTAATGGCGCTTTAGATTGTAGCAGCTTTAAGTGCCGAACCTCTGATGCCGTAAGGCGTTGAGCACGCCTGTTCTCGGCGGGTGACCTGACCTTTGCCAAGAAGTGCAAGTGCCGAACCTCTGATGCCGTAAGGCGTTGAGCACTTTCAATCCCCCAATCGCTTCATCGCCGCGCAGCTGTGCCGAACCTCTGATGCCGTAAGGCGTTGAGCACAGGTTGGACGAAACACGCTACGCCTTGCGCTAGAGTGCCGAACCTCTGATGCCGTAAGGCGTTGAGCACCTACCGACCCAATTACGACCTGTCTCTACTGGTGCATGTGCCGAACCTCTGATGCCGTAAGGCGTTGAGCACTGCGGCGGGTGCAGAAGCTGAGCAGGCATAAGGTCGTGCCGAACCTCTGATGCCGTAAGGCGTTGAGCACCTGTACTGCGAGGCTCGTATTGCCTCACGCATCACGTGCCGAACCTCTGATGCCGTAAGGCGTTGAGCACTTGACCTGCCCACTTGCTCCGGCGTAGGTTGCGATTTGTGCCGAACCTCTGATGCCGTAAGGCGTTGAGCACTCTGGCAGCAGCACCCTCGCTGTGGCTCCCTCAACGTGCCGAACCTCTGATGCCGTAAGGCGTTGAGCACACGCGAAATCGAATTTGCGTCTCTTCAAATGCGTTGTGCCGAACCTCTGATGCCGTAAGGCGTTGAGCACCAACAGCACTCAACCAACGACTGCGCACAGCTAATGTGCCGAACCTCTGATGCCGTAAGGCGTTGAGCACCGTCAATACCGTAGGGTTGGCCGTTGCCGCCGCCGGTGGTGGTGCCGAACCTCTGATGCCGTAAGGCGTTGAGCACATGGCGAAGCTGGTAGTCGTGAGCGGGCCGCAGCAGTGCCGAACCTCTGATGCCGTAAGGCGTTGAGCACGTCTTCTCTTGTGACAGTTGGGACAGTTTTTCCTTGTGCCGAACCTCTGATGCCGTAAGGCGTTGAGCACCCGCCTCAACCTCAATAGGGTATGGACACTGCTTGTGCCGAACCTCTGATGCCGTAAGGCGTTGAGCACAACGCGTAAGACAGCGATATGCTTCCTATCTTGTCGTGCCGAACCTCTGATGCCGTAAGGCGTTGAGCACATTCTGGGGGCTGTCGCCTCAACCTGCTGGTTTACTGTGCCGAACCTCTGATGCCGTAAGGCGTTGAGCACTCCGGTGTTAAGCCGGTATTGGGAAGTCCCTGTTAGGTGCCGAACCTCTGATGCCGTAAGGCGTTGAGCACGTGAGTTTGGGGTGAAGGAAAAGACGCTCTATCAGCAGCTCAAGTGCCGAACCTCTGATGCCGTAAGGCGTTGAGCACCCCTTCAAGGCGTATGACCTGCGCCATGCCTACGGTGCCGAACCTCTGATGCCGTAAGGCGTTGAGCACCTATAATGAAAGTAAATTAATTAATATTTTATGATGTGCCGAACCTCTGATGCCGTAAGGCGTTGAGCACGCTGAGCGGGGGTTGCTGATTAAGGCGGAGCGGTTGTGCCGAACCTCTGATGCCGTAAGGCGTTGAGCACGACGTGATTTAAGCGCGGGAACAATCCCGACACATGTGCCGAACCTCTGATGCCGTAAGGCGTTGAGCACGACGATGTGCGGGGCGGCAATCTCGACGCGGTGATGTGCCGAACCTCTGATGCCGTAAGGCGTTGAGCACTTCCCAACGACTTCAAGCACCTCTCTAGGAGATGCGTGCCGAACCTCTGATGCCGTAAGGCGTTGAGCACCGCTATAGACTACAGCAGCTCTTTAGTTACAAGCAGTGCCGAACCTCTGATGCCGTAAGGCGTTGAGCACTGGCAGTGGGCATGGGGTCAACCTCTGATGAATCGTGTGCCGAACCTCTGATGCCGTAAGGCGTTGAGCACCTGCTCGGGCCGCTGAGGGAGATGAGCAGGTTGAGGGGGAGTGCCGAACCTCTGATGCCGTAAGGCGTTGAGCACATAGATTGCTGACACTCTCTTGCTAGGATCTGAGGGTGCCGAACCTCTGATGCCGTAAGGCGTTGAGCACTACTCGATGAGCTTCACATTGTCGATTTGTTTCGTGGGCTTGTGCCGAACCTCTGATGCCGTAAGGCGTTGAGCACTACCAATAACAGAAAAACAAACTTTAAAAAGAAACGTGCCGAACCTCTGATGCCGTAAGGCGTTGAGCACATATACGGCTCATCCTACCGAGAACCGACCCGTAGGTGCCGAACCTCTGATGCCGTAAGGCGTTGAGCACTTAAACGCAGGCCCTGAGAGAAAGCAGAATCGATCGTGCCGAACCTCTGATGCCGTAAGGCGTTGAGCACAACACGCTCGAATCTTCAGCGACCACTGCGGATATATGTGCCGAACCTCTGATGCCGTAAGGCGTTGAGCACAATTACTGGCACCATTACCTAAACCTATTCAAAGGTGCCGAACCTCTGATGCCGTAAGGCGTTGAGCACTAAATGATCAGGGCGTTCAACGCTGCTCCAATCAAGTGCCGAACCTCTGATGCCGTAAGGCGTTGAGCACTGTAAGCTAGGGTTGAGCCAGTAAAAGCTGCACCTGTGCCGAACCTCTGATGCCGTAAGGCGTTGAGCACCCCATAGTCGCCATTCAGAGGCGCTCAGGTTTGCGGTGCCGAACCTCTGATGCCGTAAGGCGTTGAGCACGATAGACTACGGAACGTTGTAGAGTCGCTTACAGACGTGCCGAACCTCTGATGCCGTAAGGCGTTGAGCACTGTCCCGCTTCAAGCTCTAAGCTAAGCATAACGGATAGTGCCGAACCTCTGATGCCGTAAGGCGTTGAGCACCTCTCAAGTCTAGGACGGCGCAACCTGTTAGGCTAGGTGCCGAACCTCTGATGCCGTAAGGCGTTGAGCACCCTACTAACGTTGATAAATATTTTGTCTTTGAGCAGTGCCGAACCTCTGATGCCGTAAGGCGTTGAGCACATATCAACGGTAAACCTATCTTCGCTAATGTCTGGTGCCGAACCTCTGATGCCGTAAGGCGTTGAGCACGGCGTGGCCTTGGTTCTTAGCTTTTCAATTCTATTCGTGCCGAACCTCTGATGCCGTAAGGCGTTGAGCACAGGCCAGAAGCAAAATCGATCTCCAAGTCTCCCGTGCCGAACCTCTGATGCCGTAAGGCGTTGAGCACCCTCTAACTGCAAAGGCCACGGATCTTAAGACTGGTGCCGAACCTCTGATGCCGTAAGGCGTTGAGCACACGTGCAAGCTCTATTTGCTGTTGAGCCGTCCTGGTGCCGAACCTCTGATGCCGTAAGGCGTTGAGCACAGCTTCTGTGAGCATGATCCTAATTTTCTCGTGGGTGTGCCGAACCTCTGATGCCGTAAGGCGTTGAGCACGTGGGATAGCTAATGGCGTTTGTGGCTAAATTTATTACGTGCCGAACCTCTGATGCCGTAAGGCGTTGAGCACACAGTGATTAAGGTTTCACCTACCGCCCCATCCATGGTGCCGAACCTCTGATGCCGTAAGGCGTTGAGCACGACGCCTTACTTGCTATTGGATTGATAGTAGCGCTGTGCCGAACCTCTGATGCCGTAAGGCGTTGAGCACTGATATTTAGGGGTATTATACCAATCACTTATATCGTGCCGAACCTCTGATGCCGTAAGGCGTTGAGCACGCTGTGGTGGCAGGACGGCGGCTGAATGGGACGCAGTGCCGAACCTCTGATGCCGTAAGGCGTTGAGCACATGGGCCAGATCGTGCAGCTTTTTGGTGCCCTCTGTGCCGAACCTCTGATGCCGTAAGGCGTTGAGCACCTAATTCTTCAAGTTCTATATTTGCATAATAGCTAGGTGCCGAACCTCTGATGCCGTAAGGCGTTGAGCACATATTTGCTGGCTTGATGCAAAACTTCAGGTAGCGGAGTGCCGAACCTCTGATGCCGTAAGGCGTTGAGCACTCAGTTGATTGGGGATTCCATCACCCACGTATTGGGTGCCGAACCTCTGATGCCGTAAGGCGTTGAGCACTACGAATAAATACCACGGGGGATGATGTAACAATAGAGTGCCGAACCTCTGATGCCGTAAGGCGTTGAGCACAATATGTGATTGACCGTTAATAAACAAGAGGTTTGTGCCGAACCTCTGATGCCGTAAGGCGTTGAGCACGAGGCAACGGGCGAGGGTCGCTTTGGGGCGACCACGTGCCGAACCTCTGATGCCGTAAGGCGTTGAGCACGGGCTGGACGGGCTGAAGCATGAGATTAAGCAAGCTGTGCCGAACCTCTGATGCCGTAAGGCGTTGAGCACCTTCATGCCCCATCAGCGCACAAGTTTTGCTTTCCGTGCCGAACCTCTGATGCCGTAAGGCGTTGAGCACAAGATTGGTAATCTCAACGTAATTGATAGTAGGGGTGCCGAACCTCTGATGCCGTAAGGCGTTGAGCACGATGTAACGATCATAGACGATCAACAGCCTGCAACGTGCCGAACCTCTGATGCCGTAAGGCGTTGAGCACAAAAAATCAAGGCGCAGTTGGTTGCCGCTGGCTACCGTGCCGAACCTCTGATGCCGTAAGGCGTTGAGCACACGACCAACACAACCCCCGCGTAGGGGCTGGAACAGTGCCGAACCTCTGATGCCGTAAGGCGTTGAGCACATACGGGAAGCGCGCAAGGTAAACATCCGACTAATCGTGCCGAACCTCTGATGCCGTAAGGCGTTGAGCACCTTATAACTGATTGCTTATATCTAACCAGGGCGTAAGTGCCGAACCTCTGATGCCGTAAGGCGTTGAGCACTAGAGTCTGAGGAAGATCCTACTGAGGAAATTCTAGTGCCGAACCTCTGATGCCGTAAGGCGTTGAGCACGTGATTGACCAGGCGGGGAGAGAGCTGCCGGGGTGTGCCGAACCTCTGATGCCGTAAGGCGTTGAGCACCCACCCGAAAGGTGCTGCGCTGCCCCGCACTCCCCGGTGCCGAACCTCTGATGCCGTAAGGCGTTGAGCACGAGTTAAGATTAACTCTTACGGTGCTGAACAAAGTGTGCCGAACCTCTGATGCCGTAAGGCGTTGAGCACCCCTGGAGACCTAGGATCTCGGCAGCTCAGAGAGGTGCCGAACCTCTGATGCCGTAAGGCGTTGAGCACGCCGGATTCCAGCAGCAGTTAGTTAGCGCACTGAGGTGCCGAACCTCTGATGCCGTAAGGCGTTGAGCACGGATGGGAAGGTGTATAGCCGCCTATTTCAGTCCGGTGCCGAACCTCTGATGCCGTAAGGCGTTGAGCACACATACGGTTAGATCAGAGACAAAGGATGCTTTCAATTATGGTGCCGAACCTCTGATGCCGTAAGGCGTTGAGCACGAAGGGAATCTGGGTGGAGCGATCCGCAGCTTTCGTGCCGAACCTCTGATGCCGTAAGGCGTTGAGCACCCTGTTCAGGGTTTCATCTCAAAACGAAGACGGCAGTGTGCCGAACCTCTGATGCCGTAAGGCGTTGAGCACGCATCTAAGCAGTTCGCCGATCGCATTGAGGGGGCTGCTAGTGCCGAACCTCTGATGCCGTAAGGCGTTGAGCACGCGGTAAGGTGTGCCATTGCAGACCATGCACAAGCGTGCCGAACCTCTTATGCCGTAAGGCGTTGAGCACAGCCTGTCGGTGAACGGCAAGCTGATTGAGGTTGACGTGCCGAACCTCTTATGCCGTAAGGCGTTGAGCACTTGGGGATGACGATTTCGATCAGCTCTTCATCGCCGTGCCGAACCTCTGATGCCGTAAGGCGTTGAGCACAGGCTTTTACACCTTGAGATGTCGCAATTGCAATCGTGCCGAACCTCTGATGCCGTAAGGCGTTGAGCACAAATCAATTCTACTAGGAATTGTAGCCGTGCTCTTGTGCCGAACCTCTGATGCCGTAAGGCGTTGAGCACGAATCGGCGCGAGTCGGCACTGCGAGCTGAGCTTGAGGTGCCGAACCTCTGATGCCGTAAGGCGTTGAGCACTCTCCAGAATCCAAGGGCATATAAGTCTCTCCAGGTGCCGAACCTCTGATGCCGTGAGGAGTTGAGCATCGCGCGGTGCCCCAAAATCCTGTTAACCCGAACCAACGCTATTGACGTTATTTAGCCGTTGCACGGGTTAGGGCACTGCAATGTTGCGGCGGGCATCGCCCAGTTCAGCAAAGTAGCTGGGGAGGCGATCGCTCGGTCGAATGTCAGGCGGCAGGGGTTCTGCCTCTCCCCAGCGGTTCACGAGGGTCTGCAGCAGTTGGTCTTGACTGCTGTGGAGTTGGGTTAGGTTGGCCCCGCCAATGTCAAAAATAGCAAACCAGACCAAGCCGCGATCGCGCGTCGGCACGACACCCGCCAGAGAGCTAACCCGATTCAGCGTGCCTGTTTTGATAGCTGCACCAGGCACAATAGCGCGACTGCCCAACGTGCCACGCTCTCGCCCCACTACAGGAAAGAAGTCAGCGACGTTGAGGTCATTGGTCTTAAGCTGGTGCTGCAAGGTCATCAGCATCGCGGTGACAGCGCGGGGCGAGATGCGGTTGTCTTCCCCTAGGCCCGACCCATTGATGAGAATCACTTCATTGGGAGAAATGGCGGCGGCAGCGGCGGCCGTTTGGGCCACGTTGGCCCCGCCCCCCAACTGTTCTGCTAGCCAGTCAGCAATAAAGTTATTGCTGTAGATGTTCATGGCTTTGAGAATTTGGGTCAGCGAGAGACTCTGATGGCTCAGGATGGACGTATAGGCTGGGGGCGCGTCTACTGGCCGCACCACGCCCTCAATGCGGATGCGCGGTGTACTGGGTGGATTCGTCATTCCACGATATTGACTAGCGGCTTCGCTGCTCCAGAGGTCGGCATTCATCCCCTGGCGCAGCAGCGCGCCTGCCGCGCCGGGGCTCGCCTCAAAGTTCATGGCAAAATTGCCGCTGATAATCAAATCGCCCGTCACTTGCTGAATGCCTTGGCGCTGCAGGGCTGCACCCAGGGCGATCGCCTCTTCCCACACAAACAGCGGATCGCCGCCCCCTTCAATCACTAAATTGCCTTCGATCACACCATCGCGCAGTGTGCCCTGCATGCCCACGACTGTTTCAAAGCGGTGGTCAGCGCCCCAGGTTGTGAGGGCTGCCAGAGTTGTCGGAATTTTGGTCAGCGAGGCAGCGGGGATAGGCTCGGTGCCGCGATGCTCGGCCAGTACCTCGTTTCCAGCCTGAAGCCAAATGCCTTGGGCTGAGGTTTGCAACCCCAAGGTTGCCAAGGTTTGCAGATGTTGCTGAGTGGCGGCGATCGCCACCGGATCTTGCACCCGATTGGGTTCACCGAGCAGCGACACCCAGGTTGTGTCATCGTTCCAGGTAGACCAGTCTACCGACCGCATCGGCACCCAAGGAGCAGATTGCGCTCCCAACAAAAGTATCCCGCCTGTGATTAACCATCCCTTCACCACAGTGGCCTAACGCTCCTTAACTGCGCATTTTTTGGGCGTTGTTTGGGCTGGTCTATGCCAGATAACCGCCTTCGCTAATGGTACACAACCGCACCCAATCTCTGGCACAACGATAGACAATAGAAAAAGGTGCCACACAGCCGTGTCCGAGATGGGGATTAGATTGGCATAGTTCTGACTTGCCAGGTTTTGCTATTAGGTGATTAGAAGACTGCATCTGGGGCCGTGAGCCTTGCACTCCCCTGATCGTTAAGATGGCATCGCTGAAGTTTGGGTGAATTCCAGTTTTGCAAGTTTACCCACTCTGCAGGAAGAGCATAGCTCTACATCCCCCAGCCCTTTCTCCCATTTTGGAAGAAGGGAAGCTGGATTCAAAGTCCCTGAAGGCGCTCATCTTAGGCGCACCGGCTCACTTTTAATCATGCTGACTGGCATCTCGATTTTGTATACCGATCATGACTACCTCTGACCCAAATCGAATCTTACGGTTGCTGCCGTTGGGCGTTGGCTCTCTGGCCGGGGTGCTGCTGCTGGTCAACCGCCTAGTAACCCAGACTCTGACTGATTCTCAGGCGCGAGCGGATGCTCTGGGCGTCATTCTCAGCGCGGTGCTGATTTTGACGGGGCTGCTATGGCAGCAGATTCAGCCGCGATCGCCCGACACTGTAGTCTTAACTGGTGAGCAAGGGTTTGATCTAGCAGAAGACTTGCCCGATGCGGTGCGGGTTGAGCTGGCCTGGGCCTCGCACCTGCTGCTCACCAACACGGTGACGCGATCGCTCCTCTTGTGGCACGACGGGCGGGTGCTGCTGCGACGGGGGGTGCTGGGGCCCTCTGCCCTAACGCAGCCCGGTGCCATTGTGCAACGGGTGCTGACGACCCAAAAGCCGATCTACTTAGTAAATCTGCAAATTTATCCAGGCAAGGTAGAGTTTGACTATCTGCCCGACAATACTCAGGGTGTGATTTGCCAGCCTGTGGGCGATCGCGGCGTGCTGATTTTGGCAGCCAACGCACCCCGCAGCTATACCCGACAGGATGAAGCCTGGATCACCGGAATCGCCGATAAACTAGACAATAGCTTGCAGTCTACGGCGATCGCCCAACCCAATTCACTGCAATCAACCTAAGCCCATGATTCTGCTGTATATCATCTTGGTCATTTTGATGGGGGTTGGCATCTTGGGAGCCGTGCTGCCCGGTGTGCCTGGTGTGGGGCTAATTGCGATTGCGATCGCCATCTGGGGCGCGTTTAATGGCTTTGCAGGGGTGACGATTCCCCTCGTCGTGGCGGTCGTGTCACTCTTGCTCTGCACCGCACTGGATTTTGCGGCCACCTACTGGGGCGCTAAGAAATTTGGCGCCACGCGCTGGGGGCTGATCGGCGCGTTTGTCGGTCTGCTGCTGGGGTTTGTGGGGCTGTTGCCAGCTCTGCCCGTGGGTGGGCCATTTTTGGGAGCGCTGTTTGGGCCGCTGCTGGGGGCGCTAGTGGGCGAGTTTCTCTATCGCCGTAACCTGGCGCTGGCAGCCAAGGCCGCTGTAGGGATTTTGGTCGGCAATATCTTTGGGCGGATTGTGCAATTGGTGCTGGCGATCGCCACTACAGCCATTTTCCTGTTTGCAACCATACCTGGCCTATTTGGCCCAGCCTCTCAGCCTGCGCTAGGACTCCTTGGCGTTGGCCTGTAGCGTCAGATCGGAGGAAATCAGATCGGGGGAAACGGGGTTTAGCTTATCCCAACCTCTTAAGAAACTTCCTCCGGTACAGTTTGAGGGATTAAGTCAACAAGAGCTTGAAGTTTCTGACGGGTATGACACGGTGCGCAGCACTGGGGCAGCCGCTCCTAAGGCATAAAGATTAAGAGATAAGGCTGAAACCCTTGTTGGTCATGCCTTTTACCCTGACTCTTTGGTTCACCTTCCTATCCCCCGGCATTGGAGGCTCAGGTTGAACTGTAGGGTTTCACTGAAGCAGAATTTGGGTTGCGAGGTAAAAAATGTTTGAGGCACTGCACGCCGTGCAGTGCCTCAAACATTTTGGATATTCCGGTTGTGTCGTGCATGAACTATCAGGAGATTAAGCGAGTCCTGAATTCAGGTTTACTAACGCGCAGCGCCATTCAGTTCTTCAGACGCTAGCCCAAATACACTGCCGAAGACTTTCTGCACCTTATAGCCAGAATCCATCGACTCCAGCGGGTCTTTGCGGAGGCGGTGGCGCAGGCACAGCACCGATACCCGACGAATGTCATCTACGGTGGCCTCTGTGCGGCCTTCTAGCGCGGCCAGCGCCTTGGCTGCCCGGTTGATCACAATGTCCCCCCTCAGGCCATCCACATCGGCTTCTGAGCACACCTGAGAAATTTTGATCTGGAGTTCTCTCTCGAGCGTGACCGACTTAAGCCGCTGTTGCGCGTCAATGAGTTGGCGCTGCATGGCCTCTTGCTCAGCTTGATGCTGCGCCAAAAACGCTTGGGGATCTTGGTCAAACTCGGTGCGCTGCTCTACGATTTGCACGCGCAGCTCGGGCTCTTTCACCGTGCGAATTTCGGCATGCATGCCAAAGCGATCCAACAGTTGGGGCCGCAGCTCGCCCTCTTCGGGGTTGCCAGAACCCACCAACACAAACCGCGCCGGGTGACGAATGGAGATGCCTTCTCGTTCTACCGTATTCCACCCTGAGGCGGCAGAGTCGAGCAGCACATCGACGAGGTGATCATCCAGCAGGTTGACCTCATCCACATAGAGGATGCCGCGATTGGCTTTTGCCAGTAGCCCAGGTTCAAAGGCTTTCACCCCTTCTGAGAGGGCTTTTTCAATATCAATGGTGCCGCACACGCGGTCTTCGGTCGCGCCTAGGGGCAAGTCCACCATTTGCACCTTACGCTGAGCAATGGGCAGGGTTTCGCCCCGCTGCACCCGTTTGCGGACGTCGTCGCTCATCAACTCAGGGTCAATGGGCGAACTGCTGTAGGGGTCGTCGGCTACTACGTCCATTTCGGGCAATAGGTCGGCTAGCGCGCGAATCGTGGTGGATTTTCCAGTGCCGCGATCGCCCATGATCATTACACCGCCAATCTTTGGGTCAATCACGTTGAGCAGCAGCGCCAGCTTCATTTCTTCTTGCCCCACAATGGCCGTAAAGGGAAACACAGCCCGACGCGTCATGGAGGCAGAGGAGGGTGCTGGAGCAGTAAAAGTCACGATGATACCTAAGCAACGAAGGATGAAGGCTGTCTCTCATTGTGCCACAGGGCGGCTCCCCTGTCGGGATGCTGGCGGGTTTCACCCTGAAAAATGGCCTAAGCTAAAGAGCAATGTAGGCACAGAATTAAGCAGAGTGGATCATGACAACACAGGCTCCCACCCCGGTGGTAATCAATGGCGTCACAGGCAAGATGGGACGCGAAGCGGCCAAGGCTGTGGCGATCGCGCCCGATATGGCGCTGGTTGGTGCCGTTAGCCGCAACCCTGAACTCAATGGTGAAGACGTGGGGCTGGTGTTGGGACTGGGTGAGTTAGAAGTGCCCATCACCAACGATTTGCAGGCCACGTTGGTGATGGCAACTCAGGAGCGCCAGCCCCCCGTGATGGTGGATTTTACCCATCCCGATGTGGTGTATGAAAACGTGCGGGCGGCGATCGCCTATGGAGTTCGCCCCGTCGTCGGTACTACGGGCTTAAGCGCTGAACAACTGCAAGACCTAGCAGAATTTGCCGATAAGGCTAGCCTCGGCGCGGCCATCATTCCCAATTTCTCCATTGGTGTCGTGCTCATGCAGCAGGCGGCGATCCAGGCCTGCCAATATTTTGACTATGTCGAAATCATTGAGCTGCACCACAACCGCAAGGCCGATGCCCCCAGTGGCACCGCTATCCAAACGGCACAGCTCCTCTCAGAATTTGGCAAAGCCTACAATCCACCCCAGGTGAGTGAAACTGAGCAACTCGCGGGTGCACGAGGTTCGACCACCGCTAATGGCATTCGCATCCACAGCGTTCGCTTGCCGGGGCTGCTGGCCCATCAAGAGGTGCTGTTTGGCGCACCAGGGCAACTGTATACTTTGCGTCACGATACGAGCGATCGCGCCAGCTATATGCCCGGTGTGCTACTCACCATTCGCAAGGTGCTGCCGCTCAAAACCCTGGTCTATGGGCTCGAAAAACTGCTGTAGCCCCTTGGAATGGTTACGCCACATTAAAAATAAACCAAAAAAATAGACAAAAAAATGCCTGACCCCATAAGCCCCCAAGGTCAGGCACAGCACCTGTAAGGACGCGTTCCATGTGAAAGAGCTGTCAGACTCAATTGCCCCCTTAGTCATCCAGCCCTTCCGGTTGCGTTCTCCAGAAGTACCCTTATTCTGCTAGGTTCTTCTTGCAAGATCCTGAACAATCCTACGGAAGTTTTTAGCTGGTAAACACCAGGCAGCTCAGGATTTGCGTATATTTACTCTGCTCACCCATTACAACCGCCATTGCGCTGACTGAGGTTACATGCAATAGCGGTTCCAAGAGAGGAGGCTATCCCTGACCCACGAGCTGGGGCGTTTTCACGGCCTGGGTTGCCACTGTGACATTGCCGTCATCATCGACGTCTAGCATCGCGGTATCGCCAGGGTTGACGATGCCAGCCAGCATGGCCTCAGCCAGGTAATCTTCAACGAGGCGCATGATGGCGCGGCGCAGGGGACGTGCGCCGTAGGTTTGGCTATAGCCCTCGACCACGAGCTTTTCTTTGAGGGCTGGTGTGATGGTTAGGGCGATCGCCTGTTGAGCTAGGCGTCCACCCACTTCTGCCACCATCAGGTCTGCGATTTGAGCCACCTCTTCGCGGGTGAGTTGGCGGAAGACGATGATCTCATCCAATCGATTCAGCAGTTCAGGGCGGAAGAACTGTTTCATTTCATCGTTGACGCGATCGCGAATGCGGTTGTAGGTCGCTTCGCGTCCATCTTCAGCAAAGTCGAAGCCAAGGCCGCCCCCATTCTTCTCAATCACCTTTGACCCGATATTAGAGGTGAAGATGATCAGCGTGTTCTTGAAGCTCACCACCCGTCCTTTGGAGTCAGTAAGGCGACCATCTTCTAACAACTGCAACAGCAGGTTAAAGATATCGGGATGGGCCTTCTCGACCTCGTCAAACAGCACCACAGCATAGGGCTTGCGCCGCACGGCTTCTGTGAGCTGTCCGCCATCGTCATACCCCGCATAGCCGGGAGGAGCCCCAATCAGCTTTGAGACGGTATGAGCTTCCATCAGCTCTGACATATCGACGCGGATCATCGCATCCTCAGAACCAAAGATGGCATGGGCTAGCGCTTTGGTCAGCTCGGTTTTGCCGACCCCAGTTGGGCCAGAGAAGAACAGGCTCGCGATGGGGCGCGTTGGATTTTGTAGCCCGACTCGATTGCGACGGACTGCCTTTGCCACTGATTTCACGGCTTCGTTTTGGCCGATAACCCGCTCGTGCAGGCGTTCTTCTAGGTGCATCAGAGAGATGGATTCCGATTCCGTAAGCTTGGTTACGGGCACGCCAATCCAGGATTCGATCACTTGAGCAATGTCTTCGGGAGTGACTTGGGGACGCACTGTGCCGTCAGTCACCGGATCTGGGGAAGATTCCCTTAGCTTTGCTTCTACATCTCGTTCGCGATCGCGCAGTTCAGTGGCTTTGTTAAATTCCTGCGCATCGACCGCGGCATCTTTCTCCGCAGAGATTTTTCGGAGCTGTTGCTTTAGCTCTCGGTCTGAGGACGTGATGGCAGAGCGGAACCGCACTCGTGACCCGGCCTCATCAATGAGATCGATGGCTTTGTCGGGCAAAAAGCGATCAGTAATGTAGCGATCGCCCCACTCTGCTGCCACCGTCAACGCTTCATCTGTAATGGTGAGGCGGTGATGTTGCTCATAGCGCTGCCGCAAACCGCGCAGAATTTCGACTGTGGTCTCGACCGAAGGCTGACCCACCATCACAGGTTGGAAGCGTCGTTCTAGCGCCGCATCGCGCTCAATGTATTGGCGGTACTCATCTAGAGTGGTGGCCCCAATGCACTGCAATTCGCCCCGTGCTAGGGCGGGCTTCATTAAGTTGGCCGCATCCATGCCGCCTTCGAGCGACCCCGCCCCGACCAGAGTGTGAATCTCGTCGATCACTAGAATAATGTTGCCGGACTGACGCACCTCTTCCATGATTTGCTTGATGCGTTCCTCAAAGTCACCCCGGAAGCGGGTACCTGCCAGCAATGTGCCGACGCTGAGACTAATCACTTGCTTATCGAGCAGCGTCTCGGGCACATCTTGATTAACGATGCGATGCGCCAATCCTTCGGCGATCGCCGTTTTGCCAACACCCGGTTCGCCCACAAGCACGGGATTGTTCTTGCTGCGGCGACCCAAAATCTGGATGATGCGTTCGATTTCAGAGGCCCGCCCAATCACTGGATCAAGCCGACCCTGCTGGGCCAGATCAGTCAGGTCAGTGCCAAATTCATCGAGCATCTTAAGCTTGGAACGCTCGCGTAATGGGCGATCGCCCCGCCGACCTGCGGTGACGGGCGTCTCTTCACCAATGGCGCGAATCAAAGCCTTGCGAACCTGATCTAGCTCGACTTCGAGATTTTCCAATACTCGCACAGCCACACTGTTGTCTTGTTGCACAAGGCTGAGCAACAAATGCTCCGGTGCAATGTAGGGCTGATCAAGCTGGCGCGACTCTTGAAACGCCTGAGCAAACAACTGCTTAACTTTTGGGGTGAATGGAATCTCAGGCGGCACAAATCCTGCCCCACGCCCCACGATGGTTTCGACCTCAGTTCGAGCCTTGGCCAACGTGACGTCTAGCTCTTGTAGCACCGTTGCTGCAATGCTGCCCTTCACCTGAAGCAGCCCCAGCAAGATTTGCTCGGTACCGACAAAATTATGACCCATGCGACGCGCCTCATCTTGGGCGGCCATCACAACGGCGATCGCTTTTTCGGTGAAATACTCAAACATTATGATGATTCCTTGCGAGGTTCCCCTAACCGACCATTCGGCTACTGTGTTGAAGTCTCAGCGGTGTATCCGCCCACATTGTGACTTGGCAATTAATTCGTAATTACTTACGGCTGTCTATGAAGTTTTATTGCTCTGATCTTAATGTACTGACTTGCTGTTGACCAAGTTAGGGAGGATAACCGTAACTTCATTGATATCTGCGGACGTTGCAGAAATCCCCCCTCATGCGGCGAGGTTCCCACACCTGCTAGCCCCTTCAAATTCCATTCGGCAACCGGAATACTAAAAGAGTACGGATTGAGCCAGCTTTAGAACAGCGCTAAGAGGGCAGAACCCAGGCCACCAAACCTTACGGTAGAGAATCACATGATGGTTATGAGTCAAGGTTGCCTCTTCTTATACTGACCGATATTGACTGACACACCGTTGGCAATACCACCAGGTTGAGACTTCTGCTCTGACCCCACGGGCTTTGTAGTGGGGTCAGGTACTCATAAACTTCAGCCGCTTCATCAATTTACCGCTGAATAGCTTGCACGTTGCGCAACCGTAATTTCCCGGCACTGGCATAGGCAATCCCTAAGCCTATAGGCAAGTCTGCAAGTCGCTTTCAGGATTAGGGATGCTGACTGTAGCCAATAACCCTAGCAAGCTTCTCGTTGTTCTAAGTTGCTGCGTGCCCGTCTCAATCGCTATTGCCCCCATACATGTTCCCAAGGAGAGCCATGTTTCACCCAACCCATTGGCTGGTATCACGCACTAAAAAAACGCCCGTTCAGCTGATCCCGAGTGCGACAGGGTTCAGCTTAATGAGCCAGCATGACGTTGAAAGCCAGAGCGAGCCTTCCTTTGAGATTCGCACCCGGTTAGGCATTTTTTGCCGCAATGTGCCTATTCTAGGATATTCTCTGGAGCCGATGCCCCTTACGCAATCCATGTTGGATCAGGCAGTGGCATCTACCACTCATCCGGGCGATCGCTCTTAATGGCTATGTGACCTTTGAGGCGAGAAGCCCTAAGAAGAGAGCGGGCGCTCCAAACAGCCCAACTATCAATCCGGGCATAGGCTAGATCCATCCGGGCATAGGCTAGATGCTACCCAGCTAAGTACTACTAGGTAGCCACCACTCAGCCAGACATTGGCTGTTTAGATATATCAAAGGCAAAAGAGCACCAAAAAAAACGCGCGTTGGCTGACCCGAAGGACAGCTTAACGCGCGTTTTTCATGGGCGTTGATGGGTACTACGACACGTTTTGAACGGCTCAAGCGGGCGATCGCCGCTCTGACCTCCCATAGCCAGAAGCCCAGCCCACAAGCGGTTACAGCCCTAGCTGGTCGCCTCGGCGGTATTGCAAATAGGCCGCTACGAATAGGCCTGCCAGCGTGATAGGAATTAATCCCAATACAATCCCCGACAAAAGTGGCTCAACCATAGCGTTATCTCCCGTTATCGTCTTTAAGTATAAGTAAGAGTAAGGCGTTTAAGTCCGTAAAACGCTGTAAACCTGTGAAATCGAAGTTAAGACCCATGACACTCTAGACACCCGTGGGAAATGACGTCTGAGATGGATGCTCAACTCGGCTACAGCGCTTAATGTTAGCAATTGTATAGCATCCTGAGAGCAAGACGATACCTGACTGCAAACCCCGCATCCTAGCCGAGACCTACCCAGTACGCCATTTGCAAATGTTACAGACGTTAAATAAATCTGTGATCAGGCAGGGTGGCACTCAAAGAACTTTAGTTTAAGTTATAAATTGAAAAGATTCCGTATTCAAAGTAATAAATTTTGACTGAGGACTTGCTGGAGAATCAGGTTTTGAGTACGCACTCTCCCGAGGCACCCACCGCATCCGCGAGAACTAGGGGTTTTGCGGTGCGATCGCTCGTTCTGCAATGCTTGGGAATCGTGGCGGCGATCGCTCTCATTTTCTCTGGTATTTACTACATCCAGCATTCTGAACCCTATATCAAAAGCGTCCTATCCCTAAAGGGTGACGCTAAGCACGGGCAAGAAATCTTTCAGATGAACTGTGCAAGCTGTCATGGGCTATACGGGGATGGCGTGGTAGGGCCAAGCCTTCATCATGTGTCGGCTCGCAAATCGCGCATTGGTCTGATCCATCAGGTAACAAGTGGTGACACTCCACCCATGCCACAGTTTCAGGCCAGCCCACAAGAAATGGCCGATTTGCTGAAGTACTTAGAAAGTATGTAGCGCTTCTCCAGTGCCGTCAGATCGTTTCAGGTCGTGGTTTTGCAGGGTTGCCGTCTCAACGTCAGGGTCAGTTAGGCGGTCTAATTTAACCTGAGTTCGGGATAAGCTCAAACCCTCAATGTGTCGTGCGCGTCGCGCACGACACATTGAGGGTTTTGGGGCACCGCGCGTCGCGCGGTGCCCCAAAACCCCCTTAACCCGAACTGACGTTAATTTAGGATTAAAAGCCTTGCCTGTAGACGTTGCTGAGCAGATTACAAGACCATATCTTCAAACTTGTACCCTGCTCCAATTACTGTTCTTACGAAGATAGGACTGGATGGATCTGGCTCAATTTTTTTGCGTAATCGAGCAATGTGCGTATCGACGACCCGCTCATCGCCAAAGAAATCGTTTCCCCAGAGTTTTTCGATCAGCTGGACTCGGTTCCAGACTCGCCCTGGATAGCTCATAAAGTTTGCCAGCAAATCAAATTCCAGCGTCGTGAGTTCTAGTAGCTCCATATGGCCTGGGGATAGGTGCCGATGGGCCACACGCCGATCGATATCTAACGTAAAGTTCTGCGTTTGATAGGTATGCGTCTGTCCGGCCTGTCGCAAGTTGCGTCGTAGCAGTGCTCGCACCCGTGCTACCAGCTCGCGAGGGCTAAACGGCTTCACCATATAATCATCTGCACCCGTAGATAGACCAATAATTCGATCTAGCTCTTCACCTTTGGCCGTCAGCATTAGAATATAGGGGTCTTTAGTGCCAGGCTGTTGCCGAATTCGAGCACATACTTCTAACCCATCTAGCTGGGGAATCATCAAGTCTAAAATTAGTAAGTCTGGCTGCTGTGACTGAAATAGGTCTAGTGCGGTCTGCCCATCGCGGCAGACCCGGCAAGAAAATCCTTCCTTTTCTAGATAAAGCTTAATAAGTTGGGCGATTTCAGCTTCATCTTCAATGATTAAAATATCCATTGATTTATAAGGGGCGTTTCAGTCATAGTGTTCTCTGAACGTATGCTATCAAAGCTAAAAAAAACGGAATATATTATGGAGTTCGCGTTTAGAAGCGCTTGACAACACATTAGATACTAGATTAATTCGCTAAACTAGCACGTCAGGTCATTTGCCATGCGCCCATGGTTAGGTAGTTGTTTAGGGCTCTAGCGGGGTCAAGAGGTCGTTCCACATGGATACGTTGGTGTATCAAAATCAATTGGAATTGCTAGGCCACGACCTGCAAAAGGGGTTGCATGCTGCCTTTGAGGAGGCGCGTTTGTTGGTGCGGTGTGGGCGCAGACACCAACAGCTATTGGTCTTGGTGCAGCATCCGGCCAATGTGCCGTTGCCTGAACCGGAGGTGTTTGGAACGTTGGAGGCGCTGCTCTATCGGGCTGAAGCGCTGGGCTATCTCACAGAGTTTAAGTCGGATGAGGCGGTAGTTCTGCCTGTGCGGCTGTTTTTGCGTTTTACTGGGCACAAGCAGCCCTATGCAACGCAGGCGCTTCAACTGGATGTGCAGCGGGTAACGCAGCCCTTTGATCGCGCTGCATCTTCTGCGTGGGCTGCTGCCAGTGGTGCTGCTGCGAGTGATTCGTGGGCGTATGGAGAGTCGCCTAGCGATGGGTCAGAGGCTATTCCAGAGGATGTCGCGCTAGGGTCTGGCGCAACTGAGCCAACGCCGAGGATAGATTCAGAAGACGAGGCGATCGCCCAATCCTATTCTCCCTATTCCTCCGCAGACGATATCCCGCCTCGTGCTATTCCGTTTACTACTCGCTTGGCAGACTTTGCCACAGAGCCTGAGATGGAACCGCAAGCGGCGACAACTGTCCGGCCCCGACGGCGGCGAGGGTTCTCATCCTCCCTGGCCTCGGCAGGTTTGGCAGCGGCAGTGCTGACGGGCGGGATTGGAGGCTATGCGCTCAGCCGTCCCTGTGTGATTGGGGAGTGTGTCCCGTTGCAGACGGCACAACAGCTTAACTTTGAAGCGGCTCAAACCATTGATTCGCCAGCGTCAGCGCAAGATGTGGTCAATGCTTACGACCAAATTATGGAGTCGATCTATTGGCTGAGCACGATTCCAGCTTGGTCAAGCCACTACGATGATGCTCAGGCATTGATTCAGGTATATGGAGATAATGCGTCTGTGCTGGAACGAGTGGTGCTGGCCCAGCGCTTTGCTTGGTCTGCGGCAGAGAAGAGCCAAGATCCGCCTCATCCCTTGGTTGCGTGGCGAGAGATTCAGCAATTGTGGCAGGAGGCGATCGCCCAACTGCGGCAGGTGCAGACTGACAACCCCGTCTATGACCTAGCGCGCACCAAGCTAGAGGAGTATGAAGCCAATCTAACGATGATCGAGCGCCGCATCCGCATTGAGATTCAGGCGCAAGATCGGGTAAAAGAGGCCCGGCAAGTCGCCAAGGTTGCTGAAGCCCAAGACGGCATCGCCATTGCGGTCAACTCCCTCCGGGAGGCCACCGCCACCTGGCAAACTGCCGTCAGCTACCTGGCTGATGTGCCGCGCACGACCATGGCCCATGCCGAAGCCCAGCAGCTTTTGGCACTTTATGGACCGCAACTAGAGACAGTTCGCAGACGACTGATGGAAGAAGAGGTGGCGGCTGCCGCCTATGACCGCGCTCTGGCATTTGCGGCAGAGGCACAGCAGGCAGAGCAGCGCGATCAGTGGTCGCAGGCGATTGGGCAATGGCAACAAGCTTTAGGCCAGGTCGAATCTGCACCAGCTAATACGTCTCAATTTAGCCAGATGCAGCCGCTGGTGCCGGCTTATCGCGCTGCTATAGAGCGAGCACAGTCGCAGCTTGCAAACTCAATGACGATGCAAACGGTGCAGGCAGATTTAGAGTCTATCTGCGGTGGCGCAACGCCTATTTGCACCCACCGCCCCACGGCTCAAGGTGTAGAGGTGCGGATGACAGATGCATACCGCAATGCCTTAGAGCAGGCGACGTCACAGCAAACTGGGGCCGGTTGGGGGACGGTGGATACCACCTCCCCGACCTATTCCTCGGTGCGGATGGGGCAAATGAACCCTCTGCTGCGGGCGATCGCCGCGGTGGGTAAAACCTCTGGCTTGCCAATTGAGCTATATAACGCTGACGGTAGCCTATTTGGCGTTTATGATCCAGATGTTGAAGGCTATGTGCCCAGTCTGACGCAATAGCTGCTGTCCTGCATCCTTGTGACAGCCCTATGAAGGTTTCTGATGCGGTGCAACTCTATCGCGCTGTCAACAGCAGGCCTCAGAATCCAGTCAATTAAGCGCTGTCAAACTTGTAGCTACCTAGAGCCACCCACGAGTGAACGTGATTCCCCCCCTGGACCTAACCCAGCAATTTTCTTTGATTCAAGCCGAGGTCAACGAAGCTGTATCTGCCGTTTTGGCCTCTGGGCAATATGTAAACGGGCCGATTAATCAGCAGTTTGAGCAAGAGTTTGCCGCGTATGTGGGCACACCAGAGTGCGTCGTCTGCAACTCAGGCACAGATGCGCTGTATCTATCTCTGCGCGCCTACGATATCGGCGAAGGGGATGAGGTGATCACCACGCCGTTTAGCTTTTTTGCGACGGCTGAGGTGATTAGCATGGTGCGGGCTACGCCGGTCTTTGTCGATATTGACCCAGATACGTTCAATCTTGATGTGGCGCAGATTGAGGCGGCCATTACGCCCAAAACGCGGGCCATTATGCCGGTGCACCTGTTTGGGCAGCCGGTGGATATGACCCGTCTGATGGCGATCGCCCAACGTCACAACCTGCGAGTGATTGAAGACTGTGCCCAGGCCACCGGGGCCACCTGGCACGGAGCCCAGGTGGGCAGCATTGGGGATGTGGGGTGCTTTAGCTTCTTTCCAACCAAAAATTTGGGAGCTTGCGGCGACGGTGGAGCGATTACGACCCATGATCCGGCGATCGCCCGCCGAATGCGCATGCTGCGCGAGCACGGCAGCCATGTGCGGTATTATCACGACGAAGTGGGCATGAATAGCCGTCTCGATGCGGTTCAAGCCGCCATTCTACGCATTAAGCTGCGCTATCTTGATCGCTGGAATTCCCAGCGCCAAGCGGTTGCCAATCGCTATCAAGAGCTATTGCAGGCGATTCCAGGGGTGGTGGCCCCGAGGGCGATCGCCGGAGGACTATCAGTGTGGAACCAGTACACCATTCGCCTCACTCAGACCCAGACAGATGGGGGCGATCGCCGCGATCGCATTCGCCAAGCGCTGCAACAGCAGGGCGTTAGCTCAATGATTTATTACCCTATTCCGATTCATCGGCAGGTGGTCTATGCCGGTCTGGGCTATGGGGCTGGGAGCCTGCCCTGGTCAGAGCGTGTCGCAACCGAGGTGCTCTCACTGCCGATGTTCCCTGAACTGGCCCCCGAGCAGCAAGAAGCTGTCATGTACGCCCTGAAGGACAGCCTGTGAGAGGGCTCGTAAACCGCAGCTTATGCAGAAGAGACCGCGCGGCTGAGCAGGATGCGTCCCACCAACTAAGTGTCTAGGCGTTTTTCGGCGGGCGATCGCACCAGCAACAGATCATTAATATCAGCCCAAGCCGTTTGAGCCCAATCCTGCTTGGTTTCCATCGGTTGACCAAGGCAAATGCCATGCGCCTCTACAGATGCCGTGCGCTTCTACAGATTGACGAGTGTGAATGCGGGTTTGGTGTGAGTTGCGGTCTGCGGTTCAGAGGACAACTCATACAGTTCAGCCTTGGTTAATCCCACGTCAGTTCGGGTTAAGAGGCTTTTGGGGCATCGTGCGTCGCACGATGCCCCAAAAGCCTTAATGTGCCGTGCGCAACGCGCACGGCACATTAAGGCTTTGAGCTTATCCCGAACTCAGGTTAATCCCAGTGTTCTTTGTCGTGGATGCAAAGTTGTGGATGCAAACGCCTTATTCAACAGTGGCTGTTGCATTAGGAGAACTAATGTCTTCTCGGCTCAACGTTTGCCTGCTACAGGCTGCAAAGCTCGGCCACCGCAGCGATTTTGAGGCAATGTGTGGAGAATCACATATAATCTCTATCAATCAACTTTGCTAATTATGTAGCAAGGGCTTCAGTTTTGAGAAATCGCAGTAAAGTCGTTAGTGAGCCCTCTAAAGGCTTCTTGTAACTGGCTTCTAGCGCTTATGCCTTTCTGATTTGAATGGTTGACGCTAGATTTTAGTCAGATTCAATCAAGAAATATTGATTTTGGCTGGCGCGGCGATCGCCGCTAAGCGTTGAGCGTGGCGGTCACGAGGCCGCACCATCGCTGGATTCCAGTACGCCACAGCTGATGTCCCCCTTGGGACTGCTCGCTCCACTCAATCCACTTATGAAAAAAGAGGTCTTCTCATGGTTCATCTGACGCGATCGCAGTTGATTCGTCGAGCCTGGTGGACGGGGATAGGACTGGCGGCAGGGGTTGCCGTGGCGGCTTGCTCTGCGCCAGAGTCTTCCACCGAGGCTCCGTCCAATAGCGCTTCGTCTTCAGCCCCCATCACCGTTGCGATTGATCCAACCTTTCCACCGCTCCAGTCCACGTCTGAAAATGGGGATATTGAAGGCTTTGAGATTGATTTAATCAACGCCATCGCAGAGGCCGCCGGATTAGACCTAGAGATGATGCCGTTGCCCTTTCGCGAGATCATCCCAGCGCTCGAAGCCGGAACCGTAGACGCAAGCATCAGCGCCATGACCATTACGCCTGAGCGCGAGCGTCAGGTGTCCTTCTCTCGCCCCTATTTGCAGGCGGGGTTGGCGATCGTCGTCCCCTCCCTCGACGAAAGCATCACAGACTTTGATGATCTCAACGGCAAGCGCATCGGCATTCAGCCGGGCACCACCGGAGCCGCCGAAGCCGCCGAAGCCAATGCTGGGGAACTCGTCGCATACGACAACTCCATACTGGCGCTGCAGGGGTTGGCTAATGGCGAAGTCGATGCCGTGATTAACGATATTCCGGTGAACAAGTTTGTGATTCGCTCTGGGCAAATTCAGGGGATTCGCAACTTAGATGAGCCGCTGACGGTAGAACTGTATGGCATTGCCACCCAGCAGAATTCGCCTACATTGCAGCAACTCAATCAAGGGTTGACCACCATTCTGGAGGATGGCACCTACGATGAGATCTATCGCACCTGGTTTGATTCCGATCCTCCAGAGTTGCCCAGCGAGGGATAGGCTGACTCTATCGCGTTTACGAAGTGCCACAGTTCAGTAGGGCGATAGAGGCTGCTGACGCAGTGCTGAGCTAGACCCGCTGAAAGGCGATCGCCCGCCAGTCTGCTTGGGTTTCACGGGCGATCGCCCTCAGACCTTCGGCTTGCATCACGGTTGTCAGGTCGTCGTCATAGTCGCTGGTAAACCCGGCGGCAATGAGCAGCCCGCCAGGTTTTAGCGCCTGGTGATAGTCGGCGGCAAGGGCACTGTGGATGCGAGCAAACAGGTTCGCCACAATCATATCGACCCGATCGCTAGGCATGAAACCCGTGTCGGATTCTCCAGATTCTATAGTCGGGCCACCCATCCAGTGGCCGAGCGTGCTGCCCTGGCCCAAACTGCCTTCCACGACTGTGACCGTGGTGAGGTGAGGATTGAGAGCGAGGGCATCGCGCGTGGCCTGCGCTGCGACTGGGTCATTGTCTAATGCGGTAACGGTTGCGCCCAGTGCGGCCAGCGCTAGGCTCAAAATGCCAGAGCCGCAGCCGACATCCACCGCTGTCATCCCAGCTTGCCCAAACTGCTGTAGCAGTCGCAGGCTCAGCACCGTCGCGGGATGCAGCCCACTGCCAAAGGCTAGCCCAGGCGATAGCCGCAGCACGTGGCGATCGCCCGCTTGCTGCGGATCGACAGGCGCATTTCCCGACACAATCCACAGGCGATCGCCCACGGCCTGCCCTTGAAGCAGAGCCTCGGGCGGGGGTGTCTCAACCTGGCGTAGTTCGATGGCGCTGGTGAGGCGGGTGCGTTGTAGAGAGTAGAGCGATCGCTCCACCATGCGCACTTGGCTTTGTGCCTGGGCACTATAGGGCAGGTAGATCTGCACCGCATAGGGCCAGTCTGGCCCATCGCGGTCTGGGTTGCTTTGCGATTGGGGGATCACCTGCACCTGCGCTGAAACGTCGTGGGTGGCTAGCAGGGTGCGTATCCAGTCGATGGCTTCGGCTGTGGCCGTCAGGTGCAATTCTATCCAGGGCATTGATCGTGTCTGGGTGTTCTTGGCTAACGCTCTGCAGCTTGGAGTTGCCTGTGGCGATGGAACCTGCGTTGCAGCCTTCATCACCGTCCGCGGATTTAGGTCGTGGGCTCAACCATTGCAGTGAGGGAATGCAGTGGGGGCAGCAGTGGGGCAGCCATTGCTGCCCCCATCGCAATGGTATTCGTAAGCAATGATACAAACTGCCCCAGGTTGACCCATGAGGGCTGTAAGCTGATTATTGTGCCGTTTATGTCGATGAGCATTTGAGCAGGACGGTAGAGCGGGAGGATGATCCCGCCATGATCCCACCAACGCCTGTTTGAGGCACGGTTACTATCGACCCCGTCGTTATCTAACAATCAGGGCAATAGACAGAATAACCGCTGCGGTCGTCCTAAACAACGCTGAGGATACACCGTAAGGATGAGTGATGGGGTAGACTCCACTTGCATTGTCATTAATCCTTCCGTTTAATCTCTGGGGTGCGGCAGCTTGTTGGGAAGTCTAGTCGGTGGTCTAAAACAGGCTTAAGGAATTGCTGGATATGAATGGATGGGTCATCGGCTCGCTGGTGCTGGGGTTGACGCTGTTGGTTGTTGGAGCAGAGCTGTTGGTGCGCGGGGCGTCGCGGCTGGCGGCGCTGCTCGGCATATCGCCGCTGATTATTGGGTTGACGGTGGTGGCCTATGGCACTAGCGCGCCTGAGATGGCAGTGAGCATCCTCTCCAATTTGAATGGTCAGGTGGATATTGCGATCGGCAATGTGGTGGGCAGCAATATCTTTAATGTGCTGTGCATCTTAGGCCTATCGTCGTTGGTGGCACCGTTGGTGGTGTCGCGACAGTTAATTCGGCTAGATGTGCCGATTATGATTGGGGTGTCGTGCTTGATGCTGCTGTTTAGCATTGACGGCACCATTGGGCGCGGAGACGGGGTGGTACTGTTTGTAGGGGCGATCGCCTACACCCTATTTCTGATCCGCCAGGGACGGGAGGAAGACGTACCGGGATTGGCGGATCTCGCAGAGCATGAGGGGCGCTCTAGGGTCTGGGTCAAAAATCTGGCGCTGATTGTGTTGGGCGTTGCCATGCTGGTGCTGGGATCTCGGTTTTTGGTGGATAGTGCGACGACCATTGCCCGGGCCATTGGCGTCAGCGAGCTGGTGATTGGCCTCACCATCGTGGCAACTGGCACCTCGCTGCCAGAATTGGCGACCTCCATTGTCGCTAGCTTCAAAGGCGAACGCGACATTGCGGTAGGTAATGTGGTGGGCAGCAATATTTTTAATATTCTGGCGGTGCTAGGAGTGGCTAGCGCAGTGTCGCCGCAGGGCCTTGCCGTGGCCGATTCGGTCACGCGGTTTGATGGGTTGGTGATGCTGGCCGTGGCGATCGCCTGTCTTCCCATTTTCTTTACAGGCAGCATTATCGCTCGCTGGGAAGGCTTGGTGTTTCTGGGCTACTACGTTGCCTATACGGTGTACCTCATCCTCGATTCCACGAATCACTCGATGTTGCCGATGTATAGCACCATCATGTTTTTCTTTGTCATGCCGCTGACAGTGGTAACGCTGGCAACCGTGACCTGGCAAGAACTGCGCACGAGCCGCCGCTAGAGAGGCGTAGGCCCAAGTCCTGTGGGCCAGTGCTTTGGCGCAAGTGCTTTGAGCCAGTGCTTTGGCATCACGAGTAGGGCTAACGGGGTTCCTCTAGGGCTTTGAGCAGGGCGTTGCCCATGGCCTGACAGCCCACTCGGGTGGTGCCTTCTGAGGCGATGTCGCCCGTGCGATAGCCCTGGTTTAGAACGGTTTGTACGGCTGCTTCGAGGCGATCGCCCGCAGCGGGTTCATTCAGGCCATAGCGCAGCATCATGGCCGCACTCAACACTTGGGCAAGGGGGTTCGCCAAATCCTGTCCGGCAATATCAGGCGCAGAGCCATGCACCGGTTCAAACACGCCCGGCCCCGAGGCTCCCAAGCTGGCAGAGGGCAGCATCCCAATACTGCCCGTCAGCATCGCTGCCGCATCTGACAAAATATCGCCAAATAGGTTGCCCGTTACGATTGTGTCGAACTGCGTCGGGGCGCGCAGCAACTGCATGGCGGCGTTGTCTACATATAAGTGAGTCAGCTCTACATCGGGATAGTCGGCTGCTAGCGCGGTCATGCGCTCGCGCCACAGTTGCGACACATCCAGCACATTGGCCTTATCGACTGAGCATAGCCGCTTGCGCCGTTTACGCGCTGCTTCAAACGCCACCCGCCCGATTCGCTCAATTTCTGCTTCGGCATAGACCATCGTGTTGATGCCACGCCGTTCGCCCGTTTTGGTTTCAAAAATGCCGCGCGGCTGCCCAAAGTAGATACCGCCAGTCAGCTCGCGCACCACCATAATGTCTACGCCTTCTACCACCTCACGCTTGAGGGTTGAGGCGTCTATTAGCTGGGGCAAAATTTGGGCGGGCCGCAAGTTGGCAAACAGGTTCAGCCCGGCTCGCAGCCCCAGCAGCCCGCGTTCGGGGCGCTGGTCGTTGGGCAGGGCATCCCACTTATAGCCGCCAATGGCCGCTAGCAGCACAGCATCGCTGGCTTTGCAGGTGTCTAACGTCTCTGGCGGTAGGGGATTCCCGGTGGCGTCGATGGCCGCTCCGCCAATCAACGCTTCGGTAAAGTCAAACCCAATCCCCAACTGCTGCCCCACTTCTTTGAGCACTGTTATGGTGACGGCCATAATTTCGGGGCCAATGCCGTCGCCAGGGAGGAGGGTAATGCGGTAATGCTGGGTCATGGGTGCTGAAGGTGGGTCGATGGAGCTAGATCAGGACGCAGTTGGATCAGAGAAGGAGTGGGTTGAGCAGGGGGCGATCGCCCGGTCGGTGCAGCGGCAGCGCTACACTAGGATGGCTGAACTACCCAATCTTATCGGGTTTGTTCCCCCATTTTTTGCCGATCTCCTGCAACGGCTCAGGGTAGCACGGAATTCTTGAGCACAGAGTTCGGAGTGCTGGAGGGTTCTACCGCTCGATCGTCCTAGGTCTATCGGCCTTAGCGGTAGAGATCAGAGTAGTCCGAACCCTAAGCCCCCTACCGAGAGCAGCAGAGATACCGAGTGTGCCAGATGACGAAAAGGGGCGATCGCCTTGCAACCAGTTGATTTCACCACACTAATGGCGCTGTGTGCCGAGCTGCGAACGCAGTGGTTACCGTCGCGGGTTGAGCAGGTGCTTCAGCGCGATCGCCATACCATTGCCCTATGCCTGCGCACCCTCGATCAGCGGGGCTGGCTGACTCTTTCTTGGCATCCCCAAGGGGCGCGGCTGTGTATGGATGAGCCGCCGCCGCGCGACCCCAATACCTTTGCCTTTGCGCAGCAGTTGCGGCATCAGCTCAATGGTCTAGCGCTGGTGTCACTAAGGGCGATCGCCCCGTGGGAGCGAGCGTTGGATTTGCAGTTTGCCCGGCGCCCTAGCGACCTCTGTCAATACCATCTGTATGTGGAGGTAATGAGCAAATATAGCAACGCTATCCTCACGACTCCCGACAACCAGATCATCACCGTGGCGCACCAAGTGAGTGCCCAGCAGTCGAGTGTGCGGCCCCTGCTAACGGGGCAAGCCTATGAGTTGCCGCCCGCCTTGATGGAAACGATGCCCACGCTAGACGAGTCCTTTGAGCGCTGGCAAGAGCGGATCGCACTGGTGCCTATTCCGCTTAAGCGTGCGCTGCTGAAAAACTATCGGGGGTTGAGTTCGGCACTAGTGCTGTCGATGTGCGCAGAGGCTGGGCTAGATGCGGATCAGGACACGGGGGCGATCGCCCCCTATCAGTGGCGATCGCTCTTCCACCAGTGGCAGGTCTGGCTCACGGCCCTATCTACCGAACAGTTTCAGCCGGGGTGGTGTGCCACGGGCTACACGGTGCTCGGCTGGGGGATGGAACAGGCTGCAGACTCTACCCAGACACTCATCAGCAACTTCTACCGCGACCAGCTCAACCGCCAAACGCTGCGCCAACTGCATCACCAACTCACGCAGCGACTCGGCAGCCTGCTGAAAAAGCTGGACGTAAAGTTAACCGATTTTCAAACACGACTGGAGCAATCAGCAGATGCCGACGCCCTCAAAGATCGAGCGGATCTGCTGATGGCACACTTGCATGAGTATCAGCCGGGGATGACCCGCATGACCCTAGCCGACTTCACCACTGGGGAACCTATAACCCTGACGCTCGACCCCGATAAGAACGCGGTGCAAAATGCCCAGCGCTTTTATAAAAAACAGCAAAAAATGCGGCGATCGCGCGCTGCTCTAGAACCGCTGTTGCGCGATACCCAAGCCGAAATTGACTACCTAGAGCAGGTGCAGGTCGCGCTGGCACAACTGGCCGACTATACCGGCCCCGAGGATCTAGACGCCCTCGAAGAAATTCGCGAGGAGCTAGTGCAGCAGGGCTATCTGGAGGCCACTGAAGGGCGCGATCGCCCCCGATCAGCCACCCAATTTCGGCATTACACCAGCCCCAGTGGGTTTGCCATCTGGGTGGGGCGCAACAATCGCCAAAATGACGAACTCACCTTTCGCCTTGCCACAGATTACGACCTCTGGTTCCACAGCCAAGAAATCCCCGGTAGCCACGTGCTGCTCCGATTAAACCCAGGAGCCGTTCCCGAAGATGCCGACCTGCAATTTGCCGCCAACGTCGCCGCCCTCCACAGCCGTGCAGCCCAGAGCGACCAGGTGCCCGTGGTGTATACCGAACCGCGCCATGTCTACAAACCCAAGGGCGCAAAACCAGGCATGGCTATCTATAAGCAAGAGCGGGTGATTTGGGGCAGTCCCATTCGTTAGGCCCTCAATACGCGGTGTGGCGGCCTGAATCTGTGCCAGCGCCAAGCACGACCAATAGACGAAAAATGGCACACACACAAATGGCGCACTAGACCTCTTTTTCAAGAGTCTTAGCACGCCATTTACGGCTTATTCCACAACATGCCTTATAGATTGATTCCACCAAACGGCTGCATTGGAAAAGGGCAGACGCTATGGGCAAAACACTCTATTGAGCGTTGAGCCATGCTCTACGGCATGGGGTGAAACAGCAAATCGGGGAAGAACCGGTTGAATTCGATAATAAGCCCAGCGGTAAACAGCATCCAGGCGGCTGCTAACACTGGGGCGGTCGAGAGGTATTTCAGAAAATATTGCATGGGCTAAACTTCCTACACAGACGTCAGTAGTGCAATTGAGTGAAATCGAAAGAGAAACGGCATTGCTCCCTTACCAAGCACAAGTTGCCAAGGGAACCCTCAAGGGAGAGTCACGCTAGCGTGGCGATACAGTGATGTCGGCATCATTGGCCGTGAGTTCACCAGAGGTCAACTCTTTCAGCGCTGCCAAGGGCCACAGGAAACCCGACAGCATGAACTTGATGGCACGGGGCACATCAATGATGATTTCAGCCATTTCTGGAGACTTATCAGAGCGCACATCGATGACGTAGGCGCGACCGACCCAGCCAATCCAGCCAGCAATATACAAAAACATGATGCTAGGAATGATGAACTCACCCAGGTGAGCCCAACTGCCATCCACAATTAAGTGGGGGAGCCCATCGGCCCCACACAGCACAGACGAGTAATTTTCGAAACGAGCTTTTGCCAAATCAGTGGTGGCTTTAGCGGCCCGAGCCTGAAAGGCCGGGTTATCGCCACAGGTCGTGAGATTGTAGGCCAATGCTGGTGCGGCTAGACCGAGCCACAACAGGGGGATTGACACTAGAGCAAACAATTTACGCATTGGAATTGTTTCCCATTTATTACGAAAAGCAAAGATTTCTGATGAGATGATTAAGTTGTTTATACGAAATCATTCATACATTTAGAGCAATAATACCCCTCTGGTGAAGTGCCGTAAAGTTAAGCTTTTAGAAGCGTTTGCAGTCAGATTGAGGGGCGATCGCCCGGTTTCTTCCCACGCCCTCTAGTTTGTTGTTGCGGGAGCAGTGCATTAATTGCAGCGTTAGATGATTTCTTAAAAGGCTTTTAGGGAAAGGCTTTTAAGAGCTGAAGGGTCTGCCAATGCTAATTCAGCCCATCGAGAGGGCACTCGTCATCTCATGGACTAGCTCTTCTGAATTGCTACAGTTTAGATTGGCGGCAAACTCGGAATAATATGTAGTTTTATTAAGATTATGGGCTGGTCGTGCAGCCATTAGCAGCCATTTCATTTAATGATGGAGCGGTATTGGATTGCAACTTAGCAAGTTGGCGCTCCTATCAAATCTCGATACATTGTGCACTGTAGGATCTCCGCTATGGCTACCGTATTGGCAATTGAAACGAGCTGTGATGAAACAGCGGCAGCGGTGGTGCGCGATCGCACCATTCTTAGCTCTGTGGTGGCGTCGCAGATTGCAGTGCATCAGCCCTATGGCGGTGTCGTGCCCGAAGTGGCCTCGCGGCAGCATTTGGAGACGGTGAATGGGGCGATCGCCCAAGCGATGACGACCGCCCATTTGACCTGGGCCGACATCGACGGCATTGCGGCGACCTGTGCGCCGGGGTTGGTGGGGGCGCTGTTGGTGGGGCTAACCGCGGCCAAAACCTTAGCCATGCTGCATCAAAAACCGTTTCTGGGCATCCATCATCTAGAAGGGCATATCTACGCCTCGTACCTCTGCGATGCAGAGTTGCAGCCGCCCTTCCTGTGCCTGTTGGTCTCGGGCGGGCACACTAGCTTGATCTATGTAAAAGACTGCGGCCACTATGAAACGCTGGGACAAACCCGAGATGATGCGGCGGGAGAAGCCTTCGATAAGGTGGCACGACTGTTGGAGTTGGGGTATCCCGGTGGGCCGATTATTGACCAGCTGGCGCAGCAGGGCAATCCCCGCGCGTTTCCGCTGCCGGAGGGGCAAATTTCCCTGCCAGGGGGCGGGTTCCATCCCTATGACTCTAGCTTTAGCGGTTTGAAAACGGCGGTGCTCAGACTTATGCAATCGCTCAAGCAATCTGCCGATGAGATGCCTGTGGCCGATGTGGCGGCGAGCTTTCAGGCGTCGGTGGCGCGATCGCTCACCAAACGGGCGATCGCCTGTGCTCGCGATTATGGGCTCACCACCCTCGTCGTGGGGGGCGGTGTTGCGGCAAACAGCGGCTTGAGGCAGCACCTCACCCAGGCCAGTGCTGAACAGGGCTTGCGCGTCCTGTTTCCACCCTTAACGCTGTGTACCGACAACGCCGCCATGATCGCTGCCGCCGCCGCCGAACACCTTCAGCGGGGCCACTGCTCACCGCTTACCTTAGGGGCACAGTCGCGGATGCCGCTGAGTCAAGTCATGCAGCTCTATCAGGCCAATGCGGCAGATCCGGCGGGTACCGCCGTTCTGCATGCATAAAAAATGCCCTCTCATTCACAGATATGAGGATAGGTAAAGACATGAGGGAACGAAATATTTGGTTGAGAATGTGGAATTCTACGAGAACGTGAAGTTCTACGCCATTTGTGGAGGCGTTGTGTGTTGCCCCACCCATTGCAAAATCTGACGGGCGACTGCCTCTGGCTGCTCTAGCATGGCCAGATGTCCACAGTTGGCGATTTCGACTACGTTTTCGCCCCGGCAGGCAAAGGAGTGGTGAAAGCTGGCGAGATGACGCACGTACTGGGGTTCCATCACCGTGTCGCGATCGCCCGCCAAAAAATAGACCGGCTGCTGCAGCCGTGACACCACCTGCGGTAGCCGATGCACTTCGTCTGCAGTGGTGGAGTCGAGCAGCGCCCGCAGTGCGGCCTCAGGTTCGGCCAGTGTCCAATCCAGCACGCGCTGCCGCCCCCAAGCACGGGGCACGGGGCGAGCGACATTCATGCAGGCCATCATCACATCCACAAAGGGCAAATGGCACAGCCACCACGGGCGGAGCTTCACCAACTGCTGCCCCGCCATGCGAAAACGCTCGAATTCTTCTTTGAGGTAAATGCCACCCCCCGCATTTACGCAGATCACCCCCCGCACGGCCTGAGGCATTAAATCTGCCGCCCACAGGGCAATGCTGCCACCCAGGGAGTGCCCCACTAGCCAAACATTGGTCAGCCCCAAGGTTTTGATCAGCTGCGTGAGGTCGTTTGCATAGTCGGCAGGGGTATAGCCGAACGGCAGGGGACTGGTTGGGGGCGGTGGTGCCGTCGTTAGCGAGGATATGCCGCTGGGGCCTGTTGCGACGAAGTTTGCCTGGGACACAGATTGAGGCTGTAGGCGATCGCCCTCAGTACTGACGGGACGGACGGAGGGATGGGGCTGTGTTCCAGTCGACTCACCAAACCCCCGCAAATCGTAAGAGAGGCAACAATACTGAGACTGAAGCTGCTGAATGACGGGTCGCCAGTAGGCACGACTCAGCAGCCAGCCGTGAATAAACACCACGACGGGTGCCGATGAGGCAGGACTGGTGAGCTCGTAGACGTGGGGAATTCCCCAAACATTAACAGTTGTAGCCATGATTTCATCATATCCTGAATCCCTAGTTGAAATGCCCCAACCTTGCTGTGGGGGATGCTTAGGGCGGTTGGCGATCGCCCTAAACGCGGTGCGTGTTCGCTGCAGCCGACCCCATTCATCGCGGCTGATCGCCCACGGATTAGCGGGTTACAGGATGCGGCCTGCAAGGGCTAATCTCCGGCTGGATGAGCCGCTGGTTTAAGTCACAATCCAAGCCCAATCCGCCTAGATCCGCCAGTTCGTTCCAACTTTTGCCATACTGAAGAGTGGTTCACCCCAGGTTATGAAATCTCTATGCATATTATTGACGTGGCATTGAAAGAAACGCCGTCGCTGCTGTCGGTTCAGCGGAAAGAGTCCGCAGATGCGGAGGCGCTCTACAACACTCTGATCAGTGCGCTGCAATCGGGCAGCCCCACCACGATGGAGCTGACCTGCGAAAAAGAAGTGGGTAAAAAGGTGTGCGTGTTGGTGAGTGCGATCGCTGCTGTTCAGCTATCAGAGAAAACTGGGGTCGGTGGCTCGTCGGGTCGTCCCCCTGGCTTCTTTGCGCTGACGCAAGGCTAGGGTAAACACGCCATGACAGAGGCGGCGATCGCCCTTACCGATGTGTCGTTTAGCTGGTCGCCTGAGGTTCCGGTGCTGCGCTCCTGCAGCCTTGAAGTGCCTCGGGGCGAATTTTGGATGCTGCTGGGCACCAACGGCAGCGGCAAATCTACCCTGCTGAAGCTGCTCAACGGCCTGCTCGTGCCCGACGCAGGCGTCATTCGCGTGGTTCAACCGATGGGGTTTGTGTTTCAGAATCCCGATCATCAGTTGGTGATGCCCACGGTGGGGGCCGATGTGGCCTTTGGGCTGGGCAGCGATCGGCTGCCTCCTGCCGAGGTACGGCAGCGGGTCGATGAAGCGCTGGCGGCCGTTAACCTTGGGCACATGAAGCGACGCCCGATCTATGCGCTCAGCGGTGGGCAAAAGCAGCGGGTCGCCATTGCTGGGGCGATCGCTCGCCATTGTGATGTCGTCTTGCTCGACGAGCCGACCGCGCTGCTCGATCCCGACAGCCAGCTTGACTTAGTGGCGCAGGTGCAGCAGTTGGTCAAAGCGCGGGGCATGACAGCGTTGTGGGTGACCCATCGGCTTGCAGAATTAGACTATTGCGACGGGGCGCTGTTGCTAGAAGGCGGGCGAGTGGTTGATCGGGGTCATCCCGAACGGCTCAAGCAACGGCTGATGCGACAGTAGGGACTCCCGAATTATTTACAGTTCTCAATAAAACCCGCATCATAGAGGTAGGTTGGGTTCACCTTATCTGACGACCACCGCTATGGCGCGCAGCGTTTCTCAGGCACTCCTGTTGGTCGATGGCTACAACGTCATCGGCACTTGGCCTGATCTGAAGCAGCTGTGCGATCGCCACAGCATGGCCGAGGCACGGCGATCGCTCACCGAGCGCCTGATTAGTTTTAGCGCTGCCAAAGATTACGAAACCCAGGTTGTGTTTGACGCGCACTATCAAGACATCCCGGGCAATTGCGAAGCAGTCACCTCCTACTTCTCGATCTATTACACCGATTATCGCCAAAGCGCCGATACCTACATCGAGGCGTTTTGCGCTCACTATCGCCAGGATGCTCGCCGACACCGCCAGCCGTTGATTGTGGCCACATCCGACCGGACGCATCAGCATACGGTGCAGGGATATGGCGCGAACTGGATCTCGTCTCACCGCTTGCGAACTGAGGTGGAACTGGCATCGCAGCAGGTGCGGCGGCGGCAATCGTCAAAACGGCGATCGCCTGGACGGTTCTTGGGGCGATCGCTCGACCCGGTTGCCCAGCAGCGGCTGGCCGATCTGCAACGCGGGCTTGAGCAGCAATAGCCGCCCCGTCCATAGGATGAATTATCTCAATGGGTTACGTTAGGGCGTGTCATCAATTCCAGCCAAACGCCTGATGCTAGGAGCGTTGCCACGCCCGACCCAAAAAAAATTAGGCTAGGGGCTGTGACTGTTGATTTCTGGGATATCAAAGGCTAATTGATGACAGCCCCTAGCAAAAGCAATGTGAGTTCAATGGTGGTGCTTCAGTCCTACAGCACTGAGTGAACCATCGCTAAACTGTAGAAACAACGTCCATGGGTAAGGCTGAAACCCTGGATAGTCAGGCCTCTTATCTCTTTGCATCTGCTTGTCCTCCGGCATTGAAGACTGATGTTAAGGTAAGGTTTTTTGACGTGAGCCTTGCCAAATGGGATCATTTCTAGCTAGTATGAGATTCGGCAATCCTCCGTAGCTCAGTGGTAGAGCGGTCGGCTGTTAACCGATTGGTCGCTGGTTCGAATCCAGCCGGGGGAGTCTAAATCGGGATTTGTTCAAATTTCAAGCTGGTCTCAAGCTGAAGCGGTTTGCTTTGGGATATACCGTTGGAACTAGACGCTGAAACTCGGGAATGGCGATCGTACTGGACGCTTGATCCAACCGTCACGTTTCTCAACCATGGCTCCTTTGGCGCAGCGCCGATTCCCGTATTGCAGCAGCAGCAGGCGTTCCGTCAGCAGCTTGAAGCAGACCCCGTTCAGTTTTTTATAGACGCGCTGGAACCCCTGCTGGATAGTGCTCGGGCAACGTTGGCGGCGTTTGTTGGCGCGAATCCCGAGCAGTTGGCCTTTGTGCCCAACGCCACCACGGGCGTTAATACGGTGCTGCGATCGCTCCCCGTTCAGCCAGGGGATGAGATTTTAGTCACCAATCATGAATACAATGCCTGCCGCAATGCTGTGGATGCCGTGGCCCAGTACACCGGAGCGACTGTTGTGGTTGCCACCGTGCCCTTTCCCCTAAGTGTGGACGAGGCGACCGCCACCGAACATATTGTTGCAGCGGTGATGGCGCAGGTGACACCGCGAACGCAACTGGTGCTGATTGACCACATCACCAGCCAAACGGCGCTGATAATGCCGATCGGCACCTTAATTCAGCAGTTGCAGCAGCGAGGCATTGACACATTGGTGGATGGGGCGCATGCGCCGGGGATGGTACCTCTTGCATTGGAAGAGCTCGGCGCAGCCTATTACACCGGAAACTGTCACAAGTGGCTCTGTGCCCCGAAGGGCTGTGCTTTCTTATGGGCGAGAGCTGATCGGCGCGATCGCCTGCGGCCTCTGGTGATCAGCCATGGGGCCAATGCTCCACGTTCTGAGCGATCGCGCTTTCACCTCGAGTTTGACTGGACGGGCACCCATGACCCGACGCCCTACCTCTGCTTGCCTACGGCACTGCAATGGATGGCGTCACTGTTGTCGGGTGGCTGGGCCGAACTGATGGCGCACAATCATCAGCGGGCGATCGCCGTGCGCCAGTCCCTCTGTCATCAGTTTCAGATCGCGCCCCCCTGCCCCGATGCTCTAGTGGGCGCGATGGCGGTGGTGCCGCTGCCCGATCGGGTGCCGCCCGATTTGCAGCAGCAACTCTATCGGCAGCATCGCATCCAGGTTCCCGTGATTCCCTGGGAGCAGATGTCTTGGCTATTGCGGCTGTCGGCGCAGATCTACAACACCGATGCAGATTATGATCAGCTAGCTGCGGCGTTGCAGCCGTGGATGCCGGGATAGATGAGTTGCCACCGCAATGTTGCACAAGACTCAAATTCAGCAACGAGACTGGCTGGGGCTGGGGCTGTGGGTGGGCCTAGGGGTAGTGCTGCGGTTTGCCAATTTAGAGGCTAAGCCCCTGTGGACTGATGAGTTTTCGACCTTGGTGTTTAGCCTGGGCAATAGCTTTCGCGCCATTCCGCTGGATCAGGTCTTGCCGCTTGAGGCGTTGCTGCGACCCTTGCAGGCTGATCCGACTGCGACTCTGGGGGATGTGGGTCAGCGCCTCACGCAAGAGAGCAACCACCCGCCGCTATATTTTATGCTGATGCACGGCTGGCTGCGGTTGTGGCCTACCTCAGACGTGACTGGGGCGCTAGAGGCGCGATCGCTCGCAGCCGTGTTTGGGAGTCTTACCATTCCGGCATTTTGGGGATTGGGCTGGGTGGCGTGGCGATCGCCTACTGCTGCCCATCTCGCAGCGGCGCTGGCGGCGGTGTCGCCCTTTGGCGTCTACTTAGCCCAAGAGGCGCGCCACTATACCCTGCCGACTCTCTGGGGCCTTGCCTCGCTGGCCTGCCTGCTGCTGACGGTGCGCTCACTGCAGGCTGCGGTGCCGCTGCCCTGGTGGCTTTGCCTAGGGTGGGTTGGGGTGAATGGACTAGGATTGGCGACCCATTTTTTTGTGGGGATCACGCTGTTAGCGGAGGCGATCGCCCTCTTTGGCTGGATGCTGTATCGGTATGGCCGGGGCGATCGCTGGAAGCCGTTAGTCTGGAGTCGTCTGGGGCTAACGGCGGTGGGCACCTTGGCCACTGCTGCGGTGTGGCTACCGCTATGGCAGGGCATGGGCGACAGCGAACTGACCCAGTGGGTGTATCGGGGCGATCGCGCGGGTGTGGCATGGCTTGATCCGCTGGGGCAGATCATCGGCAGCACCCTCACCATGCTGTATCTGCTGCCCATTCAGGCGGCGTCAGACCGGGTGCAACTGGCGTCGATCATTGGCTTGGTGGCGCTGCTGCTGTGGACGGGCCTTTGGCTGTGGCGGGGCTGCTGGCAACTGAGCCGAGAGGCAGAAACTCGGCTAACGGTTGCCCTTCTGGCGGGAGTGTGGCTGGGGGCGATCGCCCTATTCCTCTTAATTTCCTACGGCTTTCAACGGGATATTACGAGCGCCTTTCGCTATAGCTTTGTCTACTATCCAGCTGTGCTGCTGCTGGTGGCAGGGGTGCTGGCGCAGGCTTGGCAGAATGCATCGACTCGAGGGGGACTCTGGCCCCTCTGGTTCCTGCTGCTGGGGCGCGGCAAGGGAGCTATAGTGCTGGTGCTGCTGCTGGGACTCGTGGGCAGCCTGTGCGTGCTCACCAATGTGGCCTATCAAAAAACTCATCGCCCCGATCTGGTGGTGCAGGCCATGCAGCAGCAATACTCGACGCCTACGCTGGTGGCGATCGCCCATCGCTCTCACGGGCAAACAGGGCGGATGATGGGGCTGGCTGTGGAATGGCAGCGACAGGTAGACTCTGCCGCGATCCAACCTGAACTCGCGCCGCCGCTGGTGCTGCTCGCGCAAGATAACCCCGCTAGAAAACGGGCGATCGCCACCCTAGAGACTTCGCTAGCGACCCTGCCGCCAGTGCTGGATCTATGGCTGGTAAACTTTGAACAAACCGATGGCGATCGCTTGGCGACCGTGCTGCGCCGCGCCGCGTGCACTGAGGCCGCTCCCCGTCTGCGGGCAGACGGCTATCGCGCTCAGCGCTATCGCTGCGGCGAGTCACGCTGAGCACGGGGAGAGTCGTTGATGTGGAGTCATTAATGTAGAGTCATCGATACTGCGGTCAAATCAAATTCTCTAGATGCTGAATGAGCTCGGGCGATCGCAGGACGCCTTCCATCCGATCTACGGGCTTGCCATCTTTAAACAGCACCAGCGTTGGCAAGGCATAGACATGGTGATGCGACGCCAGTTCGGGATAGCGCTCGGTGTCGATCTTCACAATTCTCAGCCGAGATTTGAGCTGCTGATTCACCTCTTCTAAGACCCCGGCCATCATCTGGCATGGGCCGCACCACGCCGCATAAAAATCCACCAGAACCGGTACGTCAGACTCTGCAATCAATGCCTCAAAGGTCGAAAATTTTTGTTTGACAGCCATGGGTTCTCATCCTTGCCTCATGCCTAAAGAGATGTGTAATCAGACCAACTGCCGACAGCACCTCTCGTGCCCTGCTCTCATCCTAAACGCAGAACTTCTCGCAGTGGAGATGTCCTCAAATGCCGTAATATATGGACTGTCTGATTGGCCTTTGCCGGGGGTCGGCGGTCAGTGTGAATTGCTTGAGTGGATTGCTTGAGTAGATTGCTTGAGTAGATTGCTTGAGTAGATTGCTTGAGTAGATTGCTTGAGTGGATTGCTTGAGTGGATTGCTTGAGTGGATTGCTTGAGTGGATTGCTTGAGTGGATTGCTTGAGCAGAATGAATGGTGTGGACTTGATTGAGGATACGTTGATGAGTGAGGCTCCGATGGCGACGAAGCGGTTGCAGGATCAGGTGGCGATTGTGACGGGGGCGTCGCGGGGCATTGGTCGGGCGATCGCCCGACAGTTGGCCGCAGAAGGGGCAATTGTCGGGGTCAACTACGCGAGCTCTAGCGCGGCTGCCGACGCTGTGGTGGCAGAAATTGCTGACATGGGCGGTCAGGCGATCGCCATTCAGGCGGATGTCTCCCAGTCTGATCAAGTCGACGCCTTGTTTAGCACCGTGATGGAGCAGTGGAGCCGAGTCGATATTTTGGTCAACAACGCCGGCATCACCCGCGATACGCTACTCCTCCGCATGAAGCCAGAGGATTGGCATGCTGTGATTGATCTCAACCTTTCGGGCGTGTTTCTCTGCACCAAAGCCGCCAGCAAAATTATGCTGAAGCAGCGCTCAGGGCGCATCATCAACATTAGCTCTGTGGTTGGTGAAATGGGCAATGCCGGACAAGCCAACTACAGTGCCGCCAAGGCGGGCGTGATTGGCTTTACTAAGGCTGTCGCAAAAGAGCTTGCGCCGCGCGGCATCACTGTCAATGCAGTGGCTCCGGGCTTCATCGCGACAGATATGACCCACGGCATCGCCGCAGACGACATTCTTAAGTTCATTCCCCTAGGGCGCTACGGCGAGCCTGACGAGGTTGCAGGGCTCGTCCAGTTTTTGGCATCCAGCCCTGCCGCTGCCTATATTACTGGGCAGGTGATCAATGTGGATGGCGGCATGGTCATGGCCTGAGAGTCTTCCATGGAAAAAAACATCCATCTGGCCCTCACCCCCTCAGTCCCCCTCTCCCAAACATAGGCGAGGGGGAAGGCAGACAAGGCATTCCGGCTCCCCTTCTCCCGTTCTGGGAGAAGGGGTATGAGGGCATACGTTGAACGCTTTATTAATTGGACTACTCTAACGCAACCTCAGTACATCAAAAGTTGTGGGAAACCGCGCGTTGTACGCTCGTTGCCCTAGAGATGAATCCTGGCTCTCTTCCTCACCGAGCCAAACTGTTTCTGAACCCAGCCTGACGTGAATCAAGCTGCCGAAATAGAGGGCAGAATGAAGTGGCGATTGCTGTCTATGGTTAGCCAGCCCTCTTCCCGCAGTTGACTAATCAAGCGCGTCACGGTCACACGCGTGGTGCCAATGGCGTTGGCCAACTGCTGATGGGTGAGGCGCACGCTAATGCGCGTTTCATTTCCCATCGGCTGTCCAACTTCTCGCTTTAGCAGCAGCAGCAGGTGCCGCAGTCGGTCTTCAACTCGGCGATAGCCCACCATCGCCAGCACGGCCTCGGTTTGGCGCAGCCGCCGCACAGTGTGTTGCAGCACACCCTGAGCCAGCATGGGCGATTGCTCTACTTCGCTCCAAGTTAGGCGCATTAGGTCTACATCTGTTAGGGCGATCGCATGATACGGGCGAATTAGCGTCATCGGCAGCCCAAAGGGCATCGAAGAGCAGGCTAGCCCCAGCAGCGCCTCGTCCCCGGTGTCATAGAAGGTTCCTAGCTGCACCACGCCACGGCATACAATCCACAGCTCATTGGGATGAAGCGCAATATCTTGCCCACTGCGAAATGGTTGCAGCGTTCTGCCCTGATACAGCTGTTCCAGCAAATGGCGCATATCTGGCAGCGTTGCAACTTCAAAGGAAGGTGGTCTTAGCATATCAACCTTACTTCGTCTAGTATTGTTGCCTACAACAGTAGGGGTCAGATCTAAAGGACAGGTAATTAAGAGATTCAGCTCAGGTTAAGATCTGCTTAACCATTTTGAGGGCGATCGCCGATATGACACTCGATATCCTCCCCACCCACGTCAACAAGCGCTAATATAGGGAGTAGCTTTCGTAAATTTGACTACCGACTGCCATGCTGGATATGTTTATATGATCGTAGTCATCTAGACCCTTAGGCAGTTGTGGAAAATGGGGGAAAGTGGCTTATGCCCCGCTGCGACCTAAGCATGGCTGTTGCCTCTCTAAGAGATGGCTGAGGGCGATCGCCCATTATAGTCAACTTTAGCTAGCTTCCACCATGCAGTCGATTCAAGCGAATGTTGCCAGTTGGGTGTCGCCCGCGACACATCTGCAACGCAATGCATGGAGTTCTCATTCAAAACACCGTATTCAGGATATTTTGGACATTGCCTCAAGACAACAGGCCAAACACAGGGTTGACTCGTTATCCCAGATATCGCAGCAAAAGCGCTGGGTTTTTGAGGGCAAGCCGATGAAGATGGCTCTGATGGGCGATCGCCTAAGTGTTGAATTTGTAAAGTTTGCTCTGATGCCCGACGCATCATCAGAGCGTTGGTGTGGCTCACCGTATCGTCCTATGACGAGTTGGTGGGCTATAGGTGTTGGCATGCCATTTGCGAGGCAAGCCGCCCATGTTCGTGATCGGTTGATTCATTTAGGAGAAGCGATTCATGCTACATCGCAAGATCTATCAACTCTGCTGCGACGGTCGAGACGTTTGGATCTTCTTGCGGGATCAGCAGCGATGGATTGAGCGAGCGCGCATCCTCGAAATTGAAGGGGACTTAGTGACCGTGCGCTACGAGTCAGAAGAAGAAGAAGAGATCTGCTCTTGGGAAGAAATGATTCGACTGGAAAGCATCGGTTCGGTAATGCAAAAACTCGCAACGGTGCCAAGAGGCGATTCAGAGCTAATGGTATCGGACGATTGCCCTGAAGCCGAGCGCATTCGCGATCGCTACCCAGAAACAAACGACTAGTCAACGTTTGCCACTGGGTTAGCGTGTTTGGAGGGGGTTGAGTAGCTCAGCTACTCAACCCCCTCTGCGTAAAGGCTTAGATAGAGAGTTATAGCGTCCTTCTCTGTGCTCGTACTCATCATATTTAACCTGAGTTCGGGATAAGCTCAAACCCTCAATTTGCCGTGCGCATCGCGCACGGCAAATTGAGGGTTTTGGAGGCACCGCGCGTCGCGCGGTGCCTCCAAAACCCCCTTAACCCGAACTGACGTTATTTTAGGATCACTCCCATATGTTTTGGGAAACCCTCGCGACAAGGGGAATTTTCCAAGAAATAAATCGTCTTGGCCAATTTCAAGACACAGCCTAAATCGCATTAGCGCTTTGGTCACTAATTTTGAGCCCGCAGACCGATAAAAAGGGCGTCGTGCATTGCGCAACGCCCTTTTCATCGGTTCATATAGAAGCCTCGTACAGATCTGTCTTAGACCTGCACACTGATTAACTACCCGTTCCCGCCAGCGTCCTCTCATCAGCCGCCATCCAATCAGCATGAGAAAACTCACCCCGAGGCTTGTCTACTCGCTCAAAGGTGTGCGCACCAAAGTAGTCACGCTGCGCCTGGGTAAGGTTTTGTGGCAGCACCGAACGGCGGTAGCTGTCAAAGTAGTCGAGAGAGGCGCTAAAGGCCGGCACCGGAATACCAAACTGAGCTGCCATCATGACCACATCTCGCCAAGCAGCCTGCCGATCGAGAATCGTTTGCTTAAACTCAGGAGCCAGCAAAAGGTTAGGCAAGTCAGGGTTTTCATCATAGGCATGCTTGATTTTGTTCAAGAATCCAGCCCGAATGATGCAGCCTCCCTTCCAGATACGAGCGGTTTCGCCCAGATCCAAGTTATAGCCAAACTCTTTTGAGGCTTTGCCTAACAGCGCCATACCCTGGGCGTAAGAACAAATCTTCGAGCAGTACAGCGCATCTCGGACTTTGTTGACTAACTCGTTTGCATCGCCTTCAAACTTGACCGACGGGCCAAGGAGCTCTTTCGAAGCGGCAACCCGCTCTTCTTTGATTGAAGAAATGATGCGCGCGTTGACCGCCGCAATAATGGTAGGAATGCTAACGCCTAGTTCGAGCGCGGTTTCTACCGTCCAGCGTCCGGTGCCCTTTTGCCCTGCTGCGTCTAGGATCAGATCAACGAGGGGTTGCCCCGTCTCACTGTCAATCTTTTTGAAGATATCAGCAGTAATCTCAATCAAAAATGAGTTCAGTTCGTCCGTCGTGTTCCATTCGGTAAAGACCTCATGTAATTTGGCAGCGCTGAGCTCACCGATGCTTTTCAGAATGTCGTAGGCTTCTGCAATCAATTGCATATCGCCATATTCAATGCCGTTATGCACCATTTTGACGTAGTGACCCGAGCCGCCAGGGCCAATGTATGTGACACAGGGGCCGTCGTCTACCTGAGCCGCAATTTTTGTAACAATGGACTCAATTTCGCGATAGGCGGCTTCGGTTCCGCCTGGCATGAGGCTAGGGCCATTCAACGCACCTTCTTCGCCACCGCTGACGCCCATGCCAATAAAGCGCAGCCCTACGGCTTCGATGTCTTTCACGCGGCGCTCGGTGTCGGTGTAGAGCGAGTTGCCGCCGTCGATGATCATGTCCCCTTCGTTTAGCAGCGGCTTGAGCTGCTCAATCACTGCATCCACGGGGCCACCCGCTTTCACCATGATCAAGATTTTGCGGGGGCGATCGAGAGACTCTACGAACTCTTGAAGAGTATAGGTAGCCTTGAAGTTTTTGCCTTGGGCTCGCGTAGCCATGAATTTTTCGGTCACTGAAGCGGTTCGGTTATAGACCGAAATGGGGAACCCATTGCGCTCGACATTGAGCGCCAGGTTTTCACCCATGACGGCTAGACCGATTAGACCAAAGCTCTGTCCCATAATTTAAGACCTGCCTGTTGTGATGTACTTCTGGATGTTGCTGGGGTTGTTGTTACTAATCAGGTTAGACAACTTTTTTGGAAAGCGCAGATGCCCAAAGGTTTTCTTTATGACTGACCTAGGATTTGATGCACTTAATCTACTAAAACTTGTCAAGAAAAGGTTGAACTCTCTGCGGAAACCCCCGCTGTGTCAGGTTTTTTTGAAATAAACCTGTTTGATATCTATCCTGTAATTGCAGTTGCCTGCTGTTTGTGCCATGGAACACAGTATTAGCCAACTGTCATAACGTCAGTTCGGGATAAGAGGGTTTTGGGGCATCGCGCGTCGCGCGATGCCCCAAAACCCTTAATGTGCCGTGCGCGTCGCGCACGGCACATTAAGGGTTTGAGCTTATCCCGAACTCAGGTTGTCATAGGGTGGAAAGGCCGAAATGATGGAGTAAGACGATTTCTCCTGCGGAGCGATGCTTAGTGGATGAGCTGTGATTGTGGTTGGGTATGGCTGATAGACATGACTGAATCAATCCCTAGAGAATCGTACTTGAAAGCCACTCGTTTTGCGGTAACTCGTGAGCAGCATTAATGGACTGTATCAGGGTTGCTAAAGGGATGAAAGCTTTGAATGGAGATGGCACCGGAGTCCAAGTGGATGATCTGGGTTATCAGTATGCAGAATGGTTCGAAATAAGCGAATCGTTGCGCATTGAGATGCTTCAGTACGTGCAGGTTTGCTGTGGGTTCTCGCCAGTTAGTGTCGCTGTTGCTCTAAAGCGCTAGCTTGCGGCGAGGGCGATCGCCCCAACAGGACTTATGCACTTCGTGCGGCGGCCTGGAAATTTTGGACGAGTTCTGGGAGGCTCAGCCTCCCAGAACTCGTCTAACTGCGTAAGTCAGGACCCAATTTTGGTGCCCTGAATGCTTCGGTTTTTGGCACGGGGCGGGGATGAGCGGATGAGAAGGGGATGGACGTTGGCGAGACGAAGAGAGGCGGCATGGTGTAGCGTAGTGTTGTGAAACCTAAACCCCTTACAAAGCAACGGCTGCATGTTGCTGTTCGGGTTGAGAGATTTGGGTTTGAAGATTAGGTGGCGATAGGGAAGACTGCCCTTCAGCATAGGTGATGACGACTGTTTCAATTATTATCCCAGCGTTAAATGAAGCCCAGTGCATTGCCCGCACTCTGCGCTGTTTACAGCAGCTTCAGCCTCCGGCTTGGGAAATTGTGGTGGTGGATGGTGGCAGCCAGGATGACACGATCGCACTAGCGGAGGCGGCTGGGGTCAGGGTTATTACTGCAACGCAGATAAGCCGCGCAGTGCAAATGAACCAGGGAGCTTCGATAGCGACTGGAGAGGTGATCTGGTTCCTCCATGCCGATACTCTAGTCCCGGATGATGGGGTTGCGATTATTTCTCAAGTGCTGGCCGATCCAAGGGTGGTGGGGGGCGGGTTTGTGTCGTTGATGGCGGGAGACGTGACTACTCGCTGGGGGATTTCGCTGCATAACTATCTCAAGACGTACTATGCACCCTTGCTATTTCGACCGCTGCTGTTTGGTCGGGGGCTGCGGCTGCTGTTTGGGGATCAGGCGATATTTTGCTGGCGATCGCCCTTTGAGCAATGCGGCGGGTTCAATGCAGCACTGCCCATTATGGAAGATGGGGATTTGTGCTTGCGGCTGGTGCGCCATGGTCGGTTGCGGCTGGTGAATCGGGTGGTGCAGTCGAGCGATCGCCGTGTCGCCAAGTGGGGCGCACTCAAGGCCACTGCAATTTATTTGTATGTTGGCATTTTGTGGGGCGTGGGCGTGTCAACGACCTACCTTAAGCGGTTTTATGCAGACATTCGCTAAGGCTCGCATAGGGTTCCCATCTCATCGTTGAGCGCCCAGTCGTAGGCTAGATAGCGAATCTGCACATCAGGCTGTAGGGGCTCAGGCCGATAGCTCTGAATATAGTGAGCGATTCCCTCAGAGCCAGCAGAGCCGCTCGCTGAAGCCACCGTCAAAAAATCCTGTTGGTACCAGCGAAAAATTTTGCTGCAGTGCAGCGTGCGCGTCTCGGCCTCATACCGCACTTTGGCAGGATTGGTGATAAACCGCCGCGCATCTTCGTCAAGCTGCTGGGAGAGCCGTTCTGGCCAATAGGCTTCAGCCCGCAAGAGGGGACAGCCCACCGCTGCGCACACCAGGGCAAAGTGAATGCGTGGCTCGCGGTAGTGCGGACGCACAATGCGATGCTCAATGTCGTTCAGGCTGTAGGGGAGCGATACATTGCTATACGGGCTAGACTGGGCCGCAGGCTCGCCGTGTGGATGAACAGCCCGCTGAAAAAACCGCAGAAACGCTAGCCAGTTGGGGATTCCCAGCATGGTTGGGCGGATGGAGCTAATGGGGTAAACCGCTAGCACCTGCTCAATCACATAGGCGTTGTAAAGGTTAAGCCAGTAAGCTAGTTGCTCCGTGTCGGAGTAGCCCCCCAACCCAATGGGCGACAGTTGCGCCAGCCAGGACTGGAGGTCGGTGCGGGCCTCTGTCTGCCAGCTTCTATAGTTGACGCGCCCTTGGGGGTTAACATAGCGCCGGAGCATCTGATCCCAAGGGGTGAAGTCGAGCATGGTGAAGGATACGGTGCGATCGCTCAAGTGGATCGGGGTGATGGGGCTGATTCGCCTGCGGTTTTGGCGGGTGCGCCCGCTCTCTATTCACACGCTACAGGGGTGGCTGCAGCAAGACAACTCTCCCCTGCTGCTCGACGCGAGAAAGGCTGAAGAATTTGATGTGAGCCACCTGCCCGGCGCGCAGTGGGTTTCGCCTGCTGCGATCGCAGCCCTTCATTCTGGAATGCCTGGATCAGGGCGATCGCCCCTGTCTCTCCCAGGTTCAGAACCAGGTTCGGGATCGCGTTCAGGCATGGACACCTTGCTCCCCCTCGATCAGCCCATTGTGGTCTATTGCTCCGTGGGCTATCGCTCAGCGCGGCTGGCACAGCAGCTTCAGGCGGTGGGGTATCGCTCTGTGTGGAACCTAGAGGGCTCCCTATTCGCCTGGGTAAATGCAGGGTATTCAGTACACCAGGGCGATCGCCCTGTGCCACAGGTGCACCCCTATAATGCGTCATGGAGCGCGCTGCTGCATCCGTCAGTGGTGCAAGCCGATCTCAGCAACCTTTCGCAACCTGCGGCAAATCTGACAGAGGATCTGGCTACAGATGCCGCTGACGAAACACCTGACTAGCGGAGCGATGCAGGATGGAATGGCGGTAGACCAGAGCATCAAAGTCATCCGCATAGCCCCCGCCGATCACGCAGGCGACGGGAAACCCCAGCCCAGCGCAGGTTTCGAGCACCTGCATGTCGCGGCGCAGCAGCCCTATGTCGGTGAGCGCCAATTTCCCTAGGCGATCGCCCCCATGCACATCCACGCCCGCATCATAAAGCACCAGATCAGGCTTGATCTGGGTGAGCAAATCGGGCAGGTAATGGGCCAGCGTTCGCAGATAGTCGCCGTCTTCCATGCCTTCAGGCAAGGCCACATCCAGATCGCTCTGCTGCTTTTGGTTCGGAAAATTCACGTCGCAGTGCATCGAGAACGTGACCACGCTGGGATCACCTCGAAAAATAAATGCAGTGCCGTCGCCTTGATGCACGTCGAGATCGACCACGAGCACTCGCTGCGCCAGCCCTAGCTTTTGCACGGCCCGAGCGGCGATCGCCAGATCATTGAAAATGCAAAACCCTGACCCATAGCTCGGGAAGGCATGGTGGGTGCCGCCAGCAGTGTTGCAGGCTAGCCCATGCTGCAGCGCCAACTGCGCCGTTAAGATAGTGCCACTCACCGCAATGCAGGTGCGGTTGACCAAGGCCGGACTCCAGGGCAACCCAATGCGGCGCATGGCTTTGGGGTCGAGCGTGCCGTCGCAGTAATGGCGCACATACTCGGGCGTATGCACCCATTCAATCCAGTTTCGAGGCAGCGGATCGGGTTCATAAAACTGGGCTAGCTGGGCGACGCCATCGTGCAGCAAGCGCTCATACAGCGCCCGAAATTTCTGCATGGGAAAGCGGTGCCCTAGGGGCAGCGGCGCTTCATAATCGGCATGGTAAACCAGCGGCAAATCCATAGGAACTCAAGTCAATTCAGACAGGACGCAGACGTTTGACCCAAGACTGAAACGGGATCGCTGCCCCAACCTTAGAAGCTTTTGGGCTGTTGTGGAACGCCTATGAATGCGATGCGCGTGCCTACTACTAGGCGCATGGTGTGACATGCGGGCCAGTGCGCAGAGTCGAGCGCGCAGGAACGTGCAAGGTTTAGGGATTGCTGGATGCTGCCGTGGGCGGCAATGCTCCGACATCGATCGAGGGCAGTGCCGGGAAGAACTCTAGCCGATAGCGGTAGAGGGCTACTGGGCGATCGCCCGCCCGAAAAAAGTCGGGATCGGTAGGAGACAGATACACAGCCGTGACCTGATCCCCGAAGATCAGGGGCGCATCGCGCAATGATCCTAGCCCGAGTTGAGCGGGGTGGGCGTTGTTGAGCTGGTAAGCCGTGGTCGTTTCTACTGTGTTGAAATACATTTGCGGCGCACCCCGAAATTCCTGTTGAGCCACCTCTGTGGTGACAAACTCATGAGCTGAGGGCGACTCGACTGCTCGCGAGGTTATCGTAGACACAAGCTGGCGATCGCCCCGCAGCAGCGTGATTTGCCGATTGGGGTTTTGCGGATCTACCTTGACGGCGCGGATCAGGCGGGAGCCCTCAGAGGCGTCATCTGAAAAGTAAGCTTTTGCCAAATTCAAGCCGTTGAAGGCCCGATCCGCCACAATTTTGGGGCTACGTTTGGGCGATCGCCCAGGCGACTGCAGTTGTAACGGAAACCTCAGCGGAAAGCCGAGCCGATTTGGACTCTCTGGCAAAAAGCGCGCTTGAAACGGAATCGCCTTGTTGAGAAATTGCTGATTGCCTGAAAACCCTGGCGTTACAATATCTGGCGCTAGCGGTGCCACCAAATCAACGAGCGTCGTGGCGACATCCCAAGTTCCCTCAAACCAAACGGGATAGTGCAGATCGCCCTGCGCCGGATGGACAGGTGGTTTAGTGTCCCAGTTGGGATACTGAGAAATGCGTGCGGCTAGGGGAGCCGCAATCGCGACTCCATTCCCCACGCTCAAGCCTAAACTCAGAACCAAGCTCAGGCCTAGCACCCACACGGCCAGCCCTAGCCATCGGCAAACACCCGGCCATTCCAAACTCTGTTGCCTCCAGTTCTGCCGCTCAAAATCCTGTATCATCATCCGTTTGATTTGTGCTGCCCTCAGGCTCTCTTCACCCGAAACCCTATGGTGCGGTGTAGGCAAGGATTTGCCGAGTTTTACATCAATTGCGTCGCTGCTGCTGCTTCAGCCTAGCCTAAACCCACCGTGAACAGGTGGGTAACTCCATAACTCATGACTTGATGATCCCCATGACTGCCATGGAATAGAGCGCGCTCCACTATTTCCTCAACGTGACGTTAACGTCACGTTGAGAAAATCCCTAAAACCGTGCGGTGTTAAAAAAATCAAAGTATTACCAATCCTGATAGATTTCTAATGAGTTTGTAAGGAATAGTAGAAGTATTCTTTTTCGGCCTTGGGCTCAGCGATAAGTATGTAAATCTGATTAAAAGCAACTTATAAAGAGAGCCACCCATCGGGCGCTTCCCCGGTTTCTGCAAGACCGTTTTATTCTGGCTAACTCCTAATCTTTGGGTTGTCTCTTTGCTTCTAGTCGACCTTGCCTCTAGTCAAAGCAGCGTAAGACGGCGGCACCAGGTATGGTTGATAGCGATTCCGCGAAAAGGCTTTTTATCAGGCAATTCCAAGACTTTTCTAAGAGTTTTGTGCCATTCTCATGGTGATGCTGGCTCATAGTAGTTCTGGCTCGGGATTGTGGGATCGCGATTTTGAACCAGGTAGGCTAAGCTCGGAATCTGGGGATTGGTTTTATGCTCAGATTGCGACCTAGAACCGCTACGGCATTGAGCTAGAGTCCGCTACATGAAGCCTGTTTGTGGAAAACTGTCACAGATGCAAAAATCCTCTTGTGGGGGATTACTACGGTTGATTAAATGTGCTTTGCTCTTTGGCGATTCCCATGCGCTAGCTGAGGCTTAGGTAAATGGCTCAGACGCTGACTTGAGGAGCGATCGCCCTCTACCTTCTATCTATTCCAGCTATTCCAGTGCTCGACTGACTGCTTTACTGCTTCCTCCATCCATTTTTTATCGCGAGTCTATGCTCATGCCTCAGCTTCTCCGCCGTGTTCGATTGGTTAATGCACTGTTATTTTGCGGAACGGTCGCTGCTAGCGCCGGTTTATCCCTGCTGACTCCTGCGCTGAGTCCGGCGGTGCAGGCTTCGCTTCAAGATAGCCCCAAGGCGGTGCTTGATGAAGCCTGGCAAATTGTGTATCGCGATTATGTGGATGGCAACTTTAACAATGTGGATTGGGTTGCGATTCGGCAAGAGTTGCTAAGCCGTAACTACAGCACCCGCGACCAAGCCTACACAACGTTGCGTCAGGCGCTGCAACGGCTGCAAGATCCCTACACTCGGTTTATGAATCCACAGCAGTTCCAAGCGTTGACGAACCAAACGTCTGGAGAGCTGTCAGGGGTGGGGATTCGGATGAAGGCTGATGAAGAAAGCGGTGAGATCTCGATTGTGGAGCCGATCCAAAACTCGCCTGCGGCGGCGGCGGGCATTCAGGCGGGCGATCGCATTCTGTCTATTGATGGTGAATCTACCAGCGGTATGTCTCTAGAAGACGCGTCTCAACGCATTCGCGGGGAAGAAGGCTCGTCGATTGTGCTAGAAATTCAGCGCGAGGAGTCCGCCCCCTTTGATGTCACCCTGACGCGCAGCCGCATTCAGCTGTCCAATGTTCACCATACTCTAAAGCAGGAGAATGGGGCGCGGGTTGGCTATGTTCGACTCTCCGAGTTCTCTGCCAATTCTGCTGAGCAGATGCAAGGCGCGATCAACTCTCTGCTAGAACAGAATGCAGAAGGGTTTGTGCTGGATTTGCGGGGTAATCCGGGTGGGTTGCTCGATGCCAGCATTGCGATCGCCCGGATGTGGTTGCCCTCTGGCACCATCGTTCGCACGGAAGATCGCACAGGCGGCAGCTACGAATACCGCGCTAATAATACTGCCCTAACGACCCTGCCCCTGGTTGTGCTGGTCGATGGTAATTCCGCTAGCTCAAGCGAAATCTTGACAGGCGCACTAAAGGACAATAATCGCGCCACAGTAGTAGGCAGCACCACCTTTGGCAAAGCGCTCGTACAGTCGGTGCATCGCCTGTCAGATGGCTCAGGGCTGGCAGTCACGGTCTCTCACTATTACACCCCAAATGGTACGGATATTAGCCAGTTGGGGATCACGCCTGACATTCAGGTCAGCTTGAATGAGTCGCAGCAGCGACAGTTGACGACAAACCCCCAAGAACGGGCTACTGCAACGGATGTGCAGTATGTGCGGGCACTATCGGCGCTGCAATCCACTATTTCGGCCCAGCCACGCCAGCCGCGCCAAGCCGCAGAACCCAACCAGCCGCGGCAAGATACCCGTTTGAGTCTGCCTCTGCAAATGAACTAATGCCAACGTCAGGGTCACGGCCTATCCCTTAAATGCCGTGGCTCTTGCCAATCACCCAGTGTCGTCGAAAGTAACGAGAAAGGCTAGATTCCTCTAGCGACAGGCAAATAGGGCGTCCGTGGGGGCACGTATAGGGGTGGCGGGTAGCTTGCCACTGATGCAGCAGGGCTTGCATTTCGCTGAGGGCTAGGGGTGTGCCATTTCTCAGAGCTGTGCGGCAGGCAGTTGCCACCAAAGCACTGTCCAAATCATCTCCCAAGCTCAGCTCGCGCAGAGCGTCGGCGCAGTCATCGCGCTGACGCAAGGCTGCGGGAACTGTCCGCACGGCCCAGAGCTGATCCCCAAACTCATCGACGGTCATTCCCAAGCGCTGCAATTGCTCTACCTGCGCGCCAGAAAGCTGCGTCAACATGATGGGAGAATCAATGGGGACAAGTTGCCAGCGATCGCACAATTGTTCATACAGCACCCGCTCATGGGCAATGTGCTGTTCTATTAGCCAGAGTCCGGTAGGGTGCTCGGCCACAATATACATGTGGTGCAGTTGGGCGATCGCCCGCAGCGACAGCATGGGATTGGGTGACGGGTCGGGGGAGTCTGTGGAGTGCTTGAAGGGGCGATCGCCCCTGTCCTGAGCCTCATCCTCATCTACGGACGTGCTCGAGGAGCCCTCCCTCCAACTCTGCACACGCCGCTGAGCGTTGTAGCCCCCTTCCTTTTCTGACGCCTGAAGCAATTGGTTGACGCGCGACCCGTAGCCCAGATCAGGCTGGCTGGCTGTGTGCAGCTGTAACGCGTGGTGGATAGCGCTCACTACCCGGCCCCGCCAGCCGTCCATGTCTTGCAGGTAGACTTCTGCTTTAGCCGGATGACGGTTCCAGTCAATGTCGCGGGGGGACAGGTGCAAATGCACGAAACAAATGGGATGGCGATCGCGCGGTAGTGTGCGGTGAAAGGCCGAGAACACCGCCTGCTCTACCTCGGGGCAGCGCACCACTCGCCCATTGACGGCAACCTTGATCCAGTCAGGACGGCGGCGATGGCAGCGATGGGGCAACCCCAACAGAATTTCCAGCCCCTGAGCTATCTGAGATGGGGTTGTGGCGGTTGGCGCTGCAATGGCTGGCATTCCGCTCTCAGCCAAGGATGGGGCGATGGACGTTGAAGCAGCAGTAGTTGCACTGGGCCAACATACGGTTTGCAGATCGCCAGCTTCTATCGTTCGCAATATCTGAGGCAAGATGGCCTGTGCCTGAGGGCTGCCCCACAGGCAAAACCAGTCGCGGCGAGCGGTGGCGGAGCCGTTGACCTCGCCACGATACACTTGCCACGTCACCTGGGGATGGCACAGGGCTAAATGCTGAACCACTAACTGCACCAGCCGCAACTGCTGACCGGCGGGCGGCAGGCTCTGACGGCGCGAAGGCAGGGAGTGAAATAGGTTCGACACCGTAACGATGGTTCCCGGAGCGATCGCCGTTACCCTCGTTTGCACAGGGTGCCCCTGAGGGCTATAGCGGACATGCATCCCATCCGCTACAGTTCCTGGACGGCTGCTGATCTCTAGCTCAGAGAGCTGTGCTAGGCTGTGCAGCGCCTCACCCCGAAATCCCAAACTGGCAATGTTCCAGAGATCAGCACTACCCCAAATCTTGTTGGTGCTGTGGGGCAGCGCCGCGCGTTGCAGATTTTCTAGGGTGATGCCGGCTCCGTTATCAGCAACCTGGATGCGCCACTGTTCTAGCCACAGCGTGATCGTGATACGCGTGGCTCCCGCGTCTATCGCATTTTCTGCGAGTTCGCGCACCACGGCAGCCAGAGAGTCAATGACCTCTCCTGCCGCCATCAGATGCACCACGTCATCCGGTAAGGTTTGAATCTGAGACCCCATGCCACCAGTGTAGGCGTTGGTTACGAACCTTGTCTGAAGAACCTTGGCGCGCTGTCAGCTTGTTTTTTGGCCTGTTTTCGCAACCCCTGTGTCCGTTTATAAGCCTTCCAGTCGCCGATACCACTCTTGATCGGTTTTATCTTTTTGGGCTAGTTCTTGTTCTGTGAGATCGCGCTCAGATGTATACGCCAAGTCATCTTCTTTCACCACAGTTTCGGCTGCAAACTGACGGGCAAAGGCCAGCTTTTTCTGCAAGGCTGGGTTGGCCTCATTGAGTCGCACGGCTTGGTCTTGGCGTGCCGTGTTGCGGGCCTCAAGCTTTTGATTTTGGCGTTGAACCCACAGATAGCGCACTAAGGGAATGGCTACAAATCCTAGCGCATAGGCTATCAGCACGCCATAAAGCCCCCCAGCGACGCCCACCAACCCCCCGAGAGCGGCGGCCCAACCATCGCGCAGGAGAAACCCTAGCCAAATTGCGCCGACCAGGTTAACGCCGCCCAGCCCGGCTGCTAGGGTGAGTTGGTTAGAGCTGGCGTTGCTGAATTTCCATAGGGTCTCTTTGAGATAAGCCGCGACAGGCGCTGTTTTTGCCTGCTTCGCAGTGACCTGCAATTCTGGGAAGCGGTAGATGAGCTGACCGTCATCGCTGACTTCGGGGCTGCCGTTGAAGCGTAGCAGCACAGGCAGCATGTAGTCTTCGTCGTCACTTGGGTTGGGCGGCACATCTAGATAAGGGGCAACTTGCTCAGCGGCGATCGCCCCACCCTGATTGCGAATAACCGTGGCGATCGCCTGCCAGCGCCGCTCCTCCAAATCTGCATTGGGATCCCCATCTCCGAACAAAAAGGAAAAGACCGCTTCTAAAAAGCCCATCTCGTCCTCTTTTGATACGGCACCCTTGGTGTTGCGCCCCATCGGACGGGATGTACCGCCATAGGCATAGCGCCGCCGCCGACCGTAGCCCGGAGAAAAGATGTAGAACCAGTTAGGGCTAAACCACAACAGCCCGCCACTGCCGCCGCGACCCCCTCCCAAATTGATCCCGCCGCCGCGGTCATCGCTCCGTCCGGCGCTGCTCATGGCAATTAGAATGGCAATGATCGCTAGCATGATCAGCACAATCGAGGCAATCAGCATGACCCCAAACGAAATGCGGATGACGTAGAACAGCACATTCCACACCCGTTGCCACGCTTGTTGCAGCCGCAGCCGCAGCGACTTGCTTTGAAGAATGGTGCGAAACTGTCGGGGAAACACATAGGCCACTTCACCCATGTCTGACACTTGCAGATGCCCACCAGCCTCAGTTGCTAGCGCCAGTAAGCCCTGCTGAGCTACTTTGACATCAATCCCCGCCTGGGTGGCTACATCTCCGGGGGTCACCCGATAGTCCAGCCGTTCAACGGCACTCATCACTTTGGGATTGAGTATCATACCTCTTGCCTCAAAAAATAGTGCGACCTACCTTCAATCTAGGCAGGTTTTCGGGCAATCGACAACGTCATTCTCGGGGGAATGTCCGAACCAAGGGCGATATGCTGGGCTGGTGAGTCTCTGCGGGCGATCGCCCCTTCCCATTTTCTCAGCAATCTTCTCAACCTTCGCAACGCGCAACAGTCTGCTCAACTATGCTATGGGCTAGCTGCGCCAAGAGGCTGTAGGACTCGGCAGTAGTACTCTACAATTAATGCAGATGCAGGGTAGTCGTAGGCGATCGCTAGTTGCTATTTGGCTTCATCCTCTTTTGTAGGCAGTCTGCTGGTTCAGGCTGATGTCAGTTCCTATCTATCTCGCTTAATTCCACATTATTGAGTAGTTGGTCAGGTCTATGCCCAGATCACAGCGCAACGACAACTTTATCGACAAGACCTTTACGGTGATGGCAGACATGATCTTAAAGATGATGCCTACCAACAAAACTGCGAAAGAAGCCTTTGCCTACTACCGGGATGGCATGTCGGCTCAGGCCGATGGCGAATATGCTGAGGCCATGGCGAACTATGAAGAAGCGCTCAAGCTAGAAGAAAATCCTTACGACCGCAGCTTTGTGCTCTATAACATGGGTCTAATCTTCGCCAGCAATGGAGATCATGACAAAGCGCTGGAGCAGTACCACGAAGCCATCGAGCACAATCCTCGGCTACCCCAAGCGCTCAACAACATTGCAGTGATCTATCACTATCTGGGAGAGCGCGCCCAGGTAGAAGGCGACACGGCCACTGCCGACAGCTATTATGATCAGGCCGCAGAATACTGGCAGCGTGCGATTCGCCAAGCGCCTAACAACTACATCGAAGCGCAAAACTGGCTCAAAACCACAGGTCGCTCCAAAGCCGATATCTTTTTCTAGGGGTTGCTCAGGCTTTAGACTCTAAATTTCTGATCCCCTATACTTGGCTGGGCCAAGGCGCAACTGTTAGCCTTGCTGCATTGCATTAAAGGCAACGTTGAGAGCCCATCCCATCTTCTTGCTGGCATGCTGCGCGTCGATAGCTGCCCACACTCACACCGTTCAACTCCTAATCCCCATCCTGCAATGTCAATCGATCGCGAACAGGTTCAAAAGGTTGCCCATTTGGCGCGGCTGCAGCTCACCCCAGATGAAGAAACCCAGTTCACCACGCAGCTCAACGACATTTTGGACTACTTTGAGCAGTTGAGCGAGCTGGATACGAGCCAAGTTGAGCCGACGACACGTGCCATTGATACCGTCAATGTGACACGGGTTGATCAACTTCAATCCACGGCTGTGCGGGAGCAAATTCTAGACTGTGCGCCCGACCGAGACGGTGAGTTTTTCCGTGTGCCTCAGATTTTGAATGATTAAGACTTGGGCCAGAGCCTCTTTGAGTTTGGTGGGACTAGGCAGTGGGTGTGATGCCGGTGCTTGGGCTCGTGCGATCGCGGCATGACAAATGTGGTGTTGCTGGTTTTGTGTCAGGCGATCGCCGCTACCAGTATGACGCTGCTGTTTACTGTGGCGGCGTTGGTAGGGCGTGATTTGCTCACTGACCCCACCTGGGCAACGTTGCCCTTAGCGCTGCTTCAGGTGGCGGTTATGGGGGCTACGATTCCGGCTTCGTTGCTGATGCAGCGGTGGGGGCGATCGCCCGGATTTGCCGTCGGAACGCTGATTGGCATCGTGGGGGCAGGGTTAGGGGCGATCGCCATCCTGAGCCATAGCTTTCTGCTGTTCTGTCTAGCGACCAGCCTGCTGGGGGTATTCAACGGCTTTGCTGGGTTTTATCGGTTTGCAGCGGCAGATGCGGCGCAGGTGTCGTTTCGAGCGCAGGCAATTTCTTGGGTGGTGGCGGGCGGCGTGATTGCCGCTGTAGTCGGGCCAAACCTAGCAAAATGGTCGGTGAACTGGTTGCCCAATGCCACCTATGCGGGAGCGTTTGGGGCGATCGCCCTGTTGTTAATGTTGACCTTTCCGCTTTTAGCCCGAGTTCACATCCCACCGCTCTCTGCGGCGCAAACCCAAGCGCTGGGCGACCGTCGCCCGCTAAAGCAGATTGCCCGACAGCCAGTGTTTCGAGTGGCTGTGCTGGGCAGCATGGTGGGCTACAGCGTGATGGCGCTGTTAATGACGGCCACACCGCTTGCTATGACGGCGATCGCCCATCCCTTTGAATCAGCAGCTTCGGTGATTCAGTGGCACGTGCTGGGCATGTTTGCCCCGTCCTTTTTCACCGGGTCGCTGATTGCCCGAGCTGGTGTTTTGCGAATTATCCTCTGCGGGGTGGCGCTGAACCTGCTGTGCGTGGGCATTAATTTGGCAGGCACCGAGCTGGTGCACTTTCATCTCGCGCTAATTCTGCTGGGCATCGGCTGGAATTTTATGTTCGTAGGCTCTACCACGCTGCTCACCGAGACCTATACGCCTGCCGAACAGTCAAAAACCCAGGCGGTTCACGACTTTTTAATGTTTGGGTTTGTGGCGATCGCCACGTCGCTGTCGGGGCAACTGCTCAACCGCATGGGTTGGGTCGCGGTCAATATGGCAGGAGTGCCGCCGCTGTTGCTGGTTCTTGTCAGTGTGTTGTGGCTAATGCGATCGCGCCCTTCTGCCGTGCTGAATGATCCCCGTGTGGGATGAAGCAGGCTCGTCCGCTTTTACCCTTCAGCATTCATAGATCGGTTATGGAATATGCTATTGCGAGGTCTGTATGCAAGACCTATGGAGTTTTGAGGTGGTGCTCCCAGGACTGCCCTCGCGCGCCATCACCGCATACCCATTTAGAATGACCCGAGGTTCTATATCACTCCTATGGAGCTGACGCGAGTTCGAGGTGCCCCATACTCTGCTGGCGGAACTACGGTGAGCTGGGATTCCAGATTGCTAGGATTCAGCAGGAGTATAGATCGCAGCCGCAGCCATGGCCTCTATTGATAGGGTAGTCTGGCCCGTCTCATCAACGACAACCTGATCTGCGGCATCGGTGCAGGCTTGGGGATCAGTGTAGGCACTGGGTTGCAAGATATTGCAGTAGGTGCCAGGGCGTAGCCCTGTTTGAAAGGTGTGGTGCAATGGGCGATCGCTCCGATTGATCACCACAAATCCAACGTTTCCACGGCCAAAGGCAATTTGGTTTGCGCCATCGCTCCACCAGTGAGTGAGCGGTTGCCCGTGGGTGGCCCGGCGAAATTTCACCATGCGGGCGATCGCAGGCCAGCGATGCTCGCACTGCCATTTGGCAAAACATTGAGATTGTCCATCGACAAACACCGGCTGGGTCGCACCATGGCTATCTGTGGGCGGCCCTTGGTCGGTGTCATCAAAGGCATAGCTCGACATGACCTGAGGATAGCCATAGGGGTGTGCCAACATAAACACGTTTGCCAGTTCGTAGAGCGTACCGTTTTTGTATGTGAGGTAGTTGCCGCCACCCCCATGCCCGCGCTGCTTGTCGTGATTATCAATGAATATGACAGACTGATGCGTGGGCACGAGGCCCCAGTCTTCTCCGAGCGTGTTGAGCTGCGCTAGGGTGCGATCGCCCTCATTAAGAAAGACTTCGCTGACGAGTCGCCCATACTCAAACTCGTGCACCGCTCCATTGCCGTAATACTCGTCTTTTTTGATGACTTCAGTGCCGGGATCAATGACTTCTTGGTAAATGTAAAGTTCACGGTCGGTACGCTGATGCAGTTGATCTAGAATGTCTCCCAGCTCATAGGCGGCAATATGCTTGGCCGCGTCAATGCGAAAGCCATCGATGCCCAAGTCCGCTAGATCGGCCAGATAATCCACAATGGTGGCTTGCACGGTAGCCGACCCCGTTTTGAGATCGGCGAGGCCGACCAATTCACAGGTTGTCACCTCAGCTCGATCTTGATAGGTTTCAATGGGGCGTCGGCAGGGGTGAAAGTCGCTGGGTTTGTAGAGATTGGGGTGGTTGTATTTGCGGTAGGCCGTGCCGCCGCTGCCAATGCCGCTGTCGATCGCCGCCATATGGTTAATGACGGCATCGGCATAGACCTTGACGCCTGCGGCATGGCAGCGCTCGACCATGTCGCGAAGCTGGGTGCGATCGCCGCTGCGGCTCATCAGTTTGTAGCTGACGGGCTGATAGCGCTGCCACCAGGGATATCCTTGATTGGACAACACCACATGTTCGTTGGGGGGAGAAATCTGCACCCCGTCATAGCCATTGGAGCCAAGAAATGCCTCGCACTCTTCGCCGATATCGTCCCACGTCCACTCAAACAAGTGAACAAAGGCTGACGGGGGAGCGGTGTCTATCGTTGCAATGGAGGGGGTCGCTGTATAAGCCTGCGAGGCTTCGGGCAGTCGAGATGATAGTCGCAGAGCGGCGATCGCCAAAAAAGCCAGAATCAACCCAGCCCACACCCAGTTTCGTTTTAGCTTATAAAACACAGCGCCACCCCTCGGAGTTAATGATCAATAGGGCGATCGCCCAAGGCTAGGGTCGTTGTGACATCTGCCTTTGGGGCGGATGTCACGCGATGAGCAGACCCACAGATCCTACAAACCACACTGATATGCTCAGTCGGGCGATCGCCCCATTGAATTTAAATTTGTTTCGATATATTTATAATCTTCCCTTTGCAGTAAACCCTCAAACGGGGCGGGCCTATCTTGGCTGATGATTTTTCTGAGGAGTTTCAGTAATCGCTGTGCTCCATATCGCATTTGATCGTGCAGTTTTAGCGTCATTAGAGCTAGGGGCTGTCATCAATTAGCCTCTGATATCCCAGAAATCAACCGTCACAGCCCCTAGCCTGGTTTTTGGGTCGGGCGTGGCAACGCTCATAGCATCAGGCGTTTGGTTAGAATTGATGACACGCCCTAGGGGCATGGGTAAAACCGCCGCTAGGATTTTACTGCGAACCGCAGCAATACTATCGCTGCGGTTCGAGCGCGATGTAATTACGTGCCATGCACTGTTTGATATTCCTCATATCGCCGCCCCATCAACCCAGAAATTAGCCCTGCCCCACGCGACACCTGCAGCAGAGCCTCTACAAATAGCGAGCGATTTAATACACTGAACGGCAGCAGCAGCAGCCCTAACAGAATGCGACCACACCCGGTCAAAAACCGTCGTGGCATGACCTGCATGGGAGGAGACACCTCCATTTCACACAGGCTGTAGGTGCTATAGGCGCGATAGTGGCGCTGCACCATCCAGCTTAGCGTTAGGCGGCTAGCGGGAATCCACTCATTCACCACGGCTTCATCGGCCCAGACAAACCGATATCCGGCCTGGTGCAGGCGCATAAACAAGTGCGTATCTTCGCCACCTGTGGTCGCAAAGCGGTCATCAAAGGGTGGATCAAACTGGGTGAAGATGTCGGCTCGAATCAGGACGTTATTGGTGGCAGCGATGGTAAGCGGGTGCCCTGTGGGGTGCCGCGTGATGCCAAAGACTTTGCTGGTCGCGATCCACTCAGGCACTTGATCGGTCATGTAGTGCGGGAGGGATGGTCCCCATACGACATCAGCGGTGTAGGTGTCTTGTACGGTCAGCAATACATCTAGCCACTCGGGTACGGGTACTTCGTCATCATCAATGAAGGCGACAAAATCGGCGGTTTTGGGAACGGTGGCGATCGCCCGATTCCGCCCGTAGGAAATGCCGCGCCGCTGCTCTACGACATAGGTCAGCGACCAGCGAAAATTAGGGCGCATCTCATCGCAGATCGCCCGCGTCGCATCAGCCCCTTCGTTATCAACAATAATGACCGAGATATCTGGGCAAGCCCTCTGCTCAAAGGTCAGGGCATTCAACCCCTCTAACAGCCGCTGCAACCCGTCTGGGCGCTTATAGGTCAAGGCACATACTGCAATATGCATTAAAACTTTCCCCCAGATCCGAACTGTATGCTGTAGTCACGTAACTTAGGCTTTGCGATGTTAGGGATCTAGCGGGGCTCCCCTAATAACGCTGCTATTGAGTAGCCTGCTCTACTTAAAACTCAGACTAAAGGGGGCTATAGAGCAGGCTCTGCAATACCAGGCTCTGTAATACAGAGTAGAACGCTCAGCGTTTGACGTTTGTTGGGCTACTCACTGGCTGCAAGTTCGCCATTCCATCTGCTCCATTCCATCTGATTGTTAAGTATCATTTGACAGCCCTGAGTATCTAAATATACTAGAGTGATGAGCTGCTCTGTAGGTGCGCTATGCCCGTAGTCGCCAGAGCCTATCAGGTCGTGAGAGCGCGAACTCGTTTAACAATGCTGTCAATCCACGCGGGGCGAGAGGATGACGCCATTAACCAGGCGATCGCTGGCTCAGTCAGCGGCTTGGGCATTAGCCCCACCCAAAAGAACCACACTGTCAACACCAGCTTGCGGGACGAGGCATACCCTGAGTATCGCCAGACTGCTAGGCTGCCCCGGTAGGCTAGCCTTAGGCCCGAATCGGTGGGGCTAGGGTGCAAAGATGGCTCTAGCCGCAGCGATGCGATGCGAGACATCAGGTGCAGATAGTCGCGATCGCCCAAGTCTTGTGCAGGCTGATGCCCCTGCTTCTCAGCTTGGAGTGCCAGATAGCGATACTTTTGGAACTCATGCTCAATCGACTTCCGAAACCGTTCTACAGGAATGGAATCGCTCGCAAATGCCCACATATTGTTGCCATGCTTGCGATAGGCCCCTAATGGTGTTTCTACGACTGCCAGCTCGCCATAGAAGGGCACTACTGTTACCAAATACCCATCAGCCGACATAGGGAAGTCTTGAGCGGGAATCGGCAACACCTGCTTTAGGGCGTGGCGGCTAAAGGCCAACCCGCTGGTCACGGTTGTGCCATAGCGACCGCGCTCCAATAGCTGCGGCAGCACGTTCCCGCTATCGAGCGGGCGCTCCCGCACGGGATGCAGCTCTAGAAACTGGCCGACCTCATCGACCAACTCTAGGCGGTATTGCACTAGGGCGATCGCCGGATTCCACGCGGCAACCACCTGCTCGGCTGTTTCAGGAAACAGATAGTCATCGGCGTCTAGAAAAATCAACAGATCGCCCTGACTCATCTCGTATCCGGCGTTCATTGCAGAGGCTTGCCCACCGTTTTGCTTTAGGAGAGGAGTGATCTGTGACCCATAGTGGGTAATCACATCTTTAGATTGGTCGGTAGAGCCGTCATCGACCACAATCACTTCGGTTTTAGGATAAGTCTGCGCCAGAGCGCTGTCGATTGACTGTTTCAGAAACCGCTCATAATTGTAATTGTTGATGATGACGCTCACCATGGGCTGGTTCACTGCTGGCTCCATCCCGACTCCTCCAAGTGACGATTGCCGTAACCCTGAATCTAAATGCCTGACTAAATCCTGGCCAAATCTTGATTGGTAACTCTATCGACTGGTAAATGCGTAAGGGCGATCGCCTCCTTCTGTCGCTGATAGACTTGCTGCCGATGGCGGTAGCAGAGCGCACAGGCTATAGGAGAGGGGTCGCAGAGTGCGGCTGTCCTCAGCCGTGAGGTTCAGCGTGCCTATCCATTAACCTTGCGGCAAACCCCCAACTCAGAGTCCCAGATCTCGGTTGGATGTAATTTTGGAGTCTCATCGCTGAACCATAATGCGGCTCCGCATAAGACCTAACCCAGAGCAGATCTGACTCAAAAGAGAGTGATGGACAGTTAGTGCTTTCCCCTCCAGTGTCTTAGTAATTTCCTGGATTGGACGTGAAGATATGCTGAAGTGTGCCCTGGGTTCCGTGATATTTCGGTATATCCCCTGACGCCCTTTAGGAAGATTGCTGTAGTGATAGAGTCTGGGATCTGAGCTGTGGGGCTATTCCGCAAGCCTAAGGCTGTTGAACCCAGGCTGTGCTCGGTGCTCGAACTTCCAAATGCTCGACGGTGTAAAACTATCCTGGCTCAGAAATTTCGAGTTTGAGATCGAGCATCTTGGACTATAGAGTGTGAACCGATTATGAAGGACGGAGAAGGACTGAATTAACTGATTGTGAAACGTGATCTTGCAATGGGGCGATCGCACCAATTGCACTGTTCTAGATCAGCTCTAGATCAGCGGCTCGCTCAAGGAGCTTTATCATTTGATTATTGCTTTGCAGGGAATTCGTTGCGTGATGTTCACGAGGTGTCGCCTGTAGCTGTGCCACACTCAAAACGGTAGTAAAGGATCTTGGCTGCAAGCTTGCCATGCTGCTGACTGGATTCACGTCACGAATTCTCGCTGACGCTCTGGCTGATGGAGTGAATAAGAATGAGAAAGAATGGGGTAATCCGATCCGCTGATGGAAGCGCCCTAGGGCAGTGATAGGGCATCTAGGCTGATAGATCTTGAGCGGATAGATCTCGAATAGATCTTGAGCGGATAGATATGGGTATTGGGGTTGGGTTTAGGTCGTGGGTTAAGTCTAGACCGGGGGCATCCTCACATTGCGTGCAAGCATACGGTCTATTAAGGGTTGAGCAAGATGCTAACGGGTGGCAGCAACGGCGATATGGACTATACCGAAGGTTGTTGAGCAAATGCAGATATTAATTCTGGGACTGTCTTTTGTCTTAAGTGCGATCGCCGCCGTGCTGCTAGTGCTAACGCTGATGCTGTTGCTAGAATGTGTGGCGGCGCGCTGGCCTCGCCGAGTGTTCAAGCTGAAGCCTGACTCTATCAAACATCCACGGCTAGCGGTGTTGGTGCCAGCTCACAATGAGGCCGTGGTGATTCGACAAACGCTGGATAGTCTGGTGCCCCAGCTTGGCCCAGAGGATCGTCTAGTGGTGGTGGCAGATAACTGCTCTGACGCGACTGCGGCGATCGCCCGAGAGTCGGGAGCCACAGTAATTGAACGGTTTGATGAGTATCGCCGCGGCAAGGGCTATGCCCTAGACTATGGGTTGCAATGGCTGGCCTCTGATCCACCCGATGTGGTGGTATTTGTGGATGCTGACTGCTTGGTCTATCCCGGCGCGATCGCCCAGTTGACGACTCAGGCGATCGCCACAGGTCGTCCTGTCCAAGCCAACTATTTGATGGAAAACCCCCCCATTCCAACCCCGCAGGATGATATCTCTGCGTTTTCCGTCGTGCTCAAAAATCGCGTGCGCTCCCGAGGGATGAGCAACTTGGGGCTGCCCCTGTTGCTGACGGGCAGCGGCATGGCCTTTCCTTGGCGCGTCATTCGTTCGGTTAACCTAGCGAGCGGCAACATTGTTGAAGATATGAAAATGGGACTCGACTTGGCGATCGCCGGGTTCCCCGCTAGCTTTTGCGACGATGCGCGAGTGATGGGTCGCCTGCCTCAGCAGGCTGCCGCCGCCACCCGCCAGCGCACCCGCTGGATTCATGGCCACCTTCAGTCCATCCAACGGTATACCCCGCAGTTGGTGCATGCGGCGCTGCACCAGCGCCGCATCGATCTATTGGCCACAGCGATTGACCTGAGCATCTTACCCCTCACCCTGATGGTGACGGTGTGGCTGGTGCTGCTGCTGTTGAGTGCGGCCCTTGCGTTGCTTGGGGCGATGGTGCTGCCGCTGGTGCTGGTGCTGCTGGCCGGGCTGTGTTTAACGACAGCGCTAGCGATCGGCTGGTCAGCCTTTGGGCGTGAGGCTCTGCCGGTGGCTACCCTGTCTCACTTGCCGGCCTATCTGCTGGGCAAGCTGCCGATTTTTGCCAGCTTCCTCCGCAAGCCTGAAATTCGCTGGTTCCGCACGGATCGGGATGAACCAGGGGCATAGAAGAAGAGAGAGCCTGCGGGTTTGCGACCCTAGCTCGCTAAAATAGGAGCGCTCTGCGGGTGCAGGTCACGGCGTTTCTATAGTGAGTGATGGCGGTAAATCATGGCGACTCAGGACAAGCTCTACGAAGGCAAAGCCAAAATTCTATATGCAACGGATGAGCCGGACATTCTGCTGACGGTGTTTAAAGACGATGCTACGGCCTTTAATGCTCAAAAGCGCGGCACAATTGCGGGCAAAGGCGAAATCAACTGCCGCATGTCGGCCCATTTGTTTCGACGGCTAGAGGCCGCTGGTGTTCCGACTCATTTTATCGACTGCCCTCAGCCCCACACCATGCGAGTGCAGGCGGTGCGCATTGTTCCCATTGAGGTGGTGGTGCGTAACCGAGCCGCCGGGAGCCTGTGCAAGCAGACGGGGCTACCCTTGGGGCTAGCGCTTGAGCCACCGCTGGTGGAGTTTTACTACAAAAATGATGCGCTGGGTGATCCGCTGTTGACGCTGGATCGGGTGTGCGTGATGCAGTTGGCGACGGCAGAGCAGGTGGCTGAGCTGCGGCAGATGGCGCTGACAATCAATCAAATTTTGACGGCATTTTTTGACCAGTGTGGCATCACCCTGGTGGACTTTAAGCTGGAGTTTGGGCGGGTGGGCGATCGCCTGATTTTGGCCGATGAGATTAGCCCCGACACTTGCCGGTTATGGGATCAAGCCGAATCAGACCCCGATCGTCGCGTGATGGATAAAGACCGCTTTCGACAAGATTTAGGCCAGGTAGAGGCCGCGTACCAGCGCGTGTTAGATCGGGTTCTGTCACAAAACACATAGCATGGTGTACCGGTCTTTGCTGTAGAATTGCTCCGGCTTAAGGAATGCAATTCGGGGTCAATGCAAGCATCTCAACCGTGCGCCATTTTCTATCAGAGTTGCATCACCAAGTCAGCTTGAGTGGAACTTTTGCTACAAGTGGGCGGTCTGTCGCTTAAGTAAACCAGCGGTTAAACTGACGGTTTGAGAGAGGCGGTTGTAGCCAAATCTGTGGTGTGACGTGGTGTTTAAGGCGTAACATGTATGCGGTTTTCGACAGAATGGTTGGCAGTGGTGGCAATGTCGGTTGTGGTGGGAATGGTGCAGCCAGCCCCAGCCGCCGCTCGGGAAGTAGAACCAGATCAGAGGGCGATCGCCACTCTTTCGCCTGAACGGTTGCCAGGGTTACAGGAGCAGGCCTCTTCACCTCAAATAGAGCCGCTCCCGTCTTCTGACGCATTGCCACCAGCTGTGAGTGCGCCAGAGCGATTAGTAGAACCTGCGTCAGTGCTATCCGGCGTTCCGTTATCTATTGAGGCGGATGCCTCTGAGGCTGCGCCAACTGACACTGAGGCTGCTCAAACTCAATTGGTTGAGGCTATTGAGACTGTTCCAGTGCCATTTGCAACGCCAGTGCCGTCTGCTGCAGGGTCGCTAAATTCAGTTGCCGTTGACCTGCTGCCGGATGAGGCTGCGCTGATTGAGTCGATCCCTACTGAGGCTGCATCAGTTGAGCAGTCTGACGCGAATTCTGTCCTCGAATCGCCTCTGACACCCGCAGGGCTACTGTTAGCCCAAGAGGCCCCGCCGTCTGTTCCCACTCCTGCCCCAGACACGCCAGCTCCAACTCCCTCCCCCTCTGAACCTGAACCCGAACCGCGCGTGCTGGTGTCTGAGGTGGTGGTAGAGGGTGCAGGCGATCTGGAAGATGAGGTCTATGACGCCATTTCTACCTTTCCTGGGCAGACGACCACCCGCACCCAGCTACAGCAAGACATTAATGCGGTGTTTGCAACGGGCTTTTTTGCCAATGTGAGCGCGGTGCCCGAAGACACGCCTCTAGGGGTGCGCATCACCTTTGTGGTAGAACCCAACCCCACGCTGACACAGGTGCAAGTGCTGGAAAGCCAAGTGCTGCCTCAGGAGGTGGTGGACGACATTTTTGGTGATCAGTATGGCTTAACCCTCAATCTGAACCAGTTTCAGTCTGGGGTGAATGAGTTGAATAGCTGGTATCGCGACAATGGCTATGTGCTGGCGCAGATTATTGAAGCGCCTAACGTTGGGCCGGATGGGGTGGTCACGCTGGTGGTTGCAGAAGGGGTGATTGAAGATATTCAGGTTCGCTTTTTGGATGGTGAGGGCGAAGCCACCGATGAAGATGGAGAGCCGATTCAAGGACGCACGCGAGAATTCATCATCACGCGGGAGTTTGAGACTCAGCCAGGGGATGTATTTAACCAGCCGCAGATTGAGGAAGATTTGCGCAGCGCGTTTCAGCTGGGTATTTTTGAAGATTTGCAGGTGACGCTCAGCCCGGGTACTGATCCCCGTCAGGTGAATGTGGTGGTCAATGTGATTGAGGGGCAATCTGGCTCTATTGGGGCCAGCGTGGGTCTGAGTTCTGCCAGCGGACTGTTTGGTTCGGTCAGCTATCAAGAGCGCAACCTGGGCGGCAACAACCAGCGCCTCTCGGCTGAGGTGCAGGTCGGACAGCGGGATCTACTGTTTGATCTCAGCTTTTCTGATCCGTGGATTGCAGGGGATCCGTTCCGTACGTCCTATACGGTGAATGCCTTTGGTCGTCGCTCGATTCCGCTGGTGTTTCAAGGCGGAGAGACGGAGGTGTTTCTACCAGAGGGCGATCGCCCTCGACTGCGACGGCTGGGTGGCGGCATTACCTTCAACCGCCCTCTAGACAACGGCTGGCGGGCTGGCTTGGGGGTGCAATATCAAAATATTCGGGTGCAAGACTTTGACGGTGGCGTAGCTCCGGTAGATGAGTTAGGCAATCAGCTGAGCTTTAGCGGCAGCGGCGTGGATGATCTGCTGTTGGTGCAGCTATCGGCGTCACAAGATCGTCGCAACAATCCACTCGCCCCCACGAGCGGCACGTTTCTGCGGGTCAGCACTGAGCAGTCGGTGCCCATTGGTCAGGGCAGCATTTTTCTAAATCGCCTCCGGGGAAGTTACAGCTTCTTTCTGCCTGTAGACTTTACCAACTTTGATGAAGGGCCTCAAACCTTGGCGTTTAACCTTCAGGGGGGGGTGGTGCTGGGTGATCTGCCTCCCTATGAAGCCTTTACGCTGGGGGGGAGCGATTCGATTCGGGGCTATGATGCCGGGGATGTGGCAAGTGGTCGGGCCTTTGTGTTGGGCAGTGTGGAATATCGCTTTCCGCTATTTGCGATTGTCGGCGGGGCGCTGTTTGTGGATGTAGGGTCTGACCTGGGCACGAGTGGTAATGTCATTGGCGACCCGGCTGGCGCGCGTGACAAACCTGGATTTGGCCTGGGCTATGGGGTCGGGGTACGCGTGCGATCGCCCATTGGCCCCATCCGCATTGACTACGGGTTTAATGACCAGGGAGACAGCCGGATTCACTTCGGCATCGGGGAACGGTTCTAGCATCTATCGCCCATCTACTGCCCATTTATCGCCATGATCTCTCCTCCGAATTCTCAGCCGCATGCGGCGGCATCAGGGGTGTCCCTGCCTCTATCTGATGAGTCCAATCGCTCTGACAGATTAGATCTGTCGGAGCAGAGTGCTCAATGCACCTTGGCTCACAGTGTGGAGCAAACGGGGGTTGGGCTGCATTCTGGGGTGAGCGTCACAGTTCGCATCCATCCAGCTGACCCCCATGCAGGGCGCTGCTTTCGCCGGGTAGATTTGCCGAATGCGCCGTGCATTTCAGCGACGATTGATGCCGTAGACCAAACCACGCTGTCAACAGAATTGCGGGCGGGTGAGGCCACCGTGCGCACGGTAGAGCATCTGCTGGCGGCGCTGCTAGGGGTCGGCATTGATAATGCCCTGATCGAGATTGACGGGCCAGAACTGCCCTTGCTCGATGGCTCGGCGCTGCCCTGGGTTGACGCCATTCAGCGTGCCGGGGTTGTGCCCCAAGCGGCAGCGCGTTCCACCGTCACCCTGCAGGCTCCGTTCTGGTATCAGAAGGGGGATGCGTTTGTGGCCGCGCTACCCGCGCCAGAGCTGCGATTTTCCTATGGAATCGACTTTGCCGAACAGGCCATCGGGAATCAGTGGCACAGCTGGTCGCCTCAGCAGGATTCCTTTGCTGCGGCGATCGCCCCTGCGCGTACCTTTGTGCTGGCACGCCAGATTGACCACCTTCGCACGTTAGGGTTGATCAAAGGCGGTACTCTAGAGAATGCTCTAGTTTGCGATGGCGATCAGTGGGTCAATCCACCAATGCGATTTGCAAATGAGCCAGCGCGGCATAAACTTTTAGATTTAGTAGGAGATTTAAGCTTGCTTGGCGCCGTGCCCCAGGTTCATTTTCTGGCATACAAGGCTAGTCATCATCTGCATACCCAGTTTGCGGCTCAACTCAGGCCGCAACTGACCTATTCGGGTTAGAGGTCGGTCTGTTGAAGGGCGATCGCCCAACCGGCAGGGTTCTGGCTTTGGGCCGCAACACCGAGTAGAGATGCCCAACGTTCAAAAGCTGAACCGTGTTGAAATGGGTTGAGCCTGCCCTAAGCCGTTTTACGGCAACATCCGTTATTTCTTTTGACCCACTTTATGCCCACTTTATGCCCATTGTCGCTGGATATCCACTGCCCTGAATTGGCCGAGTCACCCTACAGATGCGGCTAATGGGCGATCGCCCACTCTAACGATTCCAGTTTTTGCCTGATTGAAGCGTTCACGACCCACCGCTCCTCACCCGACGAACAGACCACCGTTGTAATGTAACCCAATTCCCATGTCCACCTTGACTGATTTGCACAACGACGTAACGAACCCCATCCCTGCCGTAGAACGCCACGCTGATGAGGCACGGGTTAATAATGGCGCAACTCCTCCTGCAGTGTTTTCAGTGCAAGAGATCCACAACCTGCTGCCTCACCGATATCCTTTCTCCTTGGTCGATCGCATCATTGAGTTTGTTCCCGAGAAGCGAGCGGTGGGCATTAAAAACGTCACCTTCAACGAGCCCCATTTTCAGGGGCATTTCCCTGGTCGACCCATCATGCCAGGTGTGCTAATTATTGAGGCAATGGCTCAGGTGGGCGGCATCGTGCTGACGCAGTTACCTGATATTCCGGTCGGGCTGTTTATGTTTGCGGGTATTGATCATGTCCGGTTTCGTCGCCCTGTGGTACCAGGGGATCAACTGGTGATGACGGTTGATCTCATCCGCATCAAATCCCGCAAATTTGGCTGGATGCAAGGCCGTGCCGAAGTTGACGGCCAGCTTGCCGCAGAGGGTAAGCTGATGTTTTCCCTGGTAGAGTAGCAGTTATTCTCTGGTCGATTAGTTCTGCTGATTTGCTAGATTCCCCTACCCTGTGATTCTCCCTTGGTCATCGCTCAAACCAATTCTCTTTCGCAACCGGAAGACCCCAAGCGCTTGTCTACTCTGATTCATCCCACGGCTGTTATTCAACCCGGAGCCGAGATTCACCCCTCGGTTCGGGTGGGTGCCTATGCGGTGATTGGGGATCAGGTGACGATTGGGGCCGGCACAGAAATCGGTGCCCACGCGGTGATTGACGGCTGGACGACAATTGGCGAACACAATCGCATTTTTGCCGGAGCCGCCATTGGGCAAGAGCCCCAAGACCTGAAGTATGACGGGACGCTCACGCAGGTACGAATCGGGGATCACAATCTGATTCGAGAGTATGTCACGGTGAACCGGGCCGCGCGCTCGGGCAACGCCACGGTGATTGGCAATGGCAACTTGCTCATGGCCTATGTGCATGTGGCCCATGACTGTGTGATTGAAAACCAAGTGGTGATTGCCAACAATGTGGCGATGGCGGGGCATGTGCACATTGAGTCCCGTGCGACCATTGGCGGCGTGGTGGGGATTCACCAATTTGTGCAGATTGGCAAACTGGCGATGGTGGGGGGCATGAGCCGCATCGATCGCGATGTGCCCCCGTATACGCTGGTGGAAGGCAACCCCTGCCGGGTGCGATCGCTCAATCAAGTTGGGTTGAAGCGGGCTGGGCTGCTGCAAGACGACGAGGGGCGCACGGGTCAGCTATTGAAAAAAGCCTACCGAATTTTGTATCGCTCAGGTCTATCGCTAAATGCGGCACTAGAAGAGTTAGATCTGTTGCCCAATAATCCTCATTTAGAACATTTGCGCCAGTTTTTGCACATGACCCAAGCGTCTGGACGACGTGGCGTGATCCCCGCTAAGCGGCGTAAAGCGCAAGACGAGGTGTAACAGTGCGGCTGTTTATCAGCACGGGGGAAGTATCTGGCGACCTGCAAGGGGCGCTGCTGGTGCAGTCGTTGCGGCGGCAGACGGCAGCGTTGGGGATTGACCTCGAGATTTTGGCTCTGGGGGGCGATCGCATGGCGGCGGCAGGGGCGACGCTGTTGGGCAATACCACGGCGATTGGCTCTATCGGCTTGTTTGAATCACTTCCCTATGTGCTGCCGACGTACTGGGCTCAGCAGCGGGCTAAGCGGCACCTGCGGGCTTACCCGCCGGATGGGGTGGTGATGATTGATTACCTGGCCCCCAATGTCACCATTGGCAGGTTTTTGCAGCAGCATTTGCCTGCGGTGCCGATCACTTACTACATTGCGCCCCAAGAGTGGGTGTGGTCCTTTGGGTCTGCTAACACGCGCCGTCTGGTGGCGATGACGGATCAAATGCTTGCGGTTTTTCCAGAGGAGGCACGCTATTACGCTCGCCATGGGGCCACCGTGCAGTATGTGGGGCATCCCCTAGTGGATCAGGCGCAGTCGTTCCCGTCTCGAGCCCAGGCTCGCACTGATTTGGGGATCAGGGAGGACGCTGTGGCGATCGCCCTGCTTCCGGCCTCTCGTCGGCAAGAGCTGACCTATATTTTGCCTGTGATGTGCCAGGCGGCGGCGCAGATTCAGTATAAGCTGCCCCAGGCTCACTTCTGGATTTCCTTATCGATGGAAGCGTTTCGCCAGCCGATCGAAGCTGCTATTCGCCAGTATGGACTGCGGGCGACGTTGGTGAGTGGGCGATCGCCCACGGTGATCGCCGCCTCTGACCTAGCAATTACTAAATCGGGCACCGTCAACCTCGAAATTGCGCTGATGGATGTGCCGCAGGTGGTGGTCTATCGGGTTAGCCCGCTCACCGCCTGGGTCGCACGGCATCTGCTCAAGTTTTCAATTCCGTTTATGTCGCCGGTGAATTTGTTGGTGATGCGCGGCATCGTCCCCGAGTTTTTGCAAGAGCGTGCGACCCCCAGCGCCATTACCCAGGTTGCGATGGAACTGTTGCTGAGCGCTGAGCGTCGTCAGCACCTGCAGCACGACTATCAAGACCTGCGCCAAGCCATGGGAGAACCCGGCGTGTGCGATCGCGCTGCTGCCGCCATCTTAGACTCGATGATTCATTCTTCTAACTCAGCGCTATCCTCGTAGAGATAGGGCTGATAGAAACAGACCTGAGCACGTTGTACGGCGTCCTGGGCTTATTGAATGGTCTTGAGAAGGCTATCCCTCTCCACCATCGCCCAAACTGGATTTGCGTTACGGATTCAGAATCGAGTCCCACCCCTCCCAACGTCGGCTTCATCGCCGATCCCCACGCTCTTACCCTCCTTCCACCCCATCGCAAAGATCCACAACCTATGAACCGCAAGCTGCTTCCGGCGATCGCCCTATTCTCTCTCCTTGGCGTCTCTTTACCAGCTCAGGCTGAGAATCTAGCCCATGTGCAGCAGTTGCTCAACACCCGTCAGTGTCAAGCCTGCGAGCTCGATCGGGCGGGGCTGATCTACGCCAATCTCACGGGGGTAGACTTGAGCGGGTCGAGCTTGATGCAGGCGAATCTGAGCCGCGCCAACCTCACCAATGCCAACTTGCAGCAGACCAATTTAGTGGGTGCGATGATGACCAGCGCCAACCTGTCTGGTGCCAACCTGCGCGGGGCCGATTTGCGCGGGGCAGACCTGCGAGAGGCCTATCTGGTGGGTGCCGATCTGCAAGGTGCCCGGTTGGATGGGGCGTTGCTGCATGGAGCCGTCGGCGCGCCCACCTCGGTTGTGAGTGGAGAAGACTACTACCTGTGGGGGCTGACAGAGCACCGTCGGGGCAATTTTCGGGGGGCGATCGCCTATTTTGACCAAGCGCTTGCCCTTCAGTCAGATTTATCCCATGCCTATCTGGCGCGGGGGATGGCGCGCTACCAGGTGAATGACCTGGCAGGAGCCGTGCAAGATGCCCAGCAGGCCGAACAGTTCTACCTGCGCGAGGGCAACGATTCGGGGCAGCAGGTGGCCGTTCAGTTTGTGGAGGGCATTCGCGCAGTAGAAGAAGCGGATGCCAAACAGCGTGCCGGTCGCCGCAGTAGTTTTCTAGATTTCTTAGGCGGCGTCGCTGGGCTATTGCTTCAGTTTTTGCTATAGGGTGACGCTGCGCCCTATTTGCGGGTCATCACATGCACGCCATCCCACTCGGGCGGTGGCGGGCTGACCCAATAGGCATGGGCCCGCTCTAGGTGAACCGTGACAGCGCGATCGCCCGGATGAATTCGCTGCGCCTGCTCAAAGTGCTGAATCGCTTGGGGAAACTCTCGGTTTTTATAGGCGGTGCGGCCTTGATGATACAAATCTAAGAAGGTTTGGGTGCGATCGTCGAGGGGAATGGTGCGATCGCCCAACAGTTCATAAATTTCCACAGGCTGGGTCTTGCCCTTCACCTGAATGCGATCCAACTCCCGCACCCACACCTGATCCCGGCATAGGGCATAGGTAAACTCGCTGAGGATAATGTCGCAGCCATACTCCTTTGTGACCCCTTCTAGACGCGCGCTGATATCGACCCCGTTGCCAATCACCGTATAGTCCATCCGCTTTTGGGAGCCAATATTGCCCGAGACCACTTCCCCAGAGCTAATGCCAATGCCAATGCGAATTAACGGCTGCATCGCCACGCGTCGTTGTTCGTTAAATACCGCTAGGCGCCGTCGCATATCCAAGGCCGATTTCACCGCCATTGCGGCATGGTTTGGCACGGGTAGCGGCGCTCCAAACACCGCCATTAGCGCATCGCCAATGAACTTGTCGAGGGTGCCCTCATAATTAAAGACCGCTTCTACCATCGTCTCGAAGTAGTTGTTGAGCAGCATCACCACGTCTGCCGCTTCCATATGCTCGGTTAGCGAGGTGTAGCCGCGAATGTCGGAAAACAGAATCGTCACGTCTTTGCGTTCGCCGACCATCAACGCGTCTTCGCCCAGAGCCATCACCCGCTCTGCGACGCCGGGCGTCATATAGCGATACATGGTGGCTTTCATCCGCTTTTCTTGGCTGATGTCTTCAAGCACCACCAGGCCGCCTCGCACCTCGCCGCTGGGGTTTGTCAGGGGATTCACAGTGAGGTTGATGCTGTGTTCGATCGCTTGAATGGGAGATTGGGGATCAAGCGGGAGAAGGTGGAGGGTGGGGTCTAGATTCCACGGAAGGTGACGGTGGGGTGCCTCGGGGGTGGGCGATCGCACCATCAGCACATGGGTCAAGGGCGCTGCCTGGGCAGGCGGTAAGGCGAGCGACTGGGTGGCTGGGGGATGGGCCTGCGACGCTTGCGGGGCTTGCGGGGCGATCGCCCGAGACTGTAGCTCTGAGGAAACGATCACAATGCCAGTTTCTAGGCTTTGCTCCGGCACATAGTGGCGCGCTCCCGTTCTAAGGCTGTCTTCTAAGCGCATGCGTAGGTTCTCGATCGGCACGACTTCCCACACGGCCCTACCGACTAGATAGGTCATCCACGAAGCTGCTTGAATGGTGCCCTCATCCCCCTTAACCGGGCAGCCCAGCAGCGCCAACGCCGCCTCATTAATGGTGACAATCCGCCCCTCTAAGTCCGTCGAAATCACCGCATCAGACAGGCTTTGCAAAATATCTTTTTGATACTGCTGCTCTAACAGCACCCGCTCAAACAACTGAGCGTTTTCGAGGGCAATGCCTGCCTGCACGTTGAACGCCTGCATAAATTCTTCATCAGAACTGGTGAAGGTGCCCTGAAGCTTGTTGATTAACTGCGTCACGCCAATGAGTGTGCCGCTTGAGTTAAACACGGGCATGCAGAGAATGGTGCGCGTCACATAGCCCGTTTGCCGATCAGTAGTCGGGTCAAAACGAGGGTCTTCGTACGCATTGGAAATGTTAATCAATTGCCCAGTAGACGCCACAAAGCCCGCCACGCCCCGATCGGCAGGAAACCGGATTTCCATGATGGTGGTGCCGTCGGCTTTGGCAATTTTCGACCAGAGTTCGTGGCGATCGCGATCGAGCAAAAACAGGGTGCTGCGATCGGCCTGCATCAGCTGCTTGGCTTCGTCCATGACGGCTCGCAGCGTCCGCTCCAAGTCTAGGCTTTGGGACAGAATCGTCGAGGCATTCAGCAGCGCCGTTGCCCCCCGCTGGTTCCGTGCGGCGACATAGAAGGCGTTGCAGCTTTCTAAAATCACGCCAATGGACGCCGCAAATTCTTCAAACTGCGTTTGGTCTGCGGCATTAAAGGGCTCGTCCCCTGCTTTGTTGAGCAATTGCGCCACGGCCACCACCTGCCGCTGCGTATCAAAAATGGGCATGCACAGCACCGTGCGGGTATGGTAGCCCGTCTGCTGATCGACCTCGGGGTTAAACAAAGGATGCTGGTAGGCATTGGCAATAGACAACCCCTCGCCTCGGGTTGCCACATAGCCAGCAATGCCTGCATTCAAGGGTATGCGGATGTTGGTTAGGCCCTCGCTGCCCTGCGCCACCTTTGACCAGAGCTGCTGTTTCTCAGCATCCACGAGGAAGATTGTAGTGCGCCCAGCCTGCAACACCTGCCCAATTTTGAGGGTGAACGCTTCTAAAATTTGCTCCAGCACCATTTCAAGGGACTGGTTGTTGAGCAACTCAATGGCGCGGCGGCTTTGCTCAAACTCATCGGTAATTTGGGTGAGCAGACTGCCAAACTGGGTCGGCGTGAGCGCCTTGACCTGCCGAGTTAAGTCACCACGGCGATCGCCCTGTGCCAGTAATGCCAGCATGGAACCGGGGGTGGGCATGGGGAGAGAGATGGGGGGTAGGGAGTGGGGTGCAGAGAGGATGTGCTGAGGGGAGAGGAAACCTGATACCAAATCCGAATCGCATACCCTTGGTTCCACACCCGTCAATCTGTAAGGGCGATTTGTAGGGGTGAATGGCATTCACCCGGCCCAACCGGGAGGAATCTAGCTGGAGTGGGTATGAGAGATCGAAGCTCTGCGTGAGAGGCTTCTGCGTGAGAGGTTGGCGTTGCGGGCTCTTTACCTTCTACATCCCAAGATCTAGCAAATCCGTAGCTGATCGGCCTGTATCTGATATGGAGGTGGCGAGAGATCACCCGCTTCTCATACTCTCTTGAGTTTTTAATCTCGGGTTAGCGTCCCAACGCTTTGGCATACGCCGCATACAGGCGCTCTAGGTAGCGTTCCATCGTGTAGCGCTGAGATTGTTGAGTGCCTCGCTCGGCCAGCTGATCGCGAAGGGGGCGATCGCCCATGAGGGTTTCGATTTTGTGTTTGAGGTCATTTACATCATAGGGATTGACGTAGAGCGCTGCATCCCCACAAATCTCTGGCAGGCACGACACGCCGGAGGTGATCACCGGGCAGCCCAGCCGCATGGCCTCGACAGGGGGCAGCCCAAACCCTTCATACAGCGAGGGAAACACCAGCGCGTAAGCGCCCTGATAGAGATATTTGAGATTCTCTGTGGGCACATATTCCAGCAGTTTGACCTCGCGGCGCGAGTCGCGGTCAAAGAGATAGCTCATCTTCCCAAGCTCATCTTCCCAAGCCCAGGCTTTTTTGCCAACGATCACCAGCGGCATATCGGTGTCGAGGGTGGCATAGGCTTCGAGCAGCCGCCCCACATTTTTCTTAGGCTCGATGGCTCCCACAAACAGCAGATAGCGCTGATAGTCGAGCCGATAGCGCTTGAGAAAGTTGCCAATGCCCAGCGCATCGACCGGCAAGGGTTGCAGCGAGACCGGCTGGTAGGTGACATGAATGCGGTCGGGATCGGCGTCAAAATAGGTGAGCAGGTCTTTCTTGGTATTTTCTGACACGGCGATGATCACCGCCGAATCGTCAAGCGCATTGCGGATTTTGCCGTAGAAATCTTTCTTGTTGTCTAACGTGGTGTAGGGCAGGCGCAAGGGAATTAAATCGTGGATGGTGGTGATTTTCTTTGTTCCCTTAATCCGCATGGGTAGGGGATAGGTGACATGCCAGATATCCATCGGCTCTGATAAGTGAATGTCGGTGATGCGATCGAGCAGGCTAAAGGAAAAGTTGGCGATTTCGTAGCAGCGCGGCAGGTTAAAAGACTGGGCATAGCGGATGAAGTCTGCCCCGTATTTGCCTTCCTTAAGCACTACGTCGCCAATGCTGTCGCGCCGCCACGCCCGGTAGAACGGCCCGGTATAGGACTTGAGCATCCCCTTTAGAAGCCCGACCAGCTCAATCACAATGTTTTCTTTGTGGAACTGTTTGTCAAAAAAGAGAATTTCGTCTAGCACGCGATCGCGCTTATTGCTGTTGCGCCCGAGCAGCACATCCACCTGCGCCCCGAGGGTTTGCAGCGCTTTTACCAAGGTGGCGCTATAGGTTTTGATGCCGGTGCCGTCTGCCAGTTGCAGGTTATACCCATCCACCAAAATCTTCACGTCTTTGAGCTTGTGCTCCCACTCGGCCAGATTGGGGCCGGGGGCTTCGACCAACGGATTGAGGGCGATCGCCCGTGTTGAGTCTCCCCGGATGGCGCCCGTCAGCTCCCGGTCGTTTTCTGCCACTACCACGTTGCGCCAGGTAGAAGTTTCGCCCGTTTGGTCAAAGGTACGCACGAGACCGGGGATGCAGATGGTGAATAAATTACGCTTGGTGACAGATTGGGGTGCCCAGGCGGTGATCCACCAATCCTCATCTGCCCCTTGGCCGTGTTTGCGGCCTACGGGCTTGGGCGCGCCTAGGTATGGGGTCGGAATGGGCAGCACGCTGCGCCAATAGTCACGGTGGGCGTGCAGATGAACGCCGGGCATGGAGCGCTTAAGCAGCACTTCGTATCCGGCGATCGCCCCGTTGCCATAGGTGCGGTGTTCTGCCGCGTCGCGTCCCGTGAGCAGCGGGCGCTCCACCGGGTCTTGCACCTCGGCATAGACCCGAAATAGGTCAGGATGCACATCCACATCATCCTGAAAGTAGGAGATCCAATCCACGTTGGGATCGGCCAGCCAGTAGCCTAGTCCGGTGTTGATGGCATTGGGCAAGCCTCGGTTTTGGGGCAGGGCAATCAGCGGCACGCCGTGTTCCTCGGCAATGCGCCGATTTTCGGCCTGGTGTTCTGGGTTAGAGGCGTCGTCGATCACCACCACCGGAGCCTCGAGGGCAAGGATCTGGGGGAGCGATCGCGCCAACCCCTCAGGTCGGTTGTAGGTGGTGATAACGCTGGCAAACCGGGGTGCCGTTTGCTGGGCGTGATGGAGTGTGGCGATCGCCTCTGCCTGATCGAGCAGCGCCTGCACATGCCCCTGCTGCACCGGCGGCACACCCTCTGGCACCTGCTGGGCATAGATCACAAACACCGGATTGGCAAACACCGGCTGAAACGCCTCCATCACCGCCAGCAAAAACGGCGGCTCTACCTCATGCACCATGCCCTTGTGCAGCACCACAAACCCAAACATCTGCGGCGGCAGCGCATAGGTGACGTTGTAGTGATAATTCTGCGGAAAAAACTCCATGAATTCGTTCGGCGCTAGGATCGCATCCGTCGGCTGCGTCCAGTCCTTGAGAAAGTCGCGCGTTTCTGTCCAGAAGTCGTCATCGAGCGGAAAAGGCATGGTTGAGTGTTGAGGGTTGAGGGTTGAGCTGGAGAGATGGGGATGGGGTGGTGGAGAGGGGTGTTAGAGATTCTAAGGTTCTAATTACGGATTAGCCAGATCGGTTCAAGACTTGCCTCTAACCCCCAATCCTAATCGTTGACGGGTAATCCCAGTCGGTGTTTAAGCCGAAACCAGGCGGTGCGGAGTTTCCAGAACTTGCTGGATTCCATCGCTGCAATGCGACTGAGGGCATCGTGCAACTGAGTCGCAGAGGCCCCCGGTTGAGAATGCGCTGGGTTGAGCGGCTTGCCCGGAACAATCTCTTGCTGCCAAAACAAGAGTTCTAGGGCGCGGCGTTCTGCCTGAACCTGCTCTGGAGACGGGGACGGGGCAAAGCTGGCCGCGGCGGTAAGGCTGGTGCTAAAGCGGACGGGGGCAACCTGCACCGCGTGCAGCAGGCAGTAGAGCCAGTAGAGATGGTTGAGTCGGGGGTCGCAATCGCCCCACTGGTTCAACACTCGCGCCGGAAACAACCAGGCGCACTCGGGCGCAGGCGATTCCAACTGCAGCAGCGCATCCACCCTAAAGGGATGATAGAACAGCGCTGGCATTGCCTCTTCTGCCGTTCCTCTGGATATGGCACCGGAGTAGAGGATGGGTTCGTCTGCGGCGGTTTCGACGATCTGCATCGCCGTCGCCACATGGTTGGGATACAGCACATCCCCCACCTGCATCAGCCCAAAATAGTCGGTGTTGATCTGAGGAAAGAGATGCCAGAGTTGACTGCTGTGATACCCACAGTCTGGTAATAACTGAGCATGGATTGTGAGTGGTGCAGCCTCATCGACTTGAGCAATCTCGGCAATTTTTTGGTGGATTATCTCGAACTCGTCGGGCTCGCGAGTGCCAATAATTGCATGACAGTTGGAGTGAGTTTGCGTGGCAAGGCTGTGGAGCGATCGCTCCAATCTGTCAGAAAACGGTTCGGGCGATCGCCCCTGATTCACCATGACAAAACTGACTGATTTCGGCTCAGATTTCGGCTCAGATTTCGGCTCAGATTTCGGCTCAGATTTCGGCTCAGATTTCGGCTCAGATTTCGGCTCAGATTTCGGCTCAGACTTATGTTCAGAAACAGTGGCGGATAGCGGTGCAATAAAGCCCCGTTTTGAAATCACCGCCTTGTGCAATTCTGCCAAGCCAAGCAACAGGGCTTCCAGCGTATAGCGTTCAGAAAAAATGCGATGCGCCTGCTCAGACATCGCCCGTGCGTTGTCTGGATGGGCGGCAATCCAGGCCATGTGTTGAGTGATGTGCTGCACCTGATCGAGGGGCGTGGCATCGGGATCAATATAGAGCACCGAGTCCCCAAAGGCTTTGCGAATAAAGGGATGCTCGCCACAGAGGGCGATCGCCCCCGACGCCACAATCTCAAAAATTCGCATGGATGGAACGGCGGCTTGGCGATGTTCTGGGCGATGCAAGCACAAGCCCACACCCCCTTGATGGAGGGCTCGCAGGACACTTATCCCATCAAAGGGCAGTGTTCCCCGGTAGGCCTGTTGCAGAAACGTCCAGCCCTCGGGCTTGCCGTAAATATCAATATAGGGCTGACGGTCTAACTGTTGAAAAAACTTGAGAAAGCGATCGCCATCCCAGTTAGACCCAAAATAAACTAAGCGCGGTTTGTCTAATGTTAAAGCTTGATAGTCTGTAGCAAAGCAGCTTGTAAAAAACGGCGTTTTTAACAATGGTTTTGGAGTATTCAGCAGGAGTCGATACAGCCAGTCTTCGATCACTGGCGATGACACCAAATAGCCGTCATAGGTCAGCACATTGCGCACTGCATCGTTTACACCTTCAAAGAAGCTCGGCGGGTTCCACATGCAGCCATAGGTGGGAAATTTCCACGCTTTATAGCTGTTGTTGTGAAGTGCTAAGACGCAATCTGGCTGATAGGCATCAATGTCTGATTGACGTCGCCATTCTGCAGCCTGCCAGCCTAGGTTTTTGGCGGCAATGCAGATGCGACTTGCCAATTCTGACTCGGCAAACCAGGTTTCAGCAAACGGATTGTGCAATGCAATTCTCATGCATTTTGCGGCAGCTGTTGATAGGTTGGTTCAGCGTGAGGTGCGATCGCAGCCTGAAATGAAAGCGTTGTAATCGGATTGGGAACCTGGTGCTGAAGGTGCTGTAAATGGGCGTGATGTTCTGAACACAGGGGAATTTTGCAAATCACAATGAGAGCCGTTGAACTTAGCTCATCAGCACTAATCACTTGGCCCCATGTCCAATCCTGTTCCATCATAATGGGCGTGAGTTTGGGTGCTGTAGCGTCTGGTTGCAGGGGGTGAATTAGATCGCGCACGACCTGGCGCTCTTGGGGGTTTCCCAAGAGTAGAATGGTGTTGGTCTGACTGAGTCTCTCTAGGGCATCCGCTGTAGATGAGGACGGAGCGACAGAGGGCGATCGCCCCTGTTGCGATGCGGCGTCAGCAAAAATTCGATCGATTAAGAAATGGCGCTGTTCTTCTAGGGTTTGAGAGACATGAATCGACGACTGAAGTAAGAATGAATCGTTCTCGAGCTGCGCCGTAATATAGTCATTAATGCGGTGGAGGAGGGCTGTGTTTTGCTTAGCCGAGTGACCGACTAAATCGATCTTGTGAGACAGTTCATCTTGCTTTAGCTGTTGATGGTCGAGCTTGACATAGAGCCCATCCAGCTTATTCAAGAATAAGTCTTTAATTGCTTTGAATCGCTGAAAGATTTGAGCCATAATCTGTTACGTATTGCGAGAGCACTGACAAATGAAATAGCACGGATCTAAGCTGGGTGCTGGGCGATTAATGCTTCAAATCGATCGTCTGCTGGATGCCCTTGTTCGAGCGATCGCCATAGCCAATCTGCCAGATCATCGCAGGCAAAAGTTGCTGCCATAGCGGCACAGCGTTGCCGAATCTGGGTTTGCACCGTTGGGTCACAGACATACGCTACAGCCTCTGCAAAACTGTTTGCATCGTAGCTGCAAACGGTTCCGAGTTGAAATGTCTCTACAAAATGCGCCGCAGCACTATCCCGACTGCCCATCACAATAATCGGGAGATGCGCCGTTGCCAGCGTGAAAATCAGGCGCGAGGGCAAGCTCAAACGCGTCACCTCGGGGAGATCATCGGTATCGTCTAGCATTCCCGTTGGCATTAGGGTAAACGGGTAACGATGCAGCAGTAGCCGCAACTGACTGCCCGGTTTTTCTGACTGCACCCTAATGCCATCTGCGTCTAGGTCTGCGGCGATCGCCGGAGTTCGCCCAGGGTTAGGATGCCAGTCCACGGTCAACCCGGCTTGGCGGAGGGTTGTTCTCAACGCTTTCAGCCATGCGGCACCCCACACGTTGCCAATCAAAACGCCCGTTTTTTCAGCCAGATAGTGGGGGTCTACCGAGTGAGGCGTGGCCCGAATAAATGCGGTGGGTAAGGTGGGGGGTGCAAACCAGATGGGACAGTTGAATTTGGCTTGATAGGCGGCTCGCATTTCAGGAGAAATGGCAAGTCGAAGGTCTGATTTTTGTAGGAGTTCCTGCATTAAATCATCTGGAATAATCGACGAATAAATATTGTGATCATCCATGAGATAGGTGCAGAGCGGCACATCAAACACATCAGAGAGGGCGATCGCCAACTTCACATCTTCAATCAAATAAGGAATGCAGAGAATGCGTCGCAGGGTGCTGCCGTTTAACACCCGCAGTAAGAGTGCACAAATCTCTGATTTCGCAAGCTTTGTCAGGCGAATGAGGGCGCTATAATCCCCGAAATCATGATCGCCTTGATAGGTATCGCAGGTTCGGAGCGACAATAGATTTCTATGATTCTCAAAGATTCGCCGCAGCAAAATTCCCGTACCGTGCTGCTGATTCATCTCGTTATAGGTGATGACCACATCGACCTGATGAAGCGTGGGCAGAATGGGGGCATTCACCTGATTTGATCGAATGAGCGATAAGAGAGAATGGCGTAATGCTTGATTGCGCTGAAGTGAAATTTCAGCAGATTTGTTCGGCGGGAGTAGCGGCAGTGTGGATGTACTCGATGTGGGACTATTGACGGCAAAGTACCATTTCTCATTGAGATCGATCACCATCTCTTGAAGCCGCGAGATGCGCCGATTTAGCCACGATTCTGTTTGATACAGGCCTAGGGTCTCTTGGGCTCGAAACACCTCTTTTAAGGAGAGCGATTGAGCAGTGCCGGATAAACCCTGATTCGAGAATGACGAAATAGTGCGTGGGATGTAGTGAATGGCGATCGCCCCATGCTGAAGCATCCGCAAAAACCATTCATAATCGGCTGAAATCCGATACGTTTCATCAAATAACCCGAGAATAGAAAACAACTCGCGTTTGAAGAAACTGGCAGGGTGTTGCGGCCCATCGACATAGAACATTAGGGCCTCAGCGATGGCCTCGGGCGGTTTTGGGACTTTGATTTCGAGGGCGTGCTTGCCTCGTCGCACTTCTAAATTGCCGTAGAGAAAGTCGCAGTTAGATTGGCTTTGAATAAAGGTAACAACATCCTGAATGACGGCTTGATCTTTTAGATAGTCATCTGAATTTAGAAAGTATAGATAGTCGCCTGTGGCTACCTGAATTCCCTTATTCATGGCCTGATAAATGCCATCATCGGGTTCACTAATCAGATGATGAATGTGAGTGGAGTAGCGCTGAGCGATGTCTAGTGTGCGATCGCTCGATGCACCGTCTACTACGATATATTCAATGTCGCCATGGGTTTGAGCCACCACACTTTGAATGGCGGTTTCAAAGTGGTTTTCAGCATTTCGACAAACCGTAATAATCGAGATTTTCATACCAATCCAGGCCGCAAATCGTTCACAGCATACCGCGTAAGCGGAACCCAAATGACGCTATTCATCAACCGGCAACCCCAGCCGTCGCTTGAGCTGAAACCAGCGCGATCGCAATAGCCAAAACTTACTAGTTTCCATTGCGGCAATGCGCTGCTGCTTGGCTTCCAGTTCTGTGGCTAGCACTTGAGCTTGCTTTGCTAATTGCTTGTAGTGATTGGCCTCTTGCATGAGGGAATGCATCAACATGGACTGATACAACTGCCCCACCGATGCCCCCATTGAGAGGTCTAAGGGAGCGATCGCCCCAAGCTCCCTGTCAGATCTGACGCCCACTTCCGTCGCTGCCTGTTCCATCGGTTTTTGGGGTCTTGTTCCGGCAGGTATCACGGGCAATGGCGGCGTATGGCGTTTTAAATCGCCATATAACTCAAGATAGCGCTTCGACTCTAGCGGAGCGGCATAGTTTAGCAACATGTGCTGGCGGCACGTCTCTCGCATTGCCTCATATTGAGTCGGGTTGATGGCGCAGTGAATGATTTGCTGGCCCAACTGCTCAAAATTGCCAAAGGGAATCAGCCAGCCCGTCTGCTGATGCTGAATGGCGTCGGGCATACCGCCCACACCAAACGCCAGCACCGGGGTGCCACAACTCATAGCCTCCAGCATCACATTGGGCAGGTTGTCTTCAAAGGAGGGCAGCACCAGCACATCTGCAGCGGAATAGGTCTCGATCAAGTCCGCTGGGGTTGACTTCCAGCCCAAATGCACGTGGGGAATCGGGAATTGCTCTAGCTCTGGGCAAGGTCGCCCATAGACGAGCAGCGTGATTGCGTTGCGGGCAATGAGTTGAGCCATGTCAGGATGCTGCGCGCACTGTCGCAGAGTCGCCAGCAAATCGGCAAAGCCCTTCCGAGGTTCGGGTGTACTTTGGGCAACCAGGGTAAAGGTCTCGGGCGCAATGCCCAGTTGCCGCTTTGCCTCGGCCTTGGGAACAGGCGCAAACAGCTCCGTATCCAGCGCATAAGGAATCACCTCCACCCGACACTGCTGAAACACGCGGCTGTGGCGAGCACAGTCTGCTAGCCAGCGGCTGGGGGTAACGATGGTGAGGTTACGAAAGCGAGAAACCTGTTCGAGTTTGTCCTGCAAGGTTGCCGCAGGCAACGCAAAGGGATCATCTCGCAACTGAGGGCATTGGGCACAGGCTTGCTCAAACCCATTGCATCCTGCGGTGTAATGGCAGCCCCCGGTAAACGGAGCCATATCGTGGAGTGTCCACACGACGGGCTTGCCCAGCGTGAGCAGTTTAGCAAGGGTCGTGGGTGACTGAAAGGCGGCGACCCAGTGCAGGTTGATGATATCGGCCTGCGTGACGGTGTCTAATCGAGATAAGTCAAATCCAGGGTAGGAAAAGGAGAAATATGTTCTGGAACGAGCCGTCCGATTTTGGTTGAGATATCGCTGCTGAATCGTAGCCCAGGTCGGTTCATTTAATGCCACTTCAGTGTTTTGAGTGGACACAGACTGCACAGTGGGGTTGTCTGACGCCTTCCATCGCACCAGCAGCGTTGAATCTTGCCCCAGTGCCACCATCCCCTGATGCAGTCGGTAAGAGGCGATCGCCGCACCACCAGAAATATCGTAGGTATTAACCTGAGCAATCTTCATGTAGCTGTTACTAATACAAACGAGGCGAGATACCGCTGAGGAATTTACACCTCATTACTACCACAAGGCGGAGCCTAACCCTACCAAAATTCTGGCGTTTTTGCGGTAGCTTAGTTATTTAGGAGCGACTTGAGGGCGATCGCCCATCTTAGTATTCTCAGTCTCAGCCTACTGAGTAGTCTTGAGCCCTAACCTAGTACACAACGTGAACCAGGCATTCCGTAGTTTCCAAAACTTGCTGTTGTTAACATCCTCAAGTTGGTCACTAGCGAGAGAGAGTTTTGATTTTAACGTTTTGACCTTAGCACGCATCTGCCGCAGATTTTTTCGGGTCTCTTGCAGTTCTCTGCGAATGTCGGATGAGGTGTTTATATCAAGCTCTCGCGCTTGAAGCTGTTGCAATGCGGTCATCAGCATATAAATCTGGCGCTTTGTCCATTTTTCGGGCGGAATTTCTGCCAGATATTGCCGTAGGTAATAGCGCTCCTTTGACCACACGGCATCTTGAATCATGGAATCATGACGCATGCGGTACTCATAAAGGGGATACGGGTAATGCACGATCGGTTCACCCGTGGCGATCGCCGCTGCCAAAATGCACCAATCGTGAGTCTTCCCATCCTTGCGCGCAGGATGGCGAAACCGTTTCAAAAATTCAACCTTAAATAGAGAACACGCATCGCCGATCTCATTACTCTGCAAAAGTTGCGCAACTGAGGTGTATTTAAAGTTATAAACTCCATCGGCCTTGCCAAAGTGCAGCATGGACGAAACAATCACAGAAGCACCCGAAGAACAAGCGGCTTCAACGTACTTTTCAACCGAGAATGGCATCAGACGATTGTCGGCATCTAGGGGTAAGAAATAGTTCCCTGCGGCCATTTCAATCAGTGCATTACGCGCATTTCCTAAGCCTAAATTTGCGTCTGCGCGGATGAACTTAAAATTAGGAAATAGCGATTTTGCCTGCTCAATGTAGCTAATCGTTTCAGGTTCTGTAGAGGCATCGTCTAACACAATCACCTCTAGATTAGAGTAGGTTTGTGCTTCTACGCTCACCAGGCAGTCAACTAAATAGCGGCCAAGATTATAGCAGGTAATACCGATTGTGACTCTTGGCTTATCTATGACGTGAGTTGGGGTTCGCTGAAACGCATTTTCAATGAATGATATTTTGCGGGCAAATAAGTCTTTGTTAACCTGAACTAGCGCTTCTCGCCCGACCACTTCAACGGTCTCAGGATAGGCGGCGATCGCCTTGCTCAGCATTAATGCCAGGGTTTCTGAATCGGCAGGTTTAAACCAATACACGCCGCTGGTGCGCTGCACCAATTTCAAAGTCTCTCGAAACCCGCCTGTGTCTGACACCACAAGAGGCGTGGGCAATTGCCCCATCTCCAATGCACTATTTGGGAAGTTTTCCTGATGGCTTGTTAGGCAGACAATCGGCTGGTGGAGTCGGCGAATGAAGCGAATGGCATCGCGACTAAAAAACTCTGGATAGAGGGTATATTCAATTGGGCAAGCATCAGGATTTAGCTCTTCTTGCACATACTGGTCGCTATTCATTGCGCCCATGCGTGACTTGTGGAGCTGCACTACTTTGCCCACAAAGTGAATATGGAGAGTATTTCGCAACTCTGGATCGAGCTGCTTTAAGGCCTCTACAAACGTGCAAATCCCCTTTCGCATTTCCAATCGCCCAAAAAACACGATGGGGATTTTCTCAGGATCAACCTCCATAGAGTCAGGGTCTTGAGCCTTCGGATCTTGCTTGGATATGCTTGATGACGGCACCTTTGTCAGATGTGAGGCCATCACCCGAGAATTCAAACCTTCAGGCGCATCAGAATCTGCAACGTTTGGGTCTAATGTGGAAGCATCATCATCCAATGCGTCTGCATGTCCAGTCGTTGTCATAGCTTCGCCCACACCCACAACCAACGTCAATCAACTCGCGTATTATATGGCAAATGGTCGCCGTTTTTTCTTTACTTAAGCGTATGAGCGATCGCAACCAACGCTAAGACTTTAGGAATTAGCTTGCTGGGATCAACTAAGCACTGAAATTGGCGAAGATGATTCTAACGCCTCTAAAGCCTCCAAAGCCTTGGAATTGTCTTCTAGAATTGGTATGAAGTAAGGCATGTGAATTGATTCTGAGACATCCCAGCCATATGCATCTACGCGCGATCGCAAATGATAGGACGGGAAAAAGGCTAGATCGGCATTCTCAAAAGAAAACTGTTCAAAGTTGATTAATTCGAGAAACATATTCTGATACTCTTCTGCGAACCATTCATTTGCTTCATAAATCCATTCATGACCGCTATGCATCGTGACTGCAACTGCAACGTTCTGATCTAAAATTCCACACTTTTTTGCTAGTATTGTTCGAGCGGCAAGGCCATTCATTTCATGAAACTCGACGTAAATCTTAGATGCTGGAAAAAGGTTCTCGATAGCCTGCACAAAAAATAGCGAAGAATAACCATCGCGGTCAACAAATGAATAGTAAGATGCGGCCTTAAGAATGGATTCATGAATTGGTTGAAGGTTTAGCACTCTTGGCAACTCGCCAACACCAAAAATGTGCTTTAAACAGGGGATATCAGACTCGCCCTCAAAATCTTGTTGAGAATTACATACCAGCAGGATGACATACCATCCTTGCTCTGCCAGATGCTCACTCAGCGTTCGATAATACGTGCCGATTCCGCCATTTCGATAAATGCCTTCGAATTCGGTCGTAATCATAAGGGCAATATTTTGAGGATTCTCAGCTTGTAAGCGTGTCGCATACTCAAGCTGAAACCCGAGGTCTAAGTTTTTTTGCGACAAAAGCTTGATGAATGTGTCCTGCTTTACCATATCACTTCATTAAATTAGATCTATTGCTCTAACTATGCAATTGTTGCACTTGAAGGAGCAATGTGAATACCCTGTATTCTATAGTCAAAGCACTCATCCACCAAATAATTAAAGACGAATTAGGTTTTTGACGAACTCTTTGAGTCTCCAAGCGCGGCTTGACTCCATCTTGGAAATCAAATGATTGAGGCGTTGAATTCGTTGATTTTTTTGCTGAAGTCTTGTTCTGAGAGTTTCATTAAATTGCTGGCATCCTTTTAGCCGATGTCCAAGAGCGTCGATCTTCTCAGCTGAAACAACCACGGTTTCAGAAAGCCCTTCCATTTGCTGCAGCTGATGTATATAACTTTGAGTCTGGTTCTTTTCCAACTCTAACGCTTGGCTCGCTAACTGCAATTGCTCTTTTAAGCCCTGAATTTGTGATTTTAAGTCCTGAACCTGTGATTCTGAGTCCTGAACTTTTGAGAGGAGATTTTTTTTTTGTTTTTCTTGGCTGCGAAGGAGCATCCAGTCTTGAATTAGCCATGACTGAGTTTGAGAGGCTAGAGACTTAACTAAACTCAGACTTTTATCTTCGTAGCCTGAAACTTCGTTCAGATCTTCATAGAGTCGGATGGCTTCAGGAAAATAGGTATTCATGAGGGCGGGGCGCTGCGACGTAGAGACGCTCTGGTTTAATAAACCGGGCTCCCAAATTTCTTTGTTGGGAGCGTGCAAATTGATGCTCAAGTGATTGCTGATCAGTGAGACTATGCGTTCTGGATCGTCAATGACTTGATTAAGGTGAACCAGTAATGATTTCTCTGGAAACTGGCGGCAAAATTTTATTAACCGGCGATTGTAGCTAGTCCAGACATCGATCGCAAACTCTGGATTTTCTAAAAAGACCCCATCTCCACGCCGATAGAGGGAATCTATAACCTCCCAGGGCTTCCGATATATAAAGAGAAAGCGTGCAGTGGGCAGTTGAGACTCCCAAAAATTTAGAAAGAGTGTTGTTCGAGGCTCCTTCCAACCCCAAGGCTGCGTCTTGGATGAATTAGTTTGAATAAGCTGATGAGCTTTGTCGAGAAATTGTATCGGAACCTCGATCTGCTCTTGAATCGTCCAGCCAAATTTGGAAATCCCTTGGGCCTCCAGAAGACGTTCATGAAAGGCAAGAAACTCAACATTCTCAAAGTATCCTCTCGGGTTCTCAGGCCTCGCCTCTAGTAGGTGGCGACCAATGTCAAGCCCGGCGCTTTGCAATAAAGCGGAAAAAAAGGACGTTCCAGAGCGATGCATCCCGGTGATAATGACAGCTGGCTGTGCCGTGTCTAATGTTGGCGCCGTACCTTCCATAAGTCTTGGGAATTGCCGTTTTCTTAGAACGCCATAAAACAGAAGATTATCATATATCGCACGGGTATCTAGTGTCGCGCACCCAGAAATGCGCTTGAGTTAGCAACGTGAGGGCTAGCCGTACAAAGGGACTATAAAAAGGTATTGCTGATCTAGTTACGCCAATCAATCTGCATTACTCCTATTCGCCGCTAGGGATGCACCCAACTGTTGTAAACCAATCACAAAGAAGTCGGTCGCGTCTACATCTACACCCTTGGAGCTCACATAATCAGGACGGGAGAGGGCTTGTCCTTCGGCTCTCCCCTCCCGTTTTGGGAGAAGTTCTGGGGAATGTATATTTCCCGCAGGGTGAGCAAATTGGCAAAACTGGGATGCACTCGATGCTAGGGGCTGTCATCAATTAGCCTCTGATATCCCAGAAATTAACAGTCACAGCCCCTAGCCAGGTTTTTGGGTCGGACGTGGCAACGCTCATTGCAAAAGGCGTTTGGTTGGAATTGATGACACGCCCTAGAAGTCTCTGCATGGCCGATGAGCGCTCATCGGCTGTAGGGGGGGGTAACCAGTTCGGATGTACTTGCCTTGCGATGCTCACCTTATTATTGGCTTGCACGCGTCAAGATGCGGATGGGACACATGTGTGCCGTCTTCTGATACTGTAATCGTTGTGCTGTGTGCTCCTCAACGGGTGTAATGTCTTGCAATAGATAAGTACTGCTGGAACCGTGGAAAAGGTGCCAAGCATGGCTGACCTTTGGTGTTGAGGTGTGAGCCTGATTCCGGCTAGCAAATTGTCTGGATGCGTAAGCTTAGTTGAATGGCCCGGGATCTCCCATAATTTTGAAGTTTTTTTATATCAGGGTTTGGTCTGCTTTTTGACGATGTTTGATATATATGCGTCCGACAGTAACACATTGAACTCTGAAAATTAAGGTCTAACGGTAATGCTTTGTTTCGCTATTGTGAGTCAGCAGCGATCGGGGACTCATTTCTTGACGCATTTGTTGAATACTCATCCAAGCGTCCATTGTTTTGGGGAGGTTTTAACGCCACATGATTATGATTTTACCTGGCATTCATTTATAGAGCAACAAACGCTTCGTCATTATCCACCCAATCTAGCTGCGGATGCAGATGTGCTCGTTAATGACTTTTTTGAATATCTTATTCAATTGGTGCCTGAGCAGAAGAGAGAGCAGCTTACTGCCGTTGGAATTAATCTTAAGTACAATCAGCTTCGGTTCTTGCATCCTATTTGCGCGCGTTTGTCTTCGGACTCTGTTTATCTGGCTGACTGTTTTGTCAGAAATGATATTCGTGTGATTCACTTAGTTAGAAAAAACGTGATTCATGTAGGTATTTCTGATCAGATTGCGTCGGCCAGGAATGTTTGGCATCGTCATGGTGATGCCACTATTGACGGTCAATATACGATCAACATTGCGTGGCTGTTGCAGATGGGCAGAGAAATTATTCAAGATAGGGAGTATTTCAAACGACTTCTCAAGCAGGGGGAAATGTTTGAGGTTTTCTATGAGGAGCTTAATCATTTAGTGAACGAGGATCAAGAGAAGCTGCTGAATGCCCAAGAATTGAATTTACTTCAGCAATTGGCAGAGTTTATTCTGGTTGATCCGAGCTTTCAGCGCCCTACTACTATCAAGAAGGTGATTGATCGTCCCTATGCTGATTTGATTGAGAACTATGGTGATGTTGTAGATGCGGTTCGTGATTCTGAATTTTCAGAGTTTGCACTCCAGCTTTGAAGCCGTTATGAAACACGATTGAGAAAAGAAAAAGAGATTCTCGCAATTCTGTTGCGGTGAAGGGGGCGTGATGCTGTGGCATGGACGCATCTATTCACGCTGGGAGATGAGGTTGGCGCGGGCGTTGCGGCGGATCATGGCAGGCTTGATGCGGCGGAGGGCGGATGTGGGAGTGCGATCGCCCCAATCTTCATCACTCAGGGTTGCCAATTCGTGCAGAGGCGGGTTGACATGCCAGGGATAGGGCTGGAACTCGGCGATGTCGGTTTCTTGAGCGAAGCGAACATTCCAGGGGCACACATCCTGACAAATGTCGCAGCCTGCAACCCATCCCTGTAGCTGTGGGGCGATCGCCTCTGGTAGCTCAGGGTCGCGATTTTCGATGGTGTGGTAGGCGATGCAGCGATTGGCATCCACTACAAACGGTTCCACAATAGCCTGGGTAGGGCAGGCATCCAGACAGCGGGTGCAGGTGCCGCAGTGGGGCAGATGGGGGCGATCGGGCGCTAGTTCAAGATTGGTGAGCACTTCACCCAAAAACACCCAAGAGCCATAGTCTCGTGTGATTAGGTTGCTGTTTTTGGCGATCCACCCAATGCCTGCTCGCTCAGCCCACAGTTTGTCTTGCACGGGGCCTGTGTCGGCATAGTAGCGGGCGTGAATGCTGGGATGCTGAGCCGTGAGCCACTGGGTTAGCGCTTTGAGCCGTTTGTGCAGCACGCGGTGATAGTCGCGCCCCCAGCCGTACCGTGAAATTTTGGCGCGATCGCCCGACTCACTGTGTTGATGCGGTGTGTAATAGTTAAGCGCCACGCAAATGAGCGATCGCACCTCGGGCATCACCTGGCGAATGTCTTGGCGTTGCGGGCGCTCCATCCACTGCATCTCGGCGTGGTATCCCTGGGCTAGCCAGCGGCTCAGCGCCGCTTTGGATTGAGAGGCCTCTGTCGGTGGCGTATTGTCAGGGCGATCGCCAGCATCCCTCTCGACGAGAGACTCAACAGAATCCGCTGACGTGGGGACAGAGGTTTCCGGGATCTGGGGTTCTGAGTCTAAGCTGGCAGCGGGTTCTACTGGGGCAATGCCGACCTTGTGAAACCCGAGTTGGCGGGCATAGTGTTTGATGTCGTCGCGGGTGGGCAGCGTGGACTCGTGGGGCGCACGGCTTGACCTATCATTATGGGAATGAGACATACACAAACGAAGTAGGGTAGGGCGATCGCCACGCCAATCTTAGGTTCTTCAATGGTACGCCACAAAGACCGTGAACAATGAGCACAGAACCGAGTCGCGACCGTGACCGAATCAGACCGTACGGTTCGTCACTGCATTGCTCAACTGATGCAAAAACTGATGCAAACTCTAAGGAATAAAATCGCGCTGGGACAATTGGTTCCAGACGAGGATGAATAGAAATGTTGCAAAATGTAGAGCAATTTAATAAAGTTGCGAGAGGCTACACGGTGTAGGGGCTGGATTGGCTCGGCAGTATTTTTAAGTATTTTAGGGGCATGCTATAAACGCATGGGCCTGCTGATTGGGTTTTGACGTTGCTCAACCCTCACTAGTCCTCTAGCGCATCATGACCCTACAGATCCCGTGCTGTTCTACTGTGCCGCTATTGGGTGAATCCGCAGATCGATTCGAGCCAGCTATGACGGGGGATTCCGGTCGTGATGGGCGAGTGCTGGGGTATGGACGCACCATCACGCCAGCACTCGCATCGGGCTGCCACGCTGATTGTCAGGAGCCGTGTCTACGTACCAATAATTGTGGTGGAGTAAAGCCAGACTTGATGAAATATGGGCGAGAAACGCTGGCGATCGCCCAGCGGATTTTGATTGAGCTAGTGCGGCGGCGGCGATCGCTCATTTTTTGGACGATTTTCCCCATTTTAATTTTGCTGCTGAATGGGTATTTGTTAACCGAGTCAGACTTTGTAGATTTGACCCAGGCAGAGGCCTATCGGATTGCCGTGCCCACGTCTCTTGTGGGCGCAGCGCTGTTTTTTAGCTGCTTGGGGGGCAGCGTGTCTACGATTGTGGCTGAGCGCGAGCAGCGCACCCTGCGGCGGCTGTTCATCTCGCCAGTGAGCGGTTTATCGTATTTTTTTGGCGTGTTTCTGGTGCATACCTATATTGGGCTGGGGCAAGCGCTGCTGATTTACACTACCGCTGCGGTGATGGGTGCGCCTCCTGAGGGGGCGCTGTGGCTAGCCTTGCTGATTATTTTGCTGAGTATTGCCAGCTATGTAGGCGTTGGGTTGATTTTGGGCACCCAGTTTGCCCAGCGCACCGAGGATGTGAATGCGCTCGTCGCCACCTTTGGGGTGCCGCTGTTGATCTTGGGTGGGGCATTTGTGCCGTCTAACTTGCTGCCTGAGCGGCTGCTGCTGCTGGCTGCCCTCAACCCGATTTACCACATGGTAGAAGCGCTGACGCTGGCGGCTGGGAACTTTGATGAGACTGGGCTGTCTACTGAACTGGTGTCGCATGTGCAGTTTTTGCTGGGGTTTGCGGTCGTGGCCGTGGCAGGTGGCTGGCTTGCCTACCGACGCATGGTGCGGGTAGAGCGGAGACTATAGCGCATGTTATCGATTCAACACGTGAGTAAGCGCTTGGGCAATCGCCCGGTGCTGCAGGATCTCAGCATCCATATCCACACGGGCGAAGTTTATGGACTGCTGGGGCCGAATGGGGCAGGCAAAACCACCACCATCAATCTAATTTGCAACCTGCTGCAGCCCGACAGCGGCACCATCGCGGTCAATGGTCAGCCTGTGACCGATGCCACCTGCCACTGGGTGGGCATTGTGCCGCAAGAAAATTTGCTCTACCGCTCCCTGACCTGTGCGGAGAATCTGTCCTTTTTTGCTCGCATCTATGGCGTGCCTCGCCGCCAGCGAGCCGCCCGTGTGGCCCAGTGCCTGCAGGCGGTAAATCTGCTCGATCGCGCCAATGCGCGGGTTGAAACCTTGAGCGGTGGGATGCAGCGTCGCCTCAGCATGGCGATCGCCCTCGTTCACCAGCCAAAGCTGATCATTCTGGATGAACCCACCACGGGGCTGGATGTAGAAGCGCGCTACGAGATTTGGGAGCTGATCCGTCAGCTTAAGCATCAGGGCATTACCACGCTGTTTACAACGCATCTGCTGGAAGAAGCGGAGCGGCTGTGCCATCGCATTGGGCTGCTGAAACAGGGGCGGCTGCTCACCGAAGGCAGCCTTGCTGATTTGCAGCAGCATATTGCGGCTGAGGAGATTTTGGTTCTAGAAACGGACGATGAGGAGCGGGCGATCGCCCGAGCGATCAAACTGGGCTATACCTGCCGTTACTATGGCGGCGACTTGGCGCTGTGGTTGCCCGAGCGGCAAGAGCTGCAAACGATTCTGCAAAACTTCGACGGCATTCCCATCCGCTCTATCTCGCGCCAACCCGTTCGGCTAGAGCATATTTATATGGAGCTGACCCAGCAGCGAGTGCCACCCACGCCTGCCTTTGAGGGCACGGCGCTCCAGTCTGCCAATCTGCCCCCGTTCAATCCCCACCATTAGGCGGTTGTGTCTAGGAGGTGAGGTGGGGAGGCGTCCTTAGGGTTAAAGAGTGTGCGTCGGTCTCTCTAACGAGTGCGGTTTCCTTCTGGTGGTGATGCAGAAATACCCACCAGAGTGAGGACGTCGCAGAACGTCGCGCATTAGGATGCAGAAGTGACGTTATACGGTAGTCTGCATTACATGGTCGCGGTCGCGTCTGAAAAACCAGTTCTATGGATAGTGGGTGAGCCGGATGCAAGCCTAGCCGCATGGCTTAAGGCCGATGCAATTGACTGCGAGGTGGTGTCGTTTGGGGCAGGGTTTGGGGCGATCGCCCCCCCGTCCATTCCTTCTCCTTCGGTCATTTTGATTCATGTGCCCAGTGTTGTGGATTTGCCCGCACGCTGTGCCCAACTGCGGCAGCAGGTGGGCGATCGCCCGGCGATTATCATTAGCCTGACTGCGCCCGACCCCGCTCAGATCGACATGCTGTATCGGGCTGGCATGACCGACTATGTGATGACGCTGCACCCTCAAACGCTGGCGACACGCGTGCAGGCTCATCTGGCTCAGCAGCAGCAGGTCTGCTATGCCCAGCGGTTACAGCGAGCGCAGCATTCGGTGCAGCTCATGCTTCATGCGGTCTCTCACGATCTGCGGATTCCCGTGTTGGGGATGCAGATGGTGCTAAAAAATTTGCTGGCTGGGATTGGCTGCTGCGCTCAACCCACCAGTGAACCAGACGACCGAATTTGGATTTCGCGCTCGCTGCTGGAGCGAATGGTGGCGGGGAGCGATCGCCACCTGACCCTGATTGATGCGCTGGTGGATGCCCATGCCAGTGAGGGGCGATCGCGTCCGCTGGCCTGCCAGCCGCTGGCGCTAGACAGCTTGGTGGCGACCGTTGCCGAACACTGCATGCCCCAAGTCCAAAAAAGTCAGGCTGCACTGATTCAACAGGTGCCCCCGACGCTACCCCTTGTGTTTGCCGATTCAGACCAGATACAGCGCCTCTTAGAGCATTTGGTTGGCAATGCGCTGAAACACAATCCCCCTGGGGTGCAGGTGATGATTCGAGCTGAGCACCACGATGGCGCAATTCAGTGCAGCGTTATAGACAACGGCGTGGGCATTTCTCCTGAGCAGCATAGCCAGATGTTTCAGCTCTCGTGCAAAGGCCCGGCCCTCAGCCATACTCAAGGATTGGGCCTTGGGCTATACCTGTGTCAGCAGATTGTGCAGGCGCACGGCGGCACAATCGGGCTCGATAGCACACCCGATGCCGGAACCATCGTCACCTTTACCCTGCCCGTGCACCCTGCTGCTTAGAAGATTTTTCAAAAAGAACGTCCCCGTCTGGGTCAAACAATCGTCAAGCCGTCAGCTTGGCTGCAACCGAGTTCGGCGTACGCTCAGGGCTTGAAGGGCACCCTGCGTCGCGAGACGTCCCCAAGCCCTCTTAACCCAAACTTAACCCAGGCTGACGAGCCTCAGCGCCGCAGTGGCGGCCAGTCAAGTTCGAGAACGCTGGCAGCGATCGCACCGTCCACACCGCATCTGCCGGGCTTCTGCCGCAAAACCAAAGGCCTGCAGCAATGCCTGCCAGCGACAGCCTCGAGCCGCGATATAGTGCTCAATATCCATCGCGGTGTGGGGGTGTGATGTCGGGGCATGGGCCGGGCGGCAGCGGACATAGTGAAAGGGATCGACCCACGCCACTGCGCCCTGACTGTGCAGCCAGGCCAGCGCCAATTCGCCGTCTTTGTGGCTGTGGGCGATCGCCTCAATGCTGCCCTGTTCTGGCAACTGCCGCAGCAGGCGTTGAGCCGACTGCTGGAGCGATCGCCCCCGCTGGCGAAACGACTGAAGCAACTGCTGATCGGTCGGATCAAGCCAGCCGGTCGGTTCGCTGACCCACATCATCGCCGCTGCCGGTTTGCCGTCCCGTCCGGCGCGCCCGACCTCTTGCACATATTCCGACAGCAGCGCCGGGGGATTGAAATGGGCGATCCACAAACAGTCGGGCTTGTTGATGCCCATGCCAAAGGCACTGGTGCAGACAACGATGGGCACCTCGCCCGAGAGCCACTGCGCCTCGACCTGTCGCCGCCGCTGGGCACTCAACCCCGCATGATAGGCGATGGCCGTTAACCCCTGCTGCGTTAGCCATTGGGCTAGCTCTTCTGTGCCTCGGCGCGATCGCACATAGACTAGGCCCGTCTCGCCCCGATGTGCCTTGGCCCACTGCCAGAGCCGCTGCCGCCGCCCGCGCGGCGTCCACACGCGCTGCACCGCCAGCGCCAGGTTCTCGCGATAGGGGTTAAGCAAAAACTGCTGCGGATTGTGTAGCTGCAAGACGGTTTGCAGTGTTGCCTGCGCCTGTGGGTCGGCTGTGGCGGTAAATGCTGCTAGGGCGATCGCCGTGCCCGCTGGCTTGTGAGCGAGCAGCGCCGCCCGCACAGCGCCCAACCGTCGATAGGCAGGCCGAAAGGTATCACCCCACTGGGTTAAGCAATGGGCTTCGTCGAGAATGATGCCGTTGATAAGTAGCTCAGGGGCACACAGCACCGACCACAGCGGTGGGCTTAACAAGGTCTCGGGTGACAGATAGAGCAGTCTCACCTGCTGCCGCCGCAGCTGATCCATCACCCGATGGCGATCGCCCTTATTCATCTGACTATGCAACAGCGCTGCCGGAAGCCGCTTCTGCCGCAGCTCCCGCACTTGGTCTTCCATGAGTGCCACCAGCGGTGACACCACCAGCGTCAGCCCAGTCTGCATCAGCGCTGGCAGCTGAAAACAGATCGATTTGCCACCGCCCGTCGGCATGACCACCAAGGCATCTTGCCCAGCCAGCAAACAGCGCACAATCTCGCCCTGGGGTGACCGAAAGTCGTCATAGCCCCAAATATCCCGAAACCGCTGCCGCACCTGCTGCCACGCGATTAATTCAGGCTGACGACCCGATTGACCTGATTGAGCAGTCGATTGATGCATCCTTGTGCCTCCCCTGTTTCCCTATCGCTGTCCTAATTGTTTCAACATGCCCAAGTGCGATTCGAGACTAAACAGCGAACAGAGGATTCCAGGCGTTCAGGTCTGAGATAGAATTTACGCTCTGCCCACTGCAAGCCGTTGCGGCGAGCAGTGTCAGAGTTTTTAGTTCAGCACCTCATCGGGTCAGTTGTGAACGCACTGGATAGTCAACCCAATAAGTCCGACCTGCGGCGATCGCTCCTCAAGGCACGCGAGGCGCTCCATCCCACCCTGTGGAAAGAAAAGAGCGATCGCATCTGCGACCATCTGCGCCACTGGCCCACCTTTCAGCAGGCCAAAACGGTGCTCGTTTACTTCAGCTTTCGCAACGAGCCTGACCTAGGGCGGTTGCTGCGCACCGGCAAACGCTGGGGGTTTCCCCGCTGTGTGGCGAAAGATATGCACTGGCATCTGTGGATGCCCTCAGGCTCAATTCCGCTGCAAACCGGCACCTATGGCATTCCCGAGCCGCATCCCACTGCGCCTGTGATTCGCCCGCAAGATGTGGACTTGATTCTGGTGCCCTCTGTGGCCTGCGATGTGCGGGGCTATCGCTTGGGCTATGGCGGCGGCTACTACGACCGCATGCTGATCGAGCCCGAATGGCGCTCAAAACCTACCCTCGGCATTGTGTTTGAGTTTGCCCGCCTCCCCAAGCTCCCGACTGATCCCTGGGATCGACCGCTACAGGGTATTTGCACCGAGGCAGGTTTGTTTTTGAGACACTAGATGCGGGTTGATACGGTTTCTGTCCGCCAGTCGCCTGCACTACAGCGACCCGCCACAATTCTTGCCCGGCGAAGGGTTCATCACTTCATCGGGTTCGCTGCAGCGAGAATTGCGATCGGTGTCGCGTTGTGGTCACATCTCGATCACCCTCAGCGCAGCGCATCTCAAGGGTTTGTAGGCACTGCGCGACGCGCGGTATTCATAACCCTGTCTTAACCTAAAGTGAGATTGATTCCGAAAATTTCGGCTGCAAATGGGGGCAAGGGGGCAAAGCCCCCTTGTGGGGAACGCAGTTCCCCACCCCCCTCCTCAAACAATCCGTCGTTCTGATTTAGAGAATTGATATGAGATTGATTAATTTCAATTGATTAAGCTGTGCTGTTCAAACTGCAAGACAATGTTTAGCTGCTATTGAGAGATCGGTCAAATATGATAAATTTTTGGGCGAAGCATTTTTATGATCTGAGCCTGGGCAGCTTTGGCCCACCTCCCTGCCGTTCAGGATTGTGCCAATGGGTTGGGGTGAAGCCCTCACCCGACTGCTGTCAGCCTTAGGGCAATGGATTGGTTCTCAACCGTACTCTCTACAAAAAAAATCTCTAGGATTAGACTTCTGATGAAAACGCAGCTTTGTACCCTGATGACCGCCGTGTTGAGCCTGATGGCGATCGCCCCAGCATGGGCAGCCCCCGACCGCCAGCAAGATCAGCAGGCTCTGCCAGAGTCTCCTACTCGCATTGCGCAGCAGCAGGATATTCCCGTTGTGGAACGACCGGGCTTTGTGAACACCTGCCGTAACAGCGGCACCACAGCCATCAATGCCTATTTAGACAGTGGCCAAACTCGACCCTTGCGCCAGATTCAACCCTACACGAGGATTACCCTCAGCGGCGTATTGGGAACAGGTGTCGCTCAAATTCGAGAACCCGTCACAGGTTGGGTGCCGTCGGCAACCTTGCTGACCAACTGTGATGCGCAACCCCCTACCGCTGGGGGGCGAGGGCAGTGCTACCAGCCGCTTACAGATCTGACGGTGCGCAGTGCTCCCTATGGCACACCCCTCACGGCAGTTTCTACAAGCAGCCAAGTCTTTGCCACCAACCCACCCCAGCGGCAAACCACAGCGGATGGACGCCGTTGGCTAAATGTGTTCTACACGCCTGCCACATCTGCCCTAGGCTGGATTGCAGAAACAGGGACTGGTGGCGTGGGTGCCAACATTCGAGCCTGCTCCTAAGTAGACAGGCGCAGTGAACCCAAAAACTCTCATCTCCCAACCCTTTTGTTCCAGAATGACAGAAGGGAACTAAGACTGGTTCCCCTCGCCAAAATGGGCGAGGGGGTTGGGTGCTTCGGCATAAGCGCTGAGCCGAATGGTGAGGGTCAACAGGCAACATTTGATCCGTAATCTCACCCGGCGATTGCAAGGCCTTTAGTCCTAACCCCCACCTATGGGGCTGGGGCTCTTGGGTTATGCAGGGCACGTTGTTACATGGCATCCTCGCGTCGTGAGGGTGCCATGTAACGGGGGATGAACATCAATGAGTGCCCTCGCTGTAGGATGCGCGAAATACGGCGTTTTTGATTGTCCTCAGCCTTGAGTGCATGGCCTGAAACGCCCAGCGAACTCTCACACTTACCTCAACATGGGACAAGAGTCGGAGATGACTGCCATGATGGGGAGGTGCCTATTGTTGAGTTGACAGAGCCATGCAGTTTATTGATCAAGCCGAAATTGATGTCAAAGCCGGAGACGGCGGCGATGGCATGGTCGCGTTCCGTCGAGAGAAGTATGTTCCGGCGGGCGGGCCAGCAGGCGGCAATGGGGGGCGTGGCGGCTCTGTGTATTTGCAAGCAGAAGAGAATTTGCAAACGCTGCTGGACTTCCGCTATGCGCGGTTGTTCAAAGCAGACAATGGCAAGCGGGGCGGCTCCAAAAACATGACGGGAGCCTCGGGTGAGGATCGCTACATTCAGGTGCCCTGCGGCACGATGGTCTACGACGCTGAGACGGATGAGGTGGTGGGTGACTTGGTGCAGCCTGGGCAAACGCTGCGGGTCGCAGCGGGGGGCAAGGGCGGCTTAGGCAATCGCCACTTTTTAAGCAATCGCAACCGCGCGCCAGAGCTAGCCCTGCCGGGGCTACCTGGAGAAGAACGACGGCTGCGGCTAGAGCTAAAGCTGCTGGCGGAGGTGGGAATTATTGGGCTACCCAATGCCGGAAAGTCTACGTTGATTGCGTCGCTCTCGGCAGCGCGCCCTAAGATTGCGGACTATCCCTTCACTACGCTGGTGCCAAATCTAGGTGTGGTGCGCAAGCCCACAGGCGACGGGACGGTCTTTGCCGATATTCCAGGCTTGATTGAGGGCGCTCATTCGGGGCTGGGGCTGGGGCACGACTTTTTGCGCCATATTGAGCGGACGCGGGTGCTGCTGCACCTAATCGACGCTACTCAAGAGAACCCCATTGGAGCCTATGAGACGATTCGAGCAGAGCTGGTGGCCTATGGACGGAACCTCGAAACCCGCCCCCAAATTTTGGCGCTGAATAAATTGGATGCGATCGCCCCTGAGTCTGACCAGGCTAATCAAATTGCGGCGATCGCCGCCCAGCTTCAGCAACAAACCCAGGCTCCGGTGTTTCAAATCTCGGCGGTGTCTGGGGTAGGGCTAGAGGCCATGCTAAATCATCTCTGGCAGGTGCTGGAGCAGGCCCAAGCTGCCGCGCAAGCCGCCGCACGTGAGGTCACTCTTGTCGCCCCCCGTGAAGCCGCAGACGGGGCAGATAGAACAGATGGCCCCGATGAGGCAGACGAGTTGCCAAGCAGCGAGTCAGAATTTTTGATTGATCAGTCTGCTCCCCAGACGAAATAACGTCAGTCCCTAATGCTGGGAGGAATGCTGGGAGGCAGGAAGGCGCCAAGAAACAAAAGGTTGGCCTACCAAGGGTCGCCGCCTTGGTCATGGACTTTGTTTCTGAAGCGCTCAGCCAATCTTGAAACCGCGCTGCCTGTAACGCGGGCAAGTAGGGGTTGCATCGGTTCAGTGCAGGCTTCAAGTGTGAGAGAAGTGGCTCTCAGCAATCTTTCAGGCGACTATCAGCCAGGGTTTGGGTGGGCGCGCCATGCTAAAGGCAATTCGGTTCGTTCTATTGGAGGACGCGTCATGAAATTACTATCTGTGGTGAGCACACTATCTCTACTGGCGATCGCCTGTACTAGCTCACTGCCATCCCAGTCTGCCGACCCCGCTGCTAGCCCGTCGGGCGCTCCTACCGCCACTGCGGCAGCAGAGCCAGCACCCGTCCCTACCCTGGCTCAGCCTATCGAGCTCGCCGCTACCCCCGCTGACGCGCCTGCGTCAGACTCTGCCAGCACCCGCTCGGCTGAAGAAAGCCTAGTCGCCATGGGGCAGTTTGTCGATGGTGAACACCCCACTCGAGGCAGTGCGAAGGTCGTGACGGAAAACGGCCTGTTGTATGTGGAACTGGGCGAGGATTTTCAGACCGATCGCGGGCCTGATTTGTTTGTCATCCTGCATCGTAGCGATGATGTCATTGGCACCACTCAACCTCCGGCTTATGCCATCCAAGAGGCCGACTATGTGTCTCTAGCTCCGTTGCAGGCCACAACGGGCGAGCAGCGCTATGCCATTCCTGCTACCGTAAACCTGGCAGATTTTCAGTCGGTGGCGATTTGGTGCCGTCGCTTTAACGCCACGTTTGGCGCGGCCAGCCTGCAACGTTAACACTACAAAGCCCCACTGACTCAAAGCGACTGACGCATTTGCCTCAACGCGATTCTGTTGAATCTTGAATCTGTCGAATTGTTGAGGGAGTGCAGCGGGCGATCGCCCATTCCCACAACTTACCCTAAGATGATATCTAAACTATGGGGACTATGGGGACTATGGGGCACTTGAGTCCATAGGGCGATCGCACGATGCTAGGACTGGCATAGCGGCACTCGCGATGATGAGTTCTGCTCCATTCCTTACCTTCGATCCTTCATCAAGGTTCCTGCTTTAACGCCGGTTGTCTGGGGGGGCTCAGGGAGTGAATGGTGCGATCGCACAACGCACAACTGCAGTGCCCTAGCCTCTTGACTACACGCTCACTCACTCTTCTGAGGATGCACGGTTTTCTAGGACGGATTGAGGAACCCGCGTCGATATAATGCGGGGCCGCTGGTCGGATGGCCAACAGTCAACGGCCAGGGTGAGGGTCTTTCCAAGCCAATCTTAATTTATGGCGTTTGGGCTCGACCAATTTGAAGAATTCCGACAGTGCTGCCGCGACGATGCAGCGTTCACTCGGTTGTGTCAGCTTTTGCAAGCAATGCCGCATACCGCCACGGTTGCCGCTGACCAGCACCAGGCGCTGCTGATGGCCGTTCCCCATTTGACGCTGCATCTGGATGCCGACGGCACCTGTTTGGCGGTTAGCCGTGACCCAGCTGATTATGGGGTGGAACATTGGGTGGGTCAGCGGCTAGAGGCGGTACTGCCGCCCGCCGTGGCGGTGCAATGGCAGGTGCTGATTCAGCAGGCGCAGGCTACGGGCGTGCTGCAAACGCTCGACTATCACCTGCCAGATCCCAGTCTGCCAGATTCCAGTCTGCTAGATTCCAGCCCGCGCCATTATCAGGTACGAGTGGCCGCTAACGGGCACCAACAGGTGGTGGCAGTGGTGCAAGATATCACCCAACGCAAGCAGGCAGAAGCAGATCTGCGCCATAGTGAAGACCGTTTACAGGGTTTTTTTGATGCCACCTTTGAGGCGGTGATCATCCATAACTTTCATCAGGTGGTGGATGTGAATCCTGCGGCGGAGCGCATGTTTGGCTATAGCTATGACGAGATCGTTGGGATGCCCGTGCTGGAGTTGGCGCAGCCCGCCTCTCAGCAGGTGATTCAGGCTGCATGGCGATCGCGCCAGCATCCAGATGACCCCTATACCTATGAGGCCGTCGGCATCCGCAAAGACGGCTCGACGTTTGCCGGAGCGGTTTATGCCAAACCGATTCAGTTTCATGGGCAGCCAATGCGGGTGGCGGGCATTCGCGATATCACCGAGCGCAAGCGGGCTGAAGCCACGATCCGCCAGAGCGAAGCCCGCTATCGGGCGCTGATCGAAGGCATCCCCGATATGATGTTTCGCATCCATCGCAACGGCACCTACCTGGATGTGAAGGCCAATCACGATCAACTGCTGATTCCGGCGGATGAGTTGATTGGCAAATCTGTGTATCACGTGTTGCCGCCTGACTTGGCTCAGCAGCGGATGCAAGCAGTGGCGCAGGCGCTAGACACCGGACAGCCCCAGACCTTTGAATATCGCGTGCAGCTTTCGAGTCTGCGTCACCAGCGGCATGCTTCAGCCAATCCTTCGGCCTCGCCGCGTCACGCTGAGGGCTCGCTGCTGCCGTCTAGCGGCTGGCGCGACTATGAAGCGCGAGTGGTGGTGAGCGGTGAGGCCGAGGTTGTGATTATCGTGCGTGATATTACAGCCCGCATTCTGGCAGATGCGGCGCTGCGCCTATCAGAGTCAAAGTTTGCGACGGCGTTTCGCTCTAGCCCTAACCCCATGACCATTGCCACCTTGGCGGAAGGGCACATGATTGAAGCCAACGACGCCTTTTATGAAACCTTTGGCTATAGTCCCGAAGAAACGCTGCGCCATACGGTGCACGAGTTGAGCTTTTGGGTAGATCCGGGCGATCGCACCGCAATGGTGCAGCTATTGTCTCAGCAGGGGGCCGTCAAAAACCTGGAATATCAGTTTCGCACTCGCTCGGGTGAGGTGCGGCTGGTGTTATTTTCGGCTGAAATTATCGACATTGCTGGGCAGCCCTGCCTGCTCGATGTGATTGTTGATATTACTGAGCGCAAGCAAGCGGAGGTGCGCGATCGCCTGGTGGAGCAAATTGCGCTGCGCATCCGCGAATCGCTAGAGCTAGATCAAGTTTTGCAAACCACCGTAGAAGAAGTGCGACAGGTGCTCAACACCGACCGCGTTACCATTGGTCACGAGGTGGCTGGTAGCCTGGGGCTGATTGTGGCAGAGTCGGTCGAGTCGCCTTGGACACCCATGCTGGGGCTACGGTTTGAGCTGCCTACCCACGCCGACTACATTCAGCAGGTCAAGCAGCTTTTTGTCGATCAGGGTGTTAAAACGATCGATGACATCGACCAGGTGCAAGGCTATGAGGCGATCGCCCAGCACTATCACGAGTTTCAAATCCGCGCGTCGTTGACAGTGCCCATCACCCGCGATCATCAGTTCTTTGGGCTGCTGGTGGCACACCACTGCGCTGGGCCACGTCAGTGGCAGGCCTATGAAGTAGAGCTGTTAGAAAAGTTAGCTACGCAAATCAGCATTGCCTTACAGCAGGCGCATCTCTACCAGCAGGTGCGCGACCTCAACGCTAGCTTAGAGCGTAAAGTAGAGCAGCGCACTGCCCAGCTTCAGCAAAAAAACCAAGAACTGCAAGAGCTAAACGACCTCAAAGACGAGTTTCTCAACGCCTTTTCGCACGATCTGCGCACTCCCGTGATGGGCATCTCGCTGGTGATTAACAACCTGCTCAATCAGCCGGGTGACACCATTCCCGTCTCCCGCTCTATCCTCAGCCGCATGGTGCAGAGCAACGGCCACCAGCTCGCCTTGATTAAGTCGTTTCTCGAAGCGCACTCTGCGGAGACTCGGGGTGTGCATCTGCAGCCCGAACTGGTGCAGCTTAGCCTGCTAGTGCAAGTGATTGTCGAAGATCTCGAGCCGCTGGTCGCCAAAAGCCGGGCCACCCTGACGAATCAGGTGCCGCCTGATTTGCCCCTTGTCACCGCTGACCCGGTGCAACTGCGGCGCGTGTTTGAAAACCTTGTGACCAATGCTCTCCACCACAATCCCCCCGGAGTGGCCATCACCATTGAGGGTGAGGTAGAGGAAGACATGATCCAGATTGGGTTGGCAGATAATGGGGCGGGGATGGATGCGGAGACGTGCGATCGCCTCTTTAACCGCTATAGCCGGGGGCCCAACGTGGGTCGTCATTCCACCGGCATTGGCCTAGGGCTTTACCTGTGCCAGCAAATCATCATCGCCCACGGCGGGCAAATCGGCGTCGATAGCGCCCTCGGCCAAGGGGCGCGGTTCTGGTTCACCTTACCCCTCGCCATTCCAGCTGGTGCCAATTCTCCACCTCCACAAGATGAATAACGCGCTACTGTTGAGGCGTCAGGCTGAGGGCGGCGCGACAGGTTCACTGCCTCGCTTGATCGCTCTTTAAAAAAGATCCTGAGAAAAGCCCCTGAAAGAACCGGTTTGACGCCATCCAGGCCTGAAGTTTAGGGAAGTTTAGGCCGGAGTGACCGCACCATATCCCAACCTGATCAGTCAAGCGAAAACTCGCAAGGCGAGAAAATTTATAAGAACTCGATGGATTCCTTGGGCCGGATATATGCACAATTGCTGCTTTACTTATATCATTCACTGAGAAATGCGGCGGATTCTGTCAGACCACCATCCTGATAGACGCTTAAACTTGACGAGAATCGTGAAGCGCCGTTCTGCCACTACAGGGTTGCCTGCGCCTACGGCAGCTCGTTTACTCCGTGTTTAGATCATGTGCTACTGTTCTTTCTCCTTCACCCATCCTGGCTGAACCCACCTCCCAGATGCACGTTCAACACCTGTATCATCTGACTGCATTTTTTGTCGCTGCCGCTGTTGTGCTGGTTAGCACGCCCATTGTCAACCGCGTTGGCTTGCTCAGCGGCTATGTGGATAAGCCGGGCGATCGCAAAGTGCATGACCGCCCCATGGTTCGCTTGGGCGGTGTGTCTATCTTTTTTGGAACGCTGCTGGCGCTGCTGCTGATTTGGGCGATCGGCGGGTTTACGCTGCTGCAGCCGGGAAAAGACTACGAAATTTGGGGCGTTGCGATCGGCGGCGTGGTGTTCTTTTTGATTGGGCTGACCGATGACCTAATTGGGCTATCGCCCTTGTCGCGGTTGGTGATGCAGTTTACCGTCGCATCCTGCGCCTGGTTCTCCGGTGTGCAGATCGATTTTCTGTCGGTTCCCTTTAACGGGTTGATGCAAATTCCTGCCTGGATTAGCTTGCCCCTTACGGTTATCTGGCTGGTGGGAATGGCCAACGCCATCAACTGGATTGATGGACTCGACGGGCTGGCAGCGGGTGTCGCAGGGATTGCGGCTCTGGTGATGCTGGTGGTGTGCTTGTTTATGAACCAGCCCGCGGCAGGGCTGATTTCAGCGGCACTGGCTGGGAGTTGCCTGGGCTTTTTGCGCTATAACTTCAACCCAGCGCAGATCTTCATGGGGGATGGGGGCGCGTATTTTATTGGCTTTACGCTGGCGGGTGTGGGCGTCACTGGGCTTGTCAAGGGGGTGACCACCGTTGCGGTGCTGCTGCCCTACTTGATTTTGGCAGTGCCCATTCTAGATATGTCAGCGGTGATTTTAGATCGGCTGCGCAATGGCAAGTCGCCCTTTAAGGCCGATAATCGCCATTTGCACCATCGGCTGTTGGATGCAGGGTTGCCTCACCGCATGACGGTGCTGTTTATCTATGCGCTGACGTTTTGGGCTGGCAGTTTGGCGCTGGCATTTTCGGGCATCCCCAGCGGGTTGGCTTATGCTCTAGCAGCCACGGCGCTGCTTAGCTATACGGGTTGGAAGGCTCGCAAGCAGGCCCGTTCATAACCAGCCAACTCATACCAGCCCGAATTATAACCAGGAGGTAAGCATGCCAGAGTTGATGGGTGCCGAGGTGATTTGCGTCGGTACGGAGCTGCTGCTGGGCGATATTCTCAATACCAATGCTCAGTTCTTAGCGCAGGAACTCGCCACGCTGGGCATTTCTCACTTCTACCAAACGGTGGTGGGCGACAATTCCCAACGGCTAAAGGATGTGGTGGCGATCGCCCTGCAACGATCCAGCATCCTCATTTTTACGGGGGGGCTGGGGCCAACCCCGGATGACCTGACGACCGAAACCCTGGCAGACTGCTTTAGAGTGCCCTTGGTCGAGCATCCTCAGGTGCTGGACGATATCACCCAGAAATATACCGCTCGCGGACGCCCCATGAGCCCCAGCAACCGCAAGCAGGCGCTCCAACCCAAGGGTGCAGCGGTCTTGCCCAATCGGCTGGGCACCGCTCCGGGCATGATTTGGGCACCGCGTCCGGGGGTGCTGATCTACACGTTTCCGGGGGTGCCGCGCGAAATGAAGGCCATGTGGCGAGAAACAGCGGTGCCTGATCTGCGACGGCGGGGCTTTGGGACGACGACGATTCACAGCCACATGCTGCGATTTTGGGGAATTTCAGAATCGGCGCTTGCAGAACAAGTTGCGTCGTTTCTGGCTCTGCAAAATCCCACGGTGGCCCCCTATGCGGGGCAGGGCGAAGTGCGGCTGCGGGTGGCAGCGCGAGCCCTGTCTACAGCGGAGGCTGAGGCGCTGATTGCCCCAGTGGCCGATCAGCTCCGGGCGATCGCCGGTCTGCATTACTACGGTCAAGACGACGAGACGCTAGCCTCGGTGGTGGGCCAACTGCTGCAGGCGGCTGGGCAGACGGTGGCGGTGGCAGAATCCTGCACGGGGGGCGGACTGGGGCATCTGTTGACAGCGGTGCCTGGGAGTTCTGCCTATTTTTGGGGCGGCATCATTTCCTATGCCAATGCGGTGAAGGTGGACTTGTTGGGGGTGGATGCGGGCGACTTGGCGACCCATGGCGCGGTGAGTGAGGACGTGGCGAAGCAGATGGCGGTGGGAGTGCGATCGCGCCTGCATACCACCTGGGGGCTTAGCATCACCGGGGTGGCGGGGCCAGGGGGCGGCACCCCAGCCAAGCCGGTGGGGATGGTGTGCCTGGGCGTGGCTGGGCCAGATTCGGTCGAATGCCACACTCTGCAGTATGGGGTGCACCGCGATCGCGACTTGATTCGGCATCTCAGCGCCCATACCGCCCTGGATTTGCTGCGGCGTAAGCTGTTGGCGCGTGAGTAAACCCAGAGGACTGACGCAGTGAGATGGGTTTCCCATCCCAAATTTCTAGAACGCCGCGCGATGTGCGTCAGTCCTGACCGAGTGCCTAGCCCAGTAAAAGTGTGCCAACTGGCCGGGTTTATCTGACAATGGAGAATGTCTGCTCTAACGAGCGGAGTCATTGTTCTATTGATGGCTGTTGCGGCTGCCGAAGATGGGCACACCGCGCCCCCAACTCCAGGTTTGATAAGGCGAATGATCAGCATTTCCTCTTCAGTGCTCGACGAACTGCTGCAACGGTTGCCTCAGTTGCGACCCCAGCTTTATTTCAAATCGTCGCTGACGGCGCTTTCTCACGCCATGGAAGACCAGGTGTTGGCCTCAAGTGGCGACCCCTTGGTGATTGCGAGCTTTCAGCGAGAGCGATTTTATCGACAAGAGGCCCATCGTTACGACCGCATCGCCAAGCTGACTTCGCAGATCTATGTGCTGGCCGCGCCTGAAACCAGCTTTATGAGCGGGTCTGATCAGTATGAAACCATTGCCTTTGATCCGTCCGATCAGCTGAGTCAAGAGTGGCATTTGGTGGTGGTTGGCAGTAGCTATGCAGCTTGCTTAATCTGTCGAGAGCGGCAAAGTGGGGGCGATCGCCCGGCAGTTCCCGAAGGCTCAATGGATCAAAGCCGTCGCTTTGAGGGCATTTGGACCTTTGACCGCCAGGTGAGCCTGCAGGCCGCCGAGATTTTGCTCGATCGCATTCAGCGCTATCGCCCCAACCTAGCGGCAAAAATCGACCAAGCCAAAGCACTGCTCGCTCTGCACCCCGATCCCGTGCAAGATCTGGCTGCAGACCCCTTTGCCCAACGGCTGGTGACCCACCTGCAGGCTGGGCATTATAAGCTGCTCAAAGCCTATCGATCCATTGCGGCCCAAGAGCAGCGTGAGCGACTGGTCAACTCCATCACCGCTGCGATTCGCCAATCCCTCGACCCCGATTCTATCTTTCGCGTAGCCGTGCAGGAACTGGGGCAGGCGCTGGAGGTCTGCCGCTGCTTGGTCTATCGCTGCAAGTCAACCGATGACACTGCGGTGCTGGGGTTTGAAGCCCGACGCAGCGATGCCATTCCGTCCCTGCTGCAGGAATCGTGGCCGTTGGCGGCGAATCCCGTCTTTCAGACCCTGGCAGAGTCGCGGCAGTCGGTGGCGATCGCCAGCCTCAGCACCGAATCCACCCTTGACCTCCGCCCGATTCAGCCTCAGCTCAATCGCTGGCAGATCAACGCCCTGCTGATGGTGCCGGTGACTCACCAGGGGCGGCTACTGGGCGTGGTAGAACTGCACCAGTGCGGGAGTGATCCCTACCCCTGGCCCGAGTCGGATGTGCTGCTGGTAGAGGCGATCGCCAGTCAGCTTGGGGTTGCCATCATCCAGTCTGAAGCCTACGCCAACCTAGACGAACTGAATCAGCAGCTCGAAGCCCTCGAGCGCACCCGCAGCAACCTGATTGCGATCACCGGGCACGAACTGCGCACGCCCCTGTCCACCATTCAGGTTTGCCTAGAAAGTCTGGCGACGGAGCCGGATATGCCCCTAGAGCTGCGCCAAGTGATGCTCAGCACTGCCCTTTCCGACGCCGAGCGCATGCGCAAGCTAGTGCAAGACTTTCTCACCCTGTCACGCCTAGAGAGCGGTCGGGTGGAATGGCATCTAGAGCCGATTGAGATGCAGGAATGCATCGATCTAGCGCTGAGCAGCCTCAAAACCCCAAAAGCCGATGAACCCGCTTCCCTTCCGGCCATTGCGACCCAGGTGCCCAGCGAGCTGCCGCCAGTGCGCGCCGATGGGGAATGGCTGGTAGAAGTGCTGACCAAGCTGCTTGATAACGCCTGCAAGTTTACCGAGCCCGAGGGGCAAGTGGTGATCGAGGCGAACTTTAGCGGGGGCAAGATGCTGGAAGTCACCATCAGCGACACGGGGCGCGGCATTGAGCCTAACCGCTTAGAGACCGTGTTTGATCGGTTTTATCAGGAAGAAGGTGCTCTGCGGCGTACGGCGGGCGGCACGGGCCTAGGGCTAGCCATTTGCCGTCAAATTATCGCCGCACTGGGCGGCACCATCTGGGCCGAGTCGGCTGGGCGCGACCAGGGCAGCCGGTTCCACTTCACGGTGCCGCTCGCCCAACCCTCTACTGAGCAATCTGCGGCAGCTCGCGCCAACGGCAACGGCAAAAAAGGCTCCAAACGGGACGAGGCTGAGCTTTCGCCGAAGCCCGCTGCCCGCAAACGCCGCACCAAAAAAAGTTAGGGGGTTGCAGGAAAGTAAGGTACCCGCTGATCGGACGTTCTTCCTTTGGGAGACGCTGCGCGTTGGCAACGTCTGCCCGAAGGACAAACGGCTTCGCTTAGCCCTTGATTCCTGACGGTTGAGCGACGTCAAAACCTGACCACCGGATATGCCATTAACCCGTAAATTCCTTAGCGCTAATCCCCGCTTGTTCTGTTACCACTTGTTTTGCAACAATCGGGTGCGTGATCCATCCCAATTGTGCGGCTCAGGCTGAATTCTTGATTCCCAACTCCGAACTCCTATGCAAATCAATCTCCCTGACGTTCTTGCAGATGTAACCGCCGCGTTCGAGCGCTATGAGCAGGCGCTGGTGACTAACGATGTGGCGACGTTAGATGAACTGTTTTGGGATAGCCCCCATACCGTGCGCTATGGGGCGACTGAGAATTTGTATGGCTATGGGGCGATCGCCGACTTTCGCAAACAGCGCAGTCCGGTCAATCTGTCGCGCCGCCTTTCTAACACCGTCATTACGACCTATGGGTCTAATATGGCCACGGCCAATACTGAATTTCACCGCGATGGCACCCACGGACGCCAAAGCCAAACCTGGATGCGCACCCCCGAAGGCTGGCGCGTGGTAAGCGCCCATGTGTCGTTGATCAAACGCTAGCGTTAACATCTGCGCTGCTGTGCTATAGCGCCTGAATCCATTCCTTGACGGTGTATTCTGTCCAGATGCCATGGTGCCAGTAGGGGTCGCCCTCGACAAGCTGCCGCACGGCTGCTTCGTCTGGCGCATCATAGATTGCGAAAACCTGAGACAAATCTTGGGTGGGGCCAATCGTGACCAGCACCCCAGACGCTTTCTGGACGGCCAAGCCGTCAAGATGGGCTTGGCGATGGGGGGCGCGTTTTTCTAGCACATCGTCACAATAGCTGCCCCACATGACATATTTCGGCATAACAACTCCTCAAAACGCCTTCCCAATTATGGCGCTGGTGGGTCAAGAATACCGAGAGTTCAGCCTTAGATAGCCATCCTCTCAGCTCAGGTTCGCGTGGTTTCGATAGCAGTGTTTCAAACCCGATCTGCTCGTGGCATAGGCAGAGTGAAGCTGGGACTCTACGGCACTGACGGGCGGTTCGACTGAGTGCAGGTATCGTGGATTCGGGATCTATGGTACATCTACTGCCAGAGAGAAGCCTACCTAAGCGCGCGCCTCGATGATGCCAACGAACATTGCGGCGGCGATCGCCCCCCTTCCGATCTTGACAGTGCTGGTGCTGCTGGTGGGGCTGCGGCTGCCTGCCAGTCGCACCACGCCCCTTGCCTTTGCAGTAACGGCGGCGGCGGCGCGGCGGGGCTGGTTCATTCCCCAACAGTCCTGGGATTTTCCATCCTTGGAGCAGTGAACCGAGTCGTGGCTGGGAAGCCACACACCGACTCTGGCGGTGAACCATGCCCCCATGAGGACGGGCGCTGAAGCGCTGACTGGGCTGGGTTTGTAGGTGGAGGACTATACTCAGCGCGAACTTCCTAACGAAATCTGTGCGGATCAGTTCAACGTGTGCCGCGTGAGTTCGGGCTATGCTCAAACCTTCGCAGCGCCTGCCTGCGCGCAAGGGGAGGGTGGCTAAATGGGCGATCGCCCGCTTCCTCCTCAACTCTCTGCTGCATAACGCCCGGGCCAGACTAAGCCGCGACTGGCCGCCCTACACCGCGTGCCGCAGCGCGGCCAGATTGCTGCTGCAAATGGCGGTCAGATTGCGAGTAATTTTTTCAATGTCCCAGTTCCACCATTGGATCTGTAGCAGCTCCTCAATCACGGCCTCATCGAACCGGAGCCGGATGGGCTGTGCTGGGTTGCCACCGACTACCGTGTAAGGTGCGACGTTGCGCGTTACCAATGCGCCGCTGGCCACGATCGCACCATCCCCAATCTGCACACCGGGCATCAGCGTGGCGTGGTAGCCCAGCCACACATCGTTGCCGACCACGGTGTCGCCCTTGTTGGGCCAGTCGGTCGGCATGGCATGCTCCCAGCCTTCTCCAAAGACCGGAAATGGATAGTTGGTGAACCAGTCGGTGCGGTGGTTGCCGCCGTTCATGATGAAGGTGACCCCTGCGGCGATGCTGCAAAACTTGCCGATGATCAGCTTGTCACCGATGAAGTCAAAGTGATACAGCACATTGCGCTCAAAGCCCTCGGGATCGGTGGGATCATCGTAATAGGTATAGTCTCCTACGAGGATGTTGGGGTTCTGAATGATGGGCTTGAGGAACACCAGCCGATCAACCCCAGGCATGGGATAGCGAGACTGGGGCGAGGGGCCGTGGCTCATAGGCTAGGTTGCACCTGCGCGCCGTGGCTACGGGGATCTTCCCCAGCACTGGCTTGGGGAGCCAGGGGATCGCTGACTTTGGAGGTTTGGCCGCTGGCTTTGGCAAAGGGCAGTTCAGCCTCGTTGGCGGCTAGTGCATCTAAGTTGGACGCCATGACGGTTGCGGGCACTTCGCCAATGATGGTGCCCAGGGCGTCGCCATCGCCGTCGATAAATACAAAGTGGGGGATGCCATCGACGCGGTAGTTAAGCAACTCGGGCAGCCACTTGTTGTTGTCGACGTTGAGCATGACGAAGTTGATGCGATCGCCATACTCTTGCTTCAGCGTCAGCATATCCCCGGCCATCGCCCGACAACTGGTGCACCAATTGGCGTAGAACTCCATCAGCATCGGCTTGCTGTCTAGTTGCGCGACTTCTAAGGGAGTAGCCTCGGCGGCAAGGGTTTCTAGCGATCCGGCGCTGCTTTCGCTGCGTAGGCCAAAGACGAGGGCAATGCTTAGGGCGATCGCCACCATCACCACCAAAAAGTTGCGAATGCGGCGCTCTAACCCAGCGCTGAGGTCAGGATTGGAGGGCGGTGGGGAACCGGGAGAATTAGCTGTCATTACATTTCAATAGAATGCTTACGTCGAATCACGAGACCAGCGGGGGAGTGTCGGCAGAACATCCAGGTACACTGTTGTACAGGAAGCCTATGCCAGAAGCCTATGCCAGAAGCCTATGCCAGAAGCCCCAAACCCACGCGCTACAGTAGGAGTGTGAGCGGAGTGCAAGAAGTTTATGGGTGGAGTGTGAGGGCGATCGCCCTTTATGCCGTCTGCCGTTTCATCGCTCTGCCGTTTCATCTCTCAGTGTAACCCTAGCCTTGGGTGTAGCCCTACCCTTGTAGAACCAAGCCTGTGAAAAAGCGCGTCACTCTCACGTTCCCCAAGCGCTCAGTCCATATGCCCGTCACCTATCGGCTGGCAAAAGACTTTAATGTAGCGGCTAACATCATTCGGGCGCAGGTTGCCCCGAACCAGATTGGCACGCTGCTGGTAGAACTGTCGGGTGACATTGACCAGCTCGATGCAGCGATGGAATGGCTGCGCCTGCAAGACATTGGCATTTCGACCCTGAGTCGCGAAATCCAGATTGACATGGAAAGCTGTGTTCACTGTGGGCTGTGTACGGGCATTTGTCCCACGGAAGCCCTGACGCTGGATTCAGAAACTTGGCAGCTCAATTTTGCGCGATCGCGCTGCATTGTTTGCGAGCAGTGCATTCCCACCTGTCCAGTTCAAGCGATTTCTACTAATCTCTGAGGGGGCTTTCTATGCGCAATCCCCTAGTGTCTCTGGCGTTGCTGTTTGGAGCCTATACCGTCTTTAGCTGGTATCTCTATAGCCTGACAGTGCCGACGGTGGTGTGGCTGCTGGTGTTGGTGCTGGTGCTGGTGCAGACACTCTTGCTTACCACCTGGTCGCAATCGCTGCGGCGGTTTTCGGTGCGGTGGCTAAAGTCTGATCTAGGCTATTTTTCGGCTATTTTGTTAATCGCGCTGTCGGTGGTGTTTGCGCTGGTGTGGCACCGCATTTTTCAGTATGTGTTGATAGTGGTGGCGTCAGAAATTTTGGCCCGGTTGGATCTGCAAAATTGCGGCTTCAATCGATGGCAGACGCTGTTGCTGCTGACGCTGGTGTCTGCGGTGGGGCTGGCTGTTGGCTGGACGGCTACGTTTACGCTGGCGACCCCGGGTGAGGTGTAGCGATTCAAAACTGTGAGATCGGTGGCGAGTCCGGTGGCGGGGGCGGGGGAACCTGCTGTGGTGCAGCTGGATGGGGAGTTGCTAAGGGGATTGAGCTTCTGGTGGATTGGCTGGTATCGGGGTTATTCTTTTCGCGAGCGAAAGGGTCAGCAGAACCAAGCCTTGGGGGAACGTTCCCCCAAACCCCCGCTAGGGGACGAAGCACGTCCCCTAGAACCCCTCCGCAAGGGGTGGGGATGGGTGGCGGTGGGCGGGGCGTTGGCGGGGCCGCTTCGATGGGTGGCGGTGAGATGAATGGGTGGTGGTGAGATGATGGGCGCGATCGCCCAAGGGTAGGGCCGTGCTAAAGGCTCTGGGTTTGGGTGGAGGGTGTGTGGGGGCGTGTGATGCGCTGGTCTAAAAACCCCTTGGTGCGCTGTGGGCACCAAGGGGTTAATTGCGATAGGTTTGCGATGGGTTCAGGCTGAGATTATTGAAATAGCACGAGGCAGAGGCATACCAAGAGGACAGAGATGCCGTAGAACCAGGCAACGACGCGGGTTTCTTGCCAGCCGCTTAGCTCAAGATGGTGATGCAGGGGGGCCATCTTGAACAGGCGTTTGCCGATGCCATGCTCGTTTTTTGTTGCTTTATAAAAGCCGACTTGGGCAATCACCGACAGGGTCTCGAGCAGGAACAGGCCGCTCAGCAGGAGCAGCACGAGCAGGGTGTTGCTGAGGATGGCGGTCGCTGCTAGCGCCCCGCCTAGAGCTAGCGACCCTGTGTCGCCCATGAACACGCGCGCGGGATTGTGGTTGTGAGCGACAAACCCGAGGAATCCGCCGCTGAGGCAAGCGCAGAAGACCATCAGTTCGGGATGGGCGGGTGCGACGAGAGCACCCAGGCCCAGCAGGGCGATCGCCCCGGTTCCACCGGCGAGTCCATCAAGGCCATCGGTGAGGTTGGTGGCGTTGCTTTCGGCAACGAGGGCAAACCAGGCGATCGCCCAGAATAACAGACCCAGGTGCAATATTACGCCAAAGGGCAAGACCAGATTGGCAAGCTCAACGGGTTGATAGAGCAAGGCCCAGAGGCAAAAGGCTCCAGCGCAAATGACTTGCAGCGCCAGCTTTTGCCGAGGGGAGATGCCTTTGTTAGACCGTCGGCGCAGAATTTGCCAGTCGTCTAACCAGCCAATGAAGCCGAAGGAGAGCGTGAGCAGGGACGCCGCCAGCACATCGCCGTGGAACCCCGTGAAGAGGAGGGCGATCGCCACCGCAACTGGAATAATAAAAATGCCGCCCATGGTGGGCGTGCCTGCTTTTTTGAGGTGCCCTTGGGGGCCATCTTCTCGAATGATCTGCCCGGCCTTGAGCGCTTGCAGAATGGGAATCACCTTGAGCCCTGCGGCCCAAGCGGCGATCGCCGTCACAACCAAGGGCACCGTCAGCGTTGCCTCTGTCGTAAAGGAACGCCCTGATACCCAATCCAGCACCCATGCAGCAGCGGTTAATACACCCGTGAGCGATAAAAACAGGACGCGCCCTGTTAATTTTATTGAGTCTGCCGAAAAATATTTTGCATCCACGATAGCGTAATCGTCACTCCACACCACATATCCACATCACACACTCCAAGGCTGAAAACAACCTTTCAGAATTAAATACCAAAGATTACACGCAAACAAGGAATTAGGAACACAAATTTTGCAAATCTCGACTAGATAGAGTCCCATTCGCCTCATCCATGCGCCAGATCCCAGAGTTTTCTCGCAAATTCCACGGGCTCAGCAAAACCTGTGCCCTAACTCTACCCCCTTCTTGCGGTTCTCGCGCTTCGAGTTTGACCAATTCGCACGAATTCTGCGATGTGTCACCCGTGCGATCGCCAAGAGCACATCCTAAAATGGGCTCAGCCGTTTGAGCAATGGCTAGGTCTGAGTTTTGGTGTGCGGTTTATCTCTAATGATCCCTATCTCTAATGATCCCTATCTCTAATAGGTCTATCTCTAATCTATGATCACAACAACATCCCAAGCAATTGACGGCAAGCCGATCGAGGCCTATCTGGGCATTGTGTGCGGCGAGGCTATTTTGGGCACCAACATTTTTCGCGACTTCTTTGCCAGCATTCGCGATGTGGTGGGTGGGCGCACGGCCTCCTACGAGCGATCGCTCCGCGAAGCCCGCAATACCGCCATTCAAGAAATGACCCAGGCGGCTCAAGCGCTCGGGGCCAATGCCGTCATCGCCATTGATATTGACTACGAATCCATCAGCATCAACAACGGCGGCACCATGCTGATGGTGGCCGCCAGCGGCACCGCCGTGCGCTATAGCACTCGCCCGTAGAATAGGGCACATGAGGGTGTTGGGACATCGCGCGTCGCGCAGTGCCCCAACACCCCCTTAACCCAAACTGACGTTAGATTACAGATCGAGCGAGATCAGCATGCGCACCACGCTGTTGAGGCTGTTGAAGTCGCCCACCAATCGCCGCACCGGGGGCGGATACACCTTGACCAGGGTGGGCGTTGCTGTAATTTGATCGGCCTCGGCCTGCTCTGGGGCCTTGCGAATATCGACCACCTTTAACGTATAGGGCTGCTGCAACGCCTGGTCGAGTAGCTCGTGCAGCCGTTGCAAAATCTTGCTGGTGACGCTGCTGCTGCCTGACACATAGAGCCGCAGCACATAGCCTTGCGTGTTTGACTTGCCAGGGGCCAAGTTCCAGTCGAGGGGATAGTCGCGCTGGGGCGCATGGGGCTGGGCGGCGGCTGAGGAAGATTGCGTTGTCCCCAGCCGTGCCACGAGGTCGTGATTTTCCCACAGTTGCGGAAATTGCTGGCGGTAGGTGTTGAGGGTGAGGTCGTTGCACACGGCTTCGTCTGTGGGTGCGAGCTGCCAAGGGCAGTCTTCTAGGCCAAACATGGCGTTGAGCAAGGCTTGATGGCGCAACACTCGCGGGTGGGCCTCTGCGGAGAGGTGAACCTGCTGGGTGCGGGGGTCTACCCAGCGATCGAGCGTGGCGGCATAGCAGGAGACTAAAAAATGCGGCGGTTCAGCTAGCCCTAGGGTGTCTTGCAGCATGGCGCAGAGCTGAAGGTGCCAGTGCTGCTGCTTTTGGGAGTCGAGGCTATACACCACATCCCCACCGGGGGTGAACACTGCAATGCCCTTGAAGGAGGTTGAGGATGCAGGGGTTGATGGCTTCTGAGGGGATTGGGGCACAAATGGGAGTCCCGAAAGGGGGATGCAGGATGGGTTCAAGTTCTGGCAACTTTCTGGCAGATCCCTGGCAGATCTCTGGCAGCGTTAGCAGATACCCGCGTATTCTAGCGTTGCAGAAAATTTCGTAGGGGCGATCGCCCCCCAATACCCAACTGGCGCAACGGGCGGCAAGGCTCTGTAGCAAGTTTGACTGGATTCGCCCGTCTGAATAGGTTAAATTTCTATATTAGAGCTGTGTGTGTGCAGCTTGTCTTCCCAAAAATTTGGTCAAACGCCACTGGCGAGTGCCGTAAACACTCACCAGCGGCTAACCCCGTCGACAGAGCACGCTGTCTCGGAGGCTGAGGCTATTATTGCTCAGGCCGCCCCGAACTGCACATGTCTGGGGCGGCCAAGTTTTTGGGATTCCTACCCATCGTTTCATCGGAGGAATCCCGAATTATGATCTGTGTGCCCCTTTGGGCGTCGTCTGCTCCCCCGAGCGAGGCGGCCCATTCTCTGCTGCTTACCCAGTCCCCCGCCTACCCCAACCGCGAAACCCTGCGCCATTTGGTGATTGGCTCGCCCGACGGGGTGCAAGGCACCATCAACCGCTTGCACCTGTTGCAATATGCCGAACGGTTGGAGTGGAGCAGGCTCTGCCCCATTCCCCCCTCGGGGATTTTGATTACCCCCGCCCAGGGCGAGGTGTTTAGTTTGCTCAGGCGCGATCGCCCGACCCCTTTTTAAACCAGTACGGAAAACCAGTACGGAAAACCAGTACGGACACAGTAAGCCCCAATTGACCCCAATTGGCTGTGTCCGTGCCTGCTTACGGCTCAAACATCTGCGCTACGGTGAGCGTTAGCCCTGCAAATTCAGCAGAATTGACCGAATCTTGCCCGTGGAACGTACCCCGATCCTCATAGCGGTTATCTACCAGGGTCAATACGGTCACGGTTTGGGCAACGGGGTCAATCCACCAGTATTCTGGGACTCCGATGGCGGCATATTGCGCTCGCTTATGAACTAGGTCGCGATCGCGATTTGTCTTGCCAGGGCTGAGAACTTCGACGATTAGGCGCGGGGGGGGCATGTCTAGCGTTAGGGTTAGCCGTCGCTGGGTGAGGTCTAGGTGCTCTGGACGCAGCACAACCAGGTCAGGGTAGCGATTCGCTGCATCTCCTGAACGCAGCACGGGCACCTGCACTTCACACTTTCCCGGATGAACCAGATCAACAGAAACGCGTGCGGCCAAGAGTGCCAGCAAAATCTGTACTGCAATGGTGCTATTCAGTCTAGACTCTGGTGGCAATTCAACAAGCGCTCCATCAATCAACTCATAGCGACCTTCTAGTGAGGTGGTGTCACTGTAGGCAAGATAGTCTTCAAATGTGGCGAACCTTACTCTCGCTTGAGTCATGGTGCGTTGAGCCTAGGGAGTGGTTTGATCTTAGCCTGAGTGTTGGGGTTAGAGGGCGATCGCCCCTCTTCATCCCAAATCTTGGCGGAACACCTGCCCGTCTCCGCCTCTAGCGCCACTTTATAATTTAGGGAATGCTTGCCCCAAGAGAAATTACCGCTGTGGGTGAGTGCATTCGGTTGGCATGTGAACAGGCATTTTGCTATGGCTCCCTTAACCACTCAAATTCAGACCGATACCTGGGTCAAAGCCACCTGGGACGCCTTTGCCGTTGCGATGGCTGAACCGCACTACGAAGAGGGCAGAGGCTACTTCGATCAAGACCACATGAGGATTGAGATGGCTCCACTGGGTGCAGGGCATGCCCGACAAAATTCCGTGATTTCTAAGGTGGTGAGCCTATTTGCCATGGTGAAGGCCCTCCGCATTGCCGAATTCACCAATGGCAGCTTTTACAAAACTGGGGAGCGGGGCTGCCAGCCCGATCTCGCGTTTTACATCGGCGCAGAGTTTCAGCTTCCCCCGCAAGATAATTCCCCCATTGATGTGAATCGGTTTGGACCACCCACCCTGGCGATCGAGGTGGGGGCCAGCTCCTTTAAGGATGATTTGGGGGCGAAGCGGCTGCTCTATGAGCGGTTGGGGGTGACGGAATATTGGGTGGTGAATGTGGCAGAGCAGGATGTGATTGCCTTTGCCGTAGCCGATCAGCGCAGCGGCGAGGTGCAAACCTCTGGGGTGTTGCCGGGGCTAGAGATTGCCCTGGTGGAGGAGGCTCTGGTGCGATCGCAGCAAGAGGATGACAGCGTGTTGATGCGGTGGCTCATGGAATCGCTCAGCCAGCCCTAATAGGCATCGCCTTTGAAGACAACAATCGGCTTAGGCCCTCGCAAATCTAGGCGGAATGCGCTGTCTACCTTCTGTAGTTGTCAACAACAGCCCTCTATAAAGATACCTGCATGGATGAGCAGCAATTTCAGGCACGGGTCGCGTTAATTGAGCAACTGCTGGCCTGCCCCCAAGGGCAAGAGATGAAATTGTTGCAGCAGAATGCAGACCTTGTGGATGCGGAGCTGCTGGCGGTGATGGCGCAGGTAGCAGACTACCTGGAAAGCCAAGGCAACGGCAATGCAGCCCGGTTGCGGCAGTTTGCGGCGCAGTTGGCGCAGGCAATGGGGCTAGAGACAACTACCCCGTTAGGAACAGAAGCCGCCCGCCAGTTCTTGCTAGAGACGTTGCAGTTGATTGTGGATAAGCGAGGAGATCCACAGCAAATTTATCCTTTATGGGCACAGCACCAAGCTCGGTTTAATGTAGACCTGCTGGCAGTGTTGCCCACCGTCGCCGCTCAACTCTTCCAGGGAGAAACAGAACAACGCACCTTCTTTGCAACGGTGTTTGTGTATTTTGGAAATCTGCTTCAACAGTTTCCATTGGGAACACACTGGCTCAATCTGGAGTTGTCCATCGCCGCCTACGAGCAATCGTTGCAGGTGATGACCCGCGACGCTATGCCCCGCCAGTGGGCAACTTCGATGATGAATCTGGCAATGGCTTACCAGAACCGCATCCACGGTGACCGAGCGCAAAACATCGAGGATGCGATCGCGGTCTATAAGCAGTCGTTGCAGGTGAGGGCCCGAGATGCCATGCCCGTCGACTGGGCTCAATCAATGATGAATCTGGCAATTGCTTACCGAAACCGCATCCGAGGCGACCGGGCGCAAAACATTGAGGATGCCATCGCTGCGTATGAGCAGTCGTTGCAGGTAATGACGCGCGACGACATGCCCGTCGAGTGGGCAACCTCAATGAATAATCTGGCGGCTGCTTACCTGGATCGCATCCGGGGCGACCGAGCGCAAAACATTGAGGAGGCGATCGCCGCATGCCAGCAGTCGTTGCAGGTGAGAACCCGCGAGGCAAGGCCTGTGGACTGGGCAAAGTCGATGAATAATCTGGCGACTGCTTACCAGGACCGCATCCGGGGCGACCGAGCGCAAAACATTGAGGAGGCGATCGCCGCCTATGAGCAATTGTTGCAGGTGATGACCCGCGAGGCTATGCCCGTCGAGTGGGCAACATTGATGATGAATCTGGCAACTGCTTACACTTCTCGCATCCGGGGCGACCGAGGGCAAAACATCGAGGAGGCGATCGTGGCCTATGAGCAATCTTTGCAGGTGACGACCCGCGAGGCTACGCCCGTCGAGTGGGCAACATTGATGATGAATCTGGCAAATGCTTACGCTTCCCGCATCCGGGGCGATCGAGGGCAAAACATTGAGGAGGCGATCGCGGCCTATGAGCAGTCATTGCAGGTGACGACCCGCGAGGTCACGCCCATCGATTGGGCAACATCAATGATGAATCTGGCAACTGCTTACGCTTCCCGCATCCGGGGCGACCGAGGGCAAAACATTGAGGAGGCGATCGCGGCCTATGAGCAATCTTTGCAGGTGATAACGCGCGAAGCCATGCCCGTTGATTGGGCAGAATTGATGAATAATCTGGCAAACGCTTACCGTAAACGCATCCGCGGCGATCAGGCGCAAAACATTGAGGATGCGATCGCCGCCTGCCAGCAAGCGCTAGAAATTTTCAAACCCGCAGTATTGCCGGACTATTGCCGTAGAACCAGTCGGCTTCTAGCCAATCTTTACAGTGAGCAGCAGCTCTGGGATGACGCTGCCCCTGTCTATGAAAAGGCGTTAGAAGCGGCTGAAATCCTCTACCAAAGTGCAACTCTGCTAGATAGCAAATCAGGAGAATTGCGAGCAACCGCAGACTTGCCCCGCCGGGCGGCCTATGCGCTGGCGCGTACGGGCAAGCTGCAAGACGCGGTTCTTACCCTAGAGCAGGGTCGCGCTCGGGGTCTGAGCGAGAGTTTAGAACGCGATCGAGCCGATCTCGATCAACTCAAAGAAGCGGCCCCCAATTTGCATCAGCAGTACATAAACCTCGCTTCCCAACTCCGCAACCTAGACGCCCAGCAGCGAGATCGATCCATCTCTGACCAGCGCCATAGCCTCACGCCCACAGAGCTGAGCGCTACCGCCGCCCGCTTAAGCCAGCAGCGAGAAAGCCTGCTTCAGCATATCCGCCAGGTTTCAGGCTATGAGCAGTTTCTTGCCCTGCCCACGTTTGCAGATATCCAAAAGGCAACCCAGCCAGATTGCCCCTTGGTCTACCTGGTTTCTACCCCTTCAGGTAGCCTTGCCCTCATCATTACCCCCCACACCATTCACGAACTCTGGTTGAATGACCTCAACGAAACCCAATTGATCGATCTGTTAGATCAATCCTGGTTCAGCGCCTACAGCCAATCCCAAACAAACCGCCAAGCTTGGTATGACGCGATCGATACCGTTACCCATCAACTTTGGGAACCGCTGGTGGCTCCCTTAATCGCCCACCTAAAAACCCACAATATTCCGCAAGCCACCCTCATCCCCACGGGCTACCTCAGCTACCTACCCCTCCATGCCGCCTGGACAGAAGACCCCAGCACCCCCACCGGACGCCGCTACGCCCTGGATGATATCCACTTCACCTACGCCCCCAACGCCAAATCCCTCACCGCTGCCCAAGCCATTGCCCAGCGCACTGGGGCAGATTCCATCTTGGCGATCGACAATCCCCGTGAGGATTTGCACAATGCTGGGCAAGAAGTGGCCGCTGCTGTTGCCACCTTCCCCCAATCCAAGATCCTGAAGCATGGGGATGCCAGCGTTGAGGCAGTGAAAGTGGCCCTGCCGGACATGGAAATTGCCCACTTCTCTTGCCACGGCACCGCCAACCTCGACTCCCCCCTCACCAGCGGACTGGGCATGAGCGATGGGCTGCTCACCCTCAAAGACATCTTTGCCCTCAACCTGGCAGGCAAAGACCAAGGCAACGATGGCCTCCGCCTCGCCATCCTCTCCGCCTGCGAAACGGGGCTGTCGGGCATTGAAAACGCCGACGAAGCCGTGAGCCTGCCAACCGGATTGCTCCAGGCGGGCGTTGCAGGGGTCGTCGCCTCTCTCTGGGCCGTGGCTGACCTCAGCACCATGCTGCTGCTTACCCGCTTCTATCACCTCTGGCGCAAGGAGGGGGTAGAGCCATCTCTGGCGCTGCGCCAAGCCCAGCAGTGGCTCCGCGACACCACCGACGCCGAAAAAGAAGCCTTTATCCCAGATCTCATGGCGGTGAATTCAGGTAGCCGCACCTATGCCCATCCCTTCCATTGGGCTGCATTTAGCTACACCGGAATCTAGTAGGATGTGCCAAAGGGCTTTGCCAAATACCCTCATTTCTGACGCTATTTGGCCTGTGTTGATGAACCTGCGTCGTGCTGTTGCTATGAGAGGGCCATTGCGGTGCCCTCCTCTGCTCTACTGCTTGTGCCATGCACACAGATAAGCGTGTTCCAATAAGCGTGCTCCAAGGAAATCGTGATCCGGTTGAAAGTCCTCCCTTCGGTCGGAATGACACGCCATGTCATATTCAGCCATGCTGAGCGACGCGAAACATCTCTTACGCTGGACGTTTACGCTGGATGCTGATTATAGTGGAGCACTCTAAGCAGGCGTTGCATTGCCCACCCTATCGTTAGAGTTGTTGCCTATGCTGTCGATTGATGAACTGTTGACTGCGGCCTATTCCATTCGTCCCGTCTTATCAGACCTGTTGGATGCAGACACCGCGCGCCAAGTCGATGAGCAGCTTGCAACACTGTTGGGTCAGCTTGACAGCCCCGAACCTAATCTGAGGTCTGTGGCCCAAGGCGTTCGCACATTGTTGCAAGCGCATCCCCCCACCAAAGCTTGGTTAGAAGAGTTTGCGACTACCCACACCACAACTCGCTCCGCAAAAGGCGTAAACTCCTTTGAAGGATTGCCCGGTTCACCAGCGCTGCAGCGCGCCACAGCCTATCGGTGCCCCGTGTGTGGGCATACTGAATATCAAGAAGTCAATGAGGCGGTGCCGCTCTGCCCCATCCATCTCGTTTCGCTGGTGCGCGCTTAACCCTCCCCTATGACTGCAAAACTGCTCGAAAACTTTGGGGGCAAGGTCACGGAGCAGTGGGCGGTTCGCCTGCTCACGCCCGCCTTTGTATTTTGGCTGGGGGGCGTGGGGGCCGCAGCGCAGCGATGGGGCTGGGCGGAGGTGGTGGCGCAGGTCACACGCTTGGCCGAGCAGCCGCAGCTGGTGTTGCTGGTGGCGGGGCTGTGTGTTGTCGCGGCCTCTGCCGCAGTGGTGCAGCGGTTTGATCTGGCAACGCTGCGGTTTTTAGAAGGGTATGGCCGCCTGTGGTGGCACCCAATTTGGCAGTGCCGCGTGCAGCATTATCGCAACTACAAAGCCAGCCTCAGGCAGCAAAGCAACGACCTAAGAAAACTCGAAACCCAGCAGCGCACCCGGCTGACCACCCTCCAAACTCGGATCGACACCGAAGGTGCTCCGCACTTTTCAGGTCAGGAGCGAGCAGAGTTTTTGCAGCTTAGACAGTCCCTGCTCTCATCGCCAGGCCAGCAGCGCCTCGTGCAACTGGGGCAACAGATCCGAGAGCTGCCTGTGGCAGACGGCGACCTCATGCCCACGCGGTTAGGCAATCTGCTCCGCGCTGCCGAGCGCCAATCCCTGCAAAAGTATGGGCTAGATGCGGTCATCTGCTGGTCGCGGCTGTGGATGCTGCTGCCGGATGCCGTGAAACAGGATCTGCAAACCAGTCGAGCAGACCTCAACGCAGCGGCGCGGCTGTGGCTGTGGAGTCTGCTGTTTTGCGGCTGGGTGGGGGTATCGGTGAATCTGGCAGCACCGCTGCTAGTGAACCTGGTGGCGCTGTGGCCATTGCTGGGTCTGGTGTCTGCGGGGTTTGCCTATCAGTGGGCGATCGCCGCTGCCCGCACCTATGGCGACTTGATCGAAGCTGCCTTTGACCTCTACCGCCATCTGCTCTACGACGCGCTACGGTGGACGCTGCCGCCCGAGCCCCACATCGAGAAGCAGGTTGGGCGCGAGCTGACTCGCTATCTGTGGCGCGGCCCTGAAGACCCCTGAGGTCAGCGCGCGTGAGAATCTATCCCTACCGCTTTAGGGAGTCCTAAATTAGTAAGGATTTTAGGTAAGATGCGCCGTATAGAGAGACAGCCTGCCCCTAGGGCAATCCCAGCCCTCCACCATAGGGTTCTTAATAGCATGGATTCAATGACCCGGCTTGTGATGAAGCATGCGCGCCGAGCAGTTCTGAGGTTCTTGTTAGGCCTTGGCATCACGCTGGCGCTGCTCTTGCCTCTAAATGCGCAACCAAATGCGCAACCAAACACACCCGCGCCTGACTCGACGACCCCAATTTCAGCGCTGCGGCTCGATCCCCAGCAGTTCTCTAATTCCCTAGATGCTGGCAATCTGGCCGAAGCCATCTTGCAGCTTGAGCAGGGCTGGCGGCAGCAGCTAAATGAGTATTACGGCAGACACTTTAGAACAGAGATCCTATCGCCTGAGCAAATCGCTCAAAGCTTAAGGCAAAACGCGCAAACGACCGGACAACAATCCGCGTTGATCTATGCCGTATCGACCGATAAGCAGTTAGAAGTCATTCTGCTGCTCCCGGATGGTCAGCTATTGCACCATCGCGTCACGGACGCAACGGCTGAGGTGCTGGCCGACACCGCGCAAAAGATGCGGCTAGGCTTGGCGAATGTAACCGCCCCTCCACAACAGTATCTGCCCCCGGCTCAACAGCTCTATGCCTGGATCATCGAACCGTTGCGGCCTGCGCTGGAGGCTCAGGGCGTGGATAATTTGATCTTTTGCTTGGGGGGTGGGTTGCGCAGTGTTCCGATGGCGGCGCTGCATGACGGTCAAGATTTTTTAATAACGCAGTATAGCGTGGGCATTATTCCGGCGTTTAATCTGCTCGATCGCCGCCCTGCGCAGCTTGCGGAGGCGCAGGTTTTTGCTATGGGTGCGTCTGAGTTTCAGAGCCAGGTTTCGCTGCCTGCTGTGCCGATTGAGCTAGCCGCCATCACTCAACTTTGGGACGGAGAAGTGGCGCTGAATCAGGCATTTACCTTAGAGAACCTAAGAACACGGCGATCGCACCAGTCCTATTCCATCGTTCATCTTGCTACCCATGCCAACTTTGCGCCGGGTAAGGCGCAAGAGTCCTACATTCAGTTTTGGAACCAGCGGCTGGGGTTAGACCAGCTCCGGCAGATGAGTTTGCAAACGCCGAAGGTGGAGCTATTGGTGCTGAGCGCCTGCCGGACGGCCTTGGGCGATCCCAATGCAGAGCTGGGATTTGCCGGATTAGCGGTGCAGTCTGGGGCAAAGGCGACATTGGCTAGTTGGTGGTCGATCCCCGATGCGGGAACCTTTGTGTTTATGACTGGGTTTTATCAAACCTTGCTGGATGCCCCTACAAAAAGCGAAGCGCTGCGGCAAACTCAACTCGCCATGCTAGAAGGCACGCTGACGCTGGACAGTGACGAGATTCAGCCAGCGCTGCGGGGCATTGTGATTCCCGACAGTGTGATGGATGAGGCAACGGCGAATTTGTCGCATCCCTATTACTGGGCAGGATTTACGATGATTGGCAACCCCTGGTAACGGTTCGTTCAGCCAGCCTCCAAACCCGGGGTGCCTGCGATGTGAGCACCACAGGTAGCGTTGTTTCAGCCTCGCACTGGGACGCATGGCGGGTAAGGGAGCCTCACGTGCTCATCGCGGCATGCTCTCTAGATTGGGGCGCAGCTTAGCGCGCACGGCGACTACCGTAATGTTGTCATGGCCGTTTTGCTGATTGGCCAGGTCAATGAGTTGGCTCACGCCGCTATCTAGGTTGGTGGTTGAACTGAGCAGCGGCTTCACATGGGTGTCGCAGTGTTTTTCGAGCAGGTCATTATCCGATAGGCCATCGGAGCACAGCAGCAGCAGTGTGTCTTCTGTGATGTCGAGGAATTGCACGTCGGGGCTGACGAACTTTGCATCTCGGGGGCCGAGAGCCTGGGTGAGTTGGTAGGCATCGGGGCGAGCATAGGCGATCGCCGCTTCCACACCTCGCTGAACCTCACGCTGGCCGACTTTGTGATCTACCGTGACTTGCTCTAGCCCCTGCTGACGGCCATAGCGATAGAGGCGGCTGTCTCCCACATGGGCGATCGCCGCTCGCATATTCTGAACCAGCACCACTACCACGGTGGTGCCCATGCGCCCGCTGCCCGCGCTGTCATTCTGCTGGTTTTGCTCAAAAATGGCGTGGTTGGCCTGCAACACGCCGTCGCGGATGCACTCTGCCGACGGCAACTCATCGATCCAGTGCTGCTGAAAATAGTCGGCTAGGGTTTTGGCGGCCATAGCGCTGGCCACCTCGCCGCTGGCATGGCCGCCCATGCCGTCGCACAAGATATAAAGGCCCCGCGCTTGGAGCGATCGCCCCGCTAGGGTTTCTACCTTGCGAATGTCGGTGCGAATGCTAAAAAAGTCTTCGTTGTGCTCCCGCTGTCGTCCGACATCACTAGAGCCTGCATCCTCTAACTGCACCAGCTTCAGCGGCAACACCACCGTGGGCATGTCTTCGCCCTCGGCCCCTAGGTCTGCGTCGTCTGCGTCGTTCAGTTCTAGCAGGGTCGGGCTAGCAGAAACGCTAACATCGGCGGCAGATCTGTCATTAGCTCTGTCATTAACGGCAGGCAGATCGGCGGGGTCAAAGCCAGACGCTGGCGGGGCGGTTGTCGGCAGCGATGGTGCGGCGGGCAACGCGATGGTAATGTCGTCATCCTCACTGATGGGGGCTGCTGCCATGTCACTCGTGACGGCAAGGGGCTCGGGTAAGGGCTCAGAGGGCGACAGCGTTCGGGCGATCGCCTCTAGGGATGAGCGCAACTCAGCCACGCTGGCGATCGCCCCGGCGGTGAGGTCTGCACAGAGCGCCAACAGGGGCTGAAGCTCAGCCTCGGGCGATCGCGCGTCAATCAACGGCTGCCAGCAGTCCCCCAGATCCGACAGTTGGGGTGGGCGATCGTCTGCATCTAGATAGAGCCGCTGCAAATACAGCAGTTGGTCTTCGTCCACCTTGAGGTTTACGGGTTCTAAGAGGCTCTGGGCAAACCCCTGAGGCTGGAGCACCGTCCACAGTTCTGTCACCTGATGCAGCACGTGCAAGAGCTGAAACGGCGAATTGTTGGGGTCGGCCCACGCCGCCGTGATGGGCAGCAACTCCGAGCGATCTTCCAAAATCACAATGGCCTGGGCTCCCTGCGTCCAGGCGTCGCGCACCTGGGGCAGCGAGGGATAGAGTTGCTCCTCCAATTCCAAATACCGCAAAGCAATCTCAGGCAAGCCCAGAGTTTCGATCTCGAGTTCAAATGGATTGTCCCCCGCATCGGGAGATGGATTCTCATCCACATTCAGCAGTTCGGGATGGCGAAACAGCAGGTCCAATGCCGACGACTGAAACGGATGGCAATCCATCACCCGCAATTCGTAGCTGTTGTGGGTGATGGTGTCGTCGGCACTGGGCTCTAGGCAGCGATAGCGCTGAGCGGTATCTAGATAATCGCCATAGGCCAGCGCGGGGATGGGCGACGGTGCCGCAACGGTAGACTCTGCTGCATCTGGCGAAACAGTGGGGGCGATCGCCATCACCACCGCACGCCGAACGGTAGCCGTGAAGGCATTGCAGGCTGGGCAATGTTCTGCATCCAGCGCCACCAACGTGCCACAGGCAGGACAAGGCTTTTCGCTCAGCGGCGTACCACAGCGCTGGCAAAACCGATTGCTGTCGGGATTTTCAAACTGGCACTCGGGACAAACAAGCATTTCTAGGCTGTCCTCTCTTCTGTCATCACCCTGAACGGTTGCTGCAAGGCGGGAGCGCAATCTTAGACTAAACGCGACGTATTAAGCAAGTAACTATAACTACTGGCTATGACTATAGCGGGTGACTGCATGAATATGCAGCATCAAAGCACTGCATTAAAACAACGCATGAGAGCCCTCTGTCAACATCCTGTAGATGTATTAACTCCCTATTTTTATCACCTACAGCACTAAGTCGCGGTCTCAATATGGAGGTTGTGTTGAAAAACAGCATCCCCTCCCGTTCCACAATCATTGACTAGCGCAACCCCAGGCTGACGGCGCAGGGCTAACTACTCAGATTGGATTCAGAGTGCCTGATTACGGCGAGATGGTCACGGCGAGGCATGGCTGCGCTACGGTATGGCAATCTCTACAGATTGTGCGGGGATTCAGCAGGATTTTGAAACAGGTCTGTCACGAGCTTTTCAGGAATGTTGATAAACCAATGCCTCTCACTCACTATACCCATTGCTTTAGGCCTCATAGCCACCCAGCCTTGTCAATATGGGGCCGCTTAAGGGAGCCGATCCCTTGGATTGACGGCTGAGCTAAGGGCGAGGGGCTGTCATCAATTAGCCTCTGATATCCTAGAAATCAACAGTCACAGCCCCTCGCCTGGTTTTTGGGTCGGGCGTGGCAACTTGGCTCGCTTGACAGGGCGGGTCATCGTCACCCTACAACCCCCTCATCATGCCAGCACCTTGACCGTGAACGAATGGGGTCGTCTCGTACTCAAGGGTACACAATTCCCCCAAAAATCCCATGGACATGTCAGGTCGGCCAATGCCTAAACCCGTGCTGCTCGCGTCATGCCAAAAACAGCCAGGTGGTGAACTCCATGCTGATGACGATGCTGCGATCGCCCCACAACCCTCTGTTCCCAAATAAAGAACGCCTGTGAACGCACTTGGGTCGAGCTGTTCTCTAAAGCTGCTGTAGGGCTGCCAACTCCGCTGGGGTAAGGTCGCGCCACTCGCCCGGTTGCAGCCCGGTGAGATGAAGGTGGGCGATCGCCACGCGCACCAGCCGCAATGTAGGAAAGCCGACGGCGGCAGTCATCCGCCGCACCTGCCGATTGCGTCCTTCTCGCAGCGTTAGCTCTAGCCAAGCGGTGGGGATGGCTTTGCGCGCGCGAATTGGCGGATAGCGCGGAGGCAGGTCGGGTTCTGTGGTGAGCAAGCGTACCTGGGCAGGTCGGGTGCGATCGCCCTGAATTACCACGCCCTGCCGCAGTTGATTTAGAGCGGCCTCGTCGGGCACTTGCTCGACCTGCACCCAATAGGTGCGCGGATGCCCAAACTTAGGATGGCTGAGGCGGTGCTGCAATTTGCCGTCGCTGGTGAGCAGCAGCAACCCTTCACTATCCTTATCTAACCGCCCCACGGGATACACATCCGGCACGGGGATAAAGGCCTTGAGGGTGTCACTTGCCAGGTCTGCAATGGCAGGGGTGGAGCCTGAGCCAGCCGGGTGGGGTTGGCGCTGGGGCGATGCGCTGTGAGATAGTGCGGGCGATCGCCCCGCCGACCCTGGCGTAAACTGCGTCAGCACGTTGTAAGGCTTATAGAACAGCAGATAGCGATGGTTGACCACGGGCCTCAAATGTAACAACATCATGCTCAACGTAACGATAGTATTGCGAGGTTTTAAGAGACATGTCGCAAAACTCGTCATCCCTCAACGGGTGCCGTACGCTAACCCTAATATGGATCGTGTGTTGGCAAGGTTGTAGGTAGTCATGAATAACATACAGAAATATAAGGTTCGCTGCACTCTGTCGTTTGGCGACATCTATGGGCAGATTATTATTTGGCTGATTGTAATTTTTCTGAGTTTGGCCAGCGCGTTAGCACTGATGGGCACCAGCCGCCCTATCTATGCCATCACCACCGTGGGGCTGATTTTGGTGCTGTCGCTGCCGTTTTTGCTGTTTGCCTTCGTGACGACGCTGCTCAATCACATTGAGTTCACGTCGGTAGACCCCGCCGCAGAACCGACTACAAATACTCCACCGCCCAATCGGCGTCCGGCTCAGGCCGCGAGCTAGCACGCTGCGTTATCACTTCTGAATGGTTCTTATCCGGGGCGTTGCAGATCATGCAGCGCCCTCAGTTGTCTGAGGTGGTTTACATTAGACGTTCAGGGACGTTGAAGGGATGTTGCATTCAGTTGGCTCGTAGCAGAGCGTTTGATGTCAGCGTTTGTCTTTTGTTTCTCTTTACCATGATTGCGACTTTCCGGCGTGCCGATCGAGTTGTGTTGCACAACATTAGCTGGGAGCAGTTTGAGCGACTGCTCGAAGACTTTGGCGACCAGCGAGCAGTTCGCATTGCCTATGACTCTGGCACGCTAGAACTTATGACGCCGCTACCTGAGCATGAATACTTCAAAGAAGTCATTGGGGATGCCATAAAAGATATCGCCGACGAACTCAATCTGGACTATGAGAGCTATGGCTCTACCACTTGGCGCAAGCGTATTCAGATGGCCGGGATAGAGCCTGACAACTGCTTTTACATTCAGCACGAAGCCGCAGTGCGCGGCAGAACCAATCTAGATTTGCGCCAGGGCGACCCACCCCCCGATCTGGCGCTAGAAATCGACATCACCCACAAATCCCTCGACCGCTTCCCTATCTATGCTCGGCTCGAGGTTCCCGAACTCTGGTGTTATGACGAGGGCACGCTGAAGATTTATCACCTCAGCGCCGGGGCGTATGCTGAAGCAGAGCGAAGCCTAGCGCTGCCCCAAGTGCCGATTCGCGACCTGCCGCAGGTGATTGAAGCGCATCGCGCAGACGGGCGACGGGCGCTGAGGCAAGCCGTGCGCCAGTGGGCTAGAGACTCGCTTGGCGCTGAGGCCTGAGATTCTCTGACAGGGGAGAAGTCTGCGAGTATCCTAGAAGCAGCCTGTCCGCTCCACCGCATTCTCGGTATGTCAAACAACTGGGCGTTCATCGTCGGCATCAACCAATACGATCACCAGCCCCACCACGCCTTGCGCTTTGCGGTGCGCGATGCCGAGCTAATGCGAGACTTTTTGGTGAACCAGGCGCACTTCCCTGCCGAGCAGGTGATCTGCTGCCTGGGGGATGCCGCCACCCGCCACCCAGACACCTATCCCACTTGCGCCACCCTGCTGCGCTGGCTCACTCGAGAGTTAAACCCCCGAAAAATCGGCTCCGTTGACCGCATCTGGTTTTACTTTAGCGGGCACGGCGTTAGCCAAAACGGGCGAGACTACTTGCTGGCTGCTGACACGCTGATGGAAGACTTGCAGCGATTTGCCGTGCCGGTGGATGAGGTGATTGCGGCCCTGCGGCTGCATACCCAGGCAGACATTGTGCTCATTCTCGATGCCTGCCGCGAACAGATGGGGGCCAAAAACGTGGGAAATCCTCTCGGCAAGCAAACCCAGCAACTGGCCCAAGATCGCGGCATTGTCACTATTTTTTCCTGTGACTATGGGCAATATTCCTACGAACTGGCGGATCTGCAGCATGGGGCTTTTACCTATGCCCTAGTCGAAGCACTGCAGCAGCACACCCTGCCGATTCCCCTAGAGCAACAGCTCCAGCAGCGCGTTCGCGAACTGCACCTGCAAACCCCGACCGCCATCCACCAAACCCCAAAAATTCGCCTCGACTCTGCGGCCAAGGCCCTGCACCCGCTACTGCCCGACAGCGCCACGGTAACGGATATCACTTCGCTGAGTGAAGCTGCCAGGGAAGCCGAGCTGGAGGAAGAACTAGAGCAAGCTAAAGCCCTCTGGTGGCAGGTGATTGATGTTGCGCCATCGTCTACGCAGCGTGCAGCTGCTCGACGGGCAATCGACCGAATTGATCAGAAACTACTCAGGCGTCATAGTAGCCAGCCTTCTGAGGCTTCTACTTCTTCAAGTAATCCAGATCAGATGTCTGTGCCTGACGTTGCATCTGTTGCGTCCCAACCATCTGTTGCACCAGACCCTACTACTCCAAAACCATCTGACCCCAAGGCTGAAGTTTCACCCCCACGTGCTCCAGCTCCCCATCCTAGCCCTTACTCAAGACCAGCAACCGCTTCTTCACCACGACAGACACGCACAACCCCAGCGTCGAGCCTGTTTGCTAGTCGTCGTCGATTGTTGCAAGGGTTGGGTCTTGCAGGACTTGCAGGTTTGGGTGCTGCGATTAGGCTAACGCTAGATTTTCTTTCTTCTCAGTCAGATTCGTCACAGACGCAAGCTCAGCTCTTAGAACTTTCAGATATTGAACCTGAAATTAGAGCAAATGACCAAGTAACGTTTAGTGTGGTGACGGTAGACGCGAAGGGAGAGATCGCCGACATTCAACGGAAAGCTGCAACCTACCAAACAGAAGACTTGGGCGATGGCGTCATGCTAGATACGATATCAATTCCTGGCGGCAGGTTTTTGATGGGTGCGCCTGAGTCAGAAGAAGGCAGTTTTGAAATGGAACGTCCACAGCATCTTGTTACGGTTCCATCCTTTTTCATGGGAAAGTATGCGGTGACACAGGCGCAGTGGAGCGCGGTGGCAGCCCTGCCCCAAGTTGCACGCGACCTAGACGCTAACCCCTCTCGCTTTAAAGGCGCCAACCGCCCGATAGAGCAGGTGAGCTGGGATGACGCAATGGAGTTCTGCGAACGGCTGTCTCAAAAAACAGGCAAACCCTATCGACTGCCCAGCGAAGCAGAGTGGGAATATGCGTGCCGTGCAGGCACCACAACCCCCTTTCATTTTGGGGAAACCATCACGACAGAGTTGGCAAACTACGATGGAAACCAAACCTATGGCGATGCGCCAACAGGAGCATACCGAAGACAAACTACGGACGTAGGAACATTTTCTGCCAATGCCTTTGGTTTGTATGACATGCATGGCAATGTGTGGGAGTGGTGCTTAGATCACTGGCATGACATCTATAGCGATGCCCCAACTGATGGCAGCCCGTGGCTTTCTTCAAATGAGAATTCTGCAAGGCTGCTGCGGGGCGGCTCCTGGAGCAACTCCCCTAGGTTCTGTCGCTCGGCCGTTCGCTTCAGGAGCGCGCGCGATTACTGGGACGTAAACCTCGGGTTTCGGGTTGTCTGCGGCTCCTCGTGACTCTTGCTTGCCCTTTGCTCTTTTACCCTCTTGCTCTTTACCCTTCTTTGGTTTTGCGCATAGCGCGATCAAAATTTAAGTTTCAGAACCGAGTAGATAGACATCAATAACCAGTGCTGTCGGGTGCTGTTAGGCGGAGCCGTAACGCACCGTCTCGCTTAAACCATTGCCCAGTTCTTAACCGAACTCGGTTAAACTACCCACAATGTAAATTGGGGAGTGGGTCGGCGATGGAGTCTACCGTTTTGACAGCCGTATTTTTGCCGCTGGCGTTGTTTGTGGTGATGCTGGGCATGGGCCTGGGGCTAAAGCCCACTGATTTCACCCGGGTCTGGGTTTATCCCAAAGCGGCCATGATTGGGCTGTTGGCTCAGATTGTGCTGCTGCCGATGGTCGGTTTTGGGCTGGCGGCTCTCTTTCCCCTCACGCCTGAGCTGGCAGTGGGGCTAGTGGTGCTTGCCGCCTGCCCCGGTGGCCCTACGTCGAACGTGCTGACCTATCTGGCGAAGGGCAATGTGGCGCTGTCGATTACCCTCACGGCCATGAGCAGCCTGGTTACGGTGCTCACCATTCCGTTGGTGATCAACCTGGCGATGGTTACATTTTTGGGTGCAGGGACGTCGCTGCAACTGCCGTTTCTCTCTACGGTGGCTCAAATTGCGGTGATTACCATTATTCCCGTGGGGTTGGGCATGGTGCTGCATCGCTCCCTGCCGCAGGTTGCCGCCAAGGCTGAGCGGGGGGTTAAATGGCTGTCGCTGTTTCTGCTGGGGCTGATTATTGTGGGGTTGCTGGTGCAGCAGCGCGCCAATGTCCTCACGTTTTTTGCTCAAGTGGGGGCGGCGACCCTTGCGTTAAACCTGGTGGCGATGGCGCTGGGCTATGGGATTGCCACGCTGGCTCGGTTAGATCAGCCGACGTCTACTGCAATTACGGTAGAAGTGGGGATTCAAAATGGGACGCTGGCGATCGCCCTTGCCAGTGCCCCCACCTTCCTCAACCAGCCCACGCTGGCTATTCCCGCAGCGATCTACAGCCTGCTGATGTTTGTGACCGGCGGACTCTTTGCCGCTTGGGCTGCACAGCGACGGCGCAGGGCTGAATCAATCTAGGTTGTTGATGATTCATACCCGGCATCTACTGAAGCTGTGGGGCAAGGGGGCGATCGCCCTCCTGCTAAAACCGAAACGACACACTCAGCCCTAACCCCTGCTGATCGAGATCGACCTCGGCGCGGCGCAGCCCCTCCCCATCGCGGAAATTGAGAGCGCTGAAGATATAAGCCAACTGAAGCGTGGCCGAAGGAGACAGGCCATAGCGTGCCGCCAAAAATAGCCTCCAAGTGGTGTTGCGGTCTGCGCTGATATCAAACCCAGACACATCGCTCCGCACTGCTAAACCCCAGCGCTGTGAGAGTTGTAGCCCAAGGCGTGCCCCCACCAGTGGCTCAAGAGACGTTCGAGAACTGCTAAATTCACGATTGACGGGCACGGTCATGGGGCCAATCTGCACGTCATCCACCTCGATTTCCTGCCTCAAAATGTTGACTCGCAGACCGAGGAAGGGGTCGAGAATCAGCCGGGGATAGGGATTTTCTACCGTTGCAGCGTCGTTTAAGGACGCATCTACCACGCGATAAAATGCCGCCAGATCAATCGTGCCCTGCCGCAGGGAAGCGCTGGCATTAGCAGAACCCGCTACCTCAGTCGGAATCCCAAGAGCCAGAAGACTCCCGGCAGGGAACGTGACGGGTAGCCTACCGCTCTCAGCGACCGAGAGATAGAAGCCATCCAGCATGACCCCAAATCGGCGATGTTGTGCTTCCAATCGCACCCCCGCATTAAAGGCCCGATCAAAGCTGAGGATGTCTTCCAGCCCCGCCCGGAGTGAGGCCGATCGCCCCAGCGCTGTGATATCAGCCTGCACATCTAGCGGCACAAAGACGTACGGCTCAATGGAAAATTGCCAGCGATCGCCCGTCGGCTCATCCGTCAACAACTCTTCAGACTCGTCAAGAACGGGATCGAGGTCTTCAGCAGACTCGTCCAGCGGGTCAGCGGGGTCAGCCGGGTCAGCCATCTCGACCGCATCATCCGCATCCCCCGAGCTCTCCAGCGGTTCAAGAAAATCCGCAGAATCTTCTACCGCGTCTATTTCTGCTGGCGTAGTGTCTTGCGCAATGCGCTGGGTGCCTCCTACTTCACGTGCGATCGCCACCGGATCGGGCAACTGTAGCGAACTAGAGGAGTCAGGTAGAGAAGAAGCAACGGCAGGCTGGATTGGGTTCGGGGATAATCCCCCCAGCATTGTGGGAGCGTCGGGTGGGGTCGTCTCATCGGACAGCCTTGCTGCATCGTCCGGTCGCCATAGCCCCGCATCGAATTTAGAAAGCTGGCGTGATGCGGTTGGGGCTTGTTCTCCCTGCGGTTTTGCCAGATCGCCGCGAGAAAGGAGCGGTTCTGATGCCCGAGCGGGGGGTGCCAACATCAGCGCTGTGATCGATAGAACCGCCACGGACAGAGGTTTGGGAATCATGTTAAATCCGCTTAGACTAATTTCGCTGAACTCTTTGAGCTGAATACCGCAGGCGATCGCTCGCAGTTGAAACAGGCCAATAGAACTAGGGCGATCGCATGGTTTAAGACAAAAGATTTTTGTAGATCTTGCCGTCCTTCATAATCACAACGAAATTCTGATCGGGGTTTTCGATGAGCTGAATGTTCTCTAGCGGATTGCCACTCACCAATAGCAAATCGGCCAGCGCGTCTTCTTCAACCACGCCCAGCTTTCCAGCATAGGGATTGCGCGGCCCGGAGAGGGCTAGCAACTCAGCATTATCTTTCGTCGCCATCTTGAGCACTTCGGCAGGCGTGTACCAACGCACCATCTTGGTCAACAATCTGCCGCGAAGAGCCGCTTTTTCAGGGCTATATAGTATATCTGTACCCCAAGCGGTTTTGATGTTGTATTGTTTGGCTAGGTTATAGGCAGTATCAGTGCCTTCAGAGACTTGCAGCTGCTTTCGGCGGCTTTCAGAGCCTTCGGGATACGGGTTGGCATCTTCATCGTCCAGGAAGGGCTGCATACTTAGCCAAACGCCCTGCTCGGCCATTAGCCTTGCTGTTTCCTCATCGATTAGTTGACCGTGCTCAATGCTTTTCACCCCCGCCCGAATTGCCGTTTGCACCGCTCGGGGTGTGTAAGCATGAACAGCCACGTAGGTGTTCCAGTTTTCAGCTGCTTCGACAGCAGCGCGAAATTCTGCCTCAGTGTATTGGCTCACATCCAGCGGGTCATAGACCGAAGCCACGCCGCCCCCCGCCGCCAACTTAATTTGGGTAGCCCCCAACATCAGCTGTTCGCGGGTTTTGCGGAGCACTTCATCAACGCCATCGGCGATCGCCCCCACACCATACTTTTCCGCTAGGCTCAGCTCAGACGTCGGCGTTCTTGGCAATTCTTCAAGGGATCGAAAGTCTCCGTGCCCACTCGTTTGCGAAATCATCGCCCCCGACGGCCAAATTCGCGGCCCCACCAGATTGCCTTGGTCAATCAATCGCTTCAACTCGAAGACTGGCCCAGCCATGTCTCGAGCGCTGGTGAATCCATTCAACAGCATTCGGGTCGCGTTTTCTGTGGCCGCTTGGAACACAAGCTGAACCACCTCATCCCCGCCAGCGCCTGCTGAGAACAGAGCTTCTTGAGGGGTGGCTTCCAAAAACAAATGAGCATGGGCATCGATCAACCCTGGCATCAGCACTCGTCCACCACCGTCTATACGGAGGGTGCGCAGATCGGCTGGGACGGCGATCGGCGAGGTGGAAATTTGCTGGATTTTATTATCAACAACTAAGACGTTGGACGGAGCCGAAAGCTGCGCAGAGGTGGCATCAAGAATCTGCACATTCTCAAACAAAACGCGATTCGTACTCTCGCTGGGGAGGTTGGCAGGAGCAGTTTGTCCCTGGGCAAACCCCACTTTTGTTAGCAGACCAACCAATACCAGCACCAACACACCGAAGACAATGGGATATCGAAACCGTAGATTCATAATGCTTCAGCGGAACGTGAATTTAATTGAGGTTTAAGTACTGGCTGACTAAACAACCGATTTTTTCCTAGCAGTTGAAGCTGTTGTTACAACACCCAAGCTAAAGTCAGCCTTCAACCTTTGTCGGCGAGTTTTGCTTCAATCGGCGCAGCTTCTAATCGCCTGTGTAAGGGGTTTTGTTAGTCAATCAGGGTTCAAGTAACTGAGTCGAATTTATTTATTAATGCATTAAATGCAAATGCATCAATTAGAAAGAGAGTAATCAGGACAAATTCGACAAGCAATAACTTTTAAGACAAATAATTAGCATTTAAATTCTGACGAAGCAAGTTCTTGATTAAGATAACTTAATACTTTGCGGGCGATCCAAGCCCCTGGTTGCCTGACAAAACTGAGTCAGATTCATGCTGATCGGTGCGTATTTTGAACGTCAGACAATAGGGACGATTGTCCTGCTGGTTTCGAGAGGTCATCGCGGGTTTAGTTGTGAACCTGAGCAAAGCAGACCTCGTGAATGAGCTGCAAGCCCTGTGCTTAGGCATTGCTGAAGCCTTGTTGCGCTCCACTGAAGCCGCGAACGTAACTACCAACTCTGCCATTTCTGCCAACGCGCTAGCCACACAACCCAAATTGCTATTTTTCGGGATGATCTTGAGACGACTGACCAGAGTTGAACATCCGCTTTTCGATCGGGGTCAGAAAGCGAAGTGTGGCATAGTTAAATGCGCTGATCAAAACGGCGACTTCGTATTGGGCATAGGCAACGGCGACGCCTAACGCGCCCGTTGACCAAACGCTGGCGGCTGTGGCGGTGCCGCGCACGTTGACGCCTTCCTTCAAAATGGCTCCGCCCCCAATAAAGCCAATGCCACCCATCAAGCCCTGAATAATTCTGGCTTTGGCATTCTCATCCGACTCAATGACTCCCAGCGCTGTTAACACATAGCCACAACTGGCAACCGCCACTAGGGGAAACGTTCTCAACCCGATAGAGTGCGTTGATTTTTCTCGCTCCCAAGCAATGGGCAGCGCCAGCAGAAAGGCCACAGCCAGCTTGATTGCGTTAAAGAGAAGCTGTTCTAGCCTGCCCTGCCACCAGTCCATAGAGGTTTCTTAGGTGAGATAGAGATGTTCACGCGAGTTGACCCGCCCCTTCAGTGTCCTGCGGTAGGGGTGTCATCGGCAGGTTTTTTGCTGAATCTTTGCATACTGCCAAGGGATACTGCTCAGGAAAGGTAAGTTTGCCAAAACCAGCCCTTGACTGCACCGTGAACTAATCTCACTGAGATTCAGGATATCCGCTCCATAGGGTTTCAGCCCAATATACATAACGTCAGTTCGGGTTAAGAGGGTGTTGGGGCGTCGCGCGATGCCCCAACCCTACCCCTGTGGTATTCCAATCAATTGATGCCGCATCGGCGAATACTATGGGTTTGACGAATGATGTTGAGGCCGGATGCCGTTCCTTGGAAGGCACTGTGTCTATAGATGCCTGGTGAGATGGCGGGCGATCGCCCACCGCATCATCCGCCCTGGGGTGCTAGAGCCGCGCATCACCGGCCAGCGCAAAAACCGCCCCAGCGCCAGCCGCCCCAATCCCTTTAGCCGGGCCCAAAGGCGAATCCGCAGGTAGCTCAACGGTGGGCGCATCACCGCAGTTGGGCTCTTTGCTGACTGAACTGACTGGGGAGACCTGGCATAGGTGGGCACAAAGGCCAATCGCCCCGCCAACACATCTGCCCGATGAATGCCGCTAAAGCCATGCTGGCGATGTTCGGGATTGGGGATGCCGCCATGTTCGCCATAGTTGCGGAAGGCGATGTAGTTTTTGAAGCCGCGATCGCGCAAAAACCGATCGAGTTCTGAATCAAAGGTGGAATAGCCCGTCCCGTAGCGCTGGGTAATCCACGGCACAAACTCTGCCAGCGCCGCCGCAGCCCTAGGCGTCAGCACATAGGCCACCAGTGAGGTCGAAAACCCTTCCGCAAACCCTTGGGGCGACACGCTATAGAGCTGGGGCGCGCAGGTATATAACCAGACAATACCCACGGGTTCTCTAGCCAAATCAGCAGGGAACGGCAATTGCCCCATCCCCACAACCGGGACGAAATCAGCTTCTACAATCAAGCTGGGCGCAGTGGCGCGGGCGGTACGCTGCCAGGCACGGCTGTGGTTTTTCATGCAGCGATAGATCGACGCACAGCCGTTGAGGTCTGGGTTGTCGGTCTGACGCAGCATGGTTATGGCTAGCCCTTCGCGTTTTAGCGCCTGCTCTAGCCGCGTTGTGTCTTCTTGATAGGCAATCACAAAACTGCGTCCCACCACTTGGCTCAGCGCTGGTGCGACCTTGTGGGTCTGCAAATGCGGCCCGTTCACTGCTGTTGTCAGTTGCTCAATCAGGGGCGTCACACATCTCTCCAACAGACATCTCTAATAGAATTTGGGCGCGTCTCGATCACTCGATCACTTGATTGGGACTAAGGATTAGGACTAACGCACGGCGTGCAGCATCCTGGAAATCTTGGACGAGTTGGGGGAGGCCACGCCTCCCCCAACTCGTCCAACTGCGTCAGCTCTATCGATGCCAGAGGCTACATGGCTGGTCTGGTCTCTAAATGCACCCCCCTTTAGATCAAGGCCAACTCTGCTCTGCCCCACGCCTCACGTTCCGTTCCATTGCACGAAGGGCACCGGAACCCCGTACTCTGAAAGGAAGACGCATCAAGTAGGTTGAGCCTAGGTTGAGCTGGCAATCCTAATCGGGCTGGGGCAGCATCGAGGCAGAGCTGAGCGGGCATCGGGTGGTTTGATGAACCCATGCAGCCCGGTACGCCGCCACCCGCCGCCTCTATTGGTTTAGCAAGCAGTGATTTAGCAAGCAGCAGACGCCTAGGCTGACCCACGTTGCTTCGGATTCCATTCGTTCTTAGTCAAAAGGTAGAACCGCATGAGTGCGATCGCCACCACCCTTCAGTCCATGTTGGATTCAACTGCTGTGCATCCCTGGGCAGATTTGCCGTCGGCATTGCAGGCAAGCATCGCACAGGCTATCATGCCTGACGCATCTCCAGACTGTGTGGTGTATCCCAGCACCGTTGAGCATCTGGCCGAGGTGATGACTCGTGCTCATGGCGAGGGCTGGCGCGTGCTCCCCTGCGGCTATGGTAGCAAGTTGTCCTGGGGTGGGCTGGCCCAGGATGTGCAGGTTGTGCTCAGCACGCAGCGGCTCAATCGCGTGTTAGATCACGCGGTGGGCGATATGACCGTGACCGCAGAAGCAGGTATGCCGCTAGCCGTGTTGCAGCAAACCCTGGCGCGCCAAGGCCAGTGGCTGCCGCTAAACCCGTTCTATGGCGATCGCACTAGCCTCGGCGGCATGGTCGCGACGGGCGATGCGGGGTCTCTGCGGCAGCGCTACGGCACCGTGCGCGATCTGCTCATTGGCCTGTCACTGGTGCGCGCGGATGGGCAGGTGGCCAAGGCGGGCGGGCGCGTGGTCAAAAATGTGGCGGGCTACGACCTAATGAAGCTGCTGACGGGCTCTTGGGGCACGCTGGGTCTGTTGACTCAGCTTACCTTTCGCACCTATCCCTTGCCCGAAACCTCGCGCACGGTAGTCGTCACGGGATCTGCAGAGGCGATCGCGCTTCTGGGTCAAGCCTTGCTTGCGTCCTCGCTCACGCCAACCGATGCCGAGTGGGTGGTTGCCCCGGGTCTAGACTGGTCGGCAACCCCAGCTCAAATCAGCCTCGTCTGTCGCTTTCAGAGCATTGCGGTGAGCGTCGAGACCCAGGCTGATCAGCTCTCCCAAATGGCCGCTGCTTTGTCATTGCCTTGCCAAATCTACCGCGATGATGCCGAGGCAACGCTATGGCGGGCGATCGCCCAACAGTGGGATAACGAGGCTCCGGCTCTCACCTGCAAGTTCGGCGTGCTGCCTGTCCGAGCGGCCCAAGTCTTAGACAAAATGCAGGCCATGGTTTCCATTGACGTCGCCGCCATCAATGCAGGCAGTGGCGTGGGGCACCTGCAAGTCCCCATCACCGACGATGCCGCTCAGTGCATCACCCATCTCCGCCAACTGTGCAACGCCCAGGGGGGCTTCCTCACCCTATTGCGGGCTCCGGCTGCCCTCAAGCAGCAAGTCGATGTGTGGGGCTATACCGGTAATGCGATCGCCCTCATGCACGGCATCAAACACCAGTTTGACCCCCAGAATCTCCTCAGCCCTGGTCGATTCCTTCACGGGGTTTAGGAGATTTCTAGGAAAGAAGATACCCGCTTTAATTCAGCGGCTGTAGCCGCTGTAGTGCCCACCATTTGGGAAACTATTTTCTAGAAGTCACCTTAGGGTAGCTCTGAATTAGGTGGGCTTCGTTGCGCTTATCCCAATGACTGCAAAAGGTTTGCCAAGTTTGCCTTCTCCACTACGTATACGCCGCGCAGTTTCTGAGAGGTTACTTCAACCTTGGCATCTGAAAACGCCACAATTGGGGTTACAAAACTGAGCTGCTTCTGCTGTTTGACTTGTAGCGCCTGCTTCATCGCCGCAGCTAAAAAATCTTTCTCAAAGGCTTGTTTGGAATCTCCAATGCGACGGTAGAGCAGCTTGCCATCCGTAGCGACGATGCCTCTGTGAGACTTCACATCTACGACATACGCCTTGCCTGTGGGCGACGTGCAGACGATATCTGCATCCCCCAATCGGTTGCCCAAGGCCATGCCATAGTCGAATGTCCATCCCCGTTGCTCCAGGCTTTCGAGGGTTTGGGCTGTGTCTTCTTCTCCCTTTGCCCCTTGAGCCGCCTGGTTTGCGCGCGTCCACCAGTAAATGCCATTGGCACTAGAACCCAGCACAAGCAAGCCCAAAATCCCATAGGGAAGCAGCCGCAGGTACCGGAGCGAGGGCGTGGTTTGACTGGCCTCAGCCATCTGGTCGGCAGGAATGAAGGCAAATAGTTGTTGGAATAGAACATGCAGGGCAATAGCCGTTGCAAACCCACCAACCACGGATGTGATGGCTTTGATTCGGCGGTTTAGGGCCAGGTTGCGAATATTTGCGCCTGCTTTTTTCCTTCGTTTAACCATAAAAATAATCTATTGATCTACTGAATTTATCGACGGGGCAACGCGAGGTGGAAATTCCACAAATCTAGGTTTCAACAGCGCACTGTATCGATTGATGGGATAGAGCATGCCTTTGTAGCAAAGGTCGGGGTGTCAGATTCAACCGAACTTCCCAATCCATGACTTCTCCTTTAGGCCGACACACGACAGCCGCTCTGAATGTGTTGGATACTGAGGAAGTGTACCCACACTGCCTCCACAAGTTTCCCTGTTCAATGTTGCCCAGATAAGCTGGCTAAGGTTCATGCAATCGTCTGACCCGACTGTTCCCACTTCCCCACTGTCGTTCCAAAACCTGCCGCTAGATGCGGGTTTGAATGACAGGGGCTTTGATGAGCACCATCCGCCTGACCCCAAGCTGATTGACACGTGCGTTCACTGTGGCTTTTGCTTGGCGACCTGCCCTAGCTATCGGGTGCTGGGCACCGAGATGGCTTCGCCGCGCGGGCGCATTTATTTAATGGATGCCATTAATGAGGGGCAGGCTCCGTTGGCTACCTCTACGGTGCAGCATTTTGACTCATGCCTGGGCTGCTATGCCTGTGTGACGACCTGTCCTTCGGGGGTGCAATACAATCGGCTGATCGAGGCGACGCGCCCTCAGATTGAGCGCAATTATGGGCGACCGCTCCCTCAACGGCTGCTGCGCCGCCTGATCTTCTCTGTCTTTCCTTACTCCGACCGAATGCGGCTGTTGCTGCGGCCTCTGGGGTTGTATCAAACATCGGGGTTACAAAAGTTGGTGCGATCGCTCGGGGTTCTCAGCCAGATCTCGCCCCAGATCGCGGCGATGGAATCGTTGTTGCCGCGCCTATCGCGCCGCGCCTTTCAAGATGTGCTGCCTCAAGTGGTGCCTGCGGTTGGCACGCAGCGCTATCGCGTGGGCATGGTGCTGGGTTGCGTGCAGCGACTCTTCAACCCGGATGCCAACGACGCCACCGTGCGGGTGCTAGCGGGCAACGGCTGCGAGGTGGTGATTCCGCCAACCCAGGGCTGCTGTGGTGCGCTGCCCCATCACCAAGGGCAAGAGGCGCAAACCCAAGACATGGCGCGGCAAACCATCGACACCTTTGAAGCCGCGCAGGTTGAGTATGTGATTATCAACGCCTCGGGCTGTGGGCACACGCTCAAGGACTATGGTGAAATTCTGAAGGACGACCGAAAGTATGCAGAGCGGGCGATCGCCTTTTCACAGCGGGTCAAAGATGTGCAGGAATTTTTAGCCGACGTAGGGCTAACGGCGCCGCTGCATCCGCTGCAAGAGGAGCCGCTAGCGCTGGTCTATCAAGACGCCTGCCACATGATCCACGGGCAAAAGATTACTGTGCAGCCGCGTCAACTGCTGCGGCAGATTCCGGGTGTGCAGTTGCGGGAGCCCATTGACGCAGCGCTCTGCTGCGGCAGCGCAGGCATTTATAATATGCTGCAACCCGAGGTCGCAGAGGAACTGGGGCAGATGAAGGCAACAAACCTGCTGAATACGGGAGCGGGGGCGATCGCCTCTGCCAATATTGGTTGCTTTGTGCAAATCAGCAAACATCTAGAGCAGCAGGGAAAGACAGTTCCCGTGTTGCACCCCATGCAGTATCTCGACTTTGCCATGCGCAGCGTATCTTTAGCGGACGGCCTGCGATCGCTCTCCTGATATAGACCGATCGTTTGCTAGAGTTCACTGACCAAGTCCTAGTGCGTGTCATCAATTCTGGCTAAGATCCTCATTTCATCAGCGTTATCACGCCCGACCCAAAAATAGACTGGGGGTTGTAACGGCTGCTTTTTGGGTCAGCAGCAGTCAACTGATGACAGCCCCTAGCGCAATGCCCCCGACTGTTGCAGTTCTGCATAGGCAGAGTAAACGCCCTGCACGTTGTACCAGTTGAGAAAAATGCGGGAGATTTCGAGGGCGAGCTGCGGCTGGCCGCGATTGATGAGCCAGCCGAGGAACGGTGCCAGGGTGCGCTCATTTAGGGCACCCCCGAGGGAGAGCAGGCCCCACAGCGCCCGGTGCAGCCAAGTCATTTGAATCATCAGGCGCACATCCCAGGTGGGGTGCTTTTGGTAGAACAGCACGCCCATGCGACCCCGCTGAATTTCTTTGTCAATCAAAGTGGGGATTTGATCGAGTGAAAAGGGCGGATGCCAGTGATAGCCCACCGCTTCGGGGCATTTGATCAGCGTTAACCCAAGCTGCTTTAGCCGCACACCCAGCTCCAAATCTTCCCAGCCATAGAGCTGAAACCGATCGTCAAACAAGCCCGCTTGCTCAAGCCAATGGCGGGCGATCGCCACATTTCCCGTTGCAAAGTAAGCGGCGGAGTAATCAGTGACCTTGAAGGGTTCACGGGTGGGGTCATCAAAATCGCTGGTGTTGATCACGCGACCATAGGTAAACAGGCGATCGCTCCCCAAGCGCTGCTGCCCCTGCACTAGGGCATTGGCATGAGACTGCAAAAATGTAGACAACACCACCAGATCGCTGTCAATAAAAATAATAGTGTCACCCTGAGCCGACTGCACACCCAGATTGCGGGCGATCGCCGGCCCTTGATGGTTCTGCTGCAACAGCCGCACATGGGGATATAGGGCCTGCCCTTGCTGCAACCACTCCACCGTGCCATCCGTTGAGCCGTCATCCACCACCACCACCTCATACCCCTCAATCACCGTCGCGGGAGTGAACTGCTGCCGCTCTAGCGCGCGCAGACACTTCTCTAAAATGGGCTGGCGATTATAGGTGGGAATGACAACGCTAAAAAACAATTGATATCAACTCCGTTGATCCGAGAAGCCTATATGGTTTGGAATGGGTTGGAGGGTCGACAGTGGATAAGCCTAAACGTCGAAAGCTGTTACAAAACCAGAGAAGACCAAAACAGAGTGATTTGCCAGACCTACCCTAAGGCCAGAAGAAGATCTCGTTCGTCTTGACCTGATCCCCATAGCCTTATTCTTGAGCAATCCGCACGCCCACGACAGGCGCATTAAACCGGAAGGTTAGTCCTTCTAGCTCTAGCGGCGTGCCAATCTTCACCTTACTATTGCTTAACACAGGCCCATCGTCGGCAATTTGGGCATCGCCTTCTAAGGTAATCAACATGTCAATGGTGTAGTTGAGTTCGGGCCGGGGGTCGGGCTCAGCCACCACACCACCATCGGGCTGGGGCACGGCTACCGAGCGGGGCAGCCGCTGAACGTTGATCACGCGCAGTTGACCAGCAGGCTGGTTGCGAATAATCACATTGACCTGATCAGACTCCTGCATATCGGCAAACAGTGCATCGGGATCGCTGGTGGTGAGGCCGCGCACCATCGTATCGACTTCTACGGAGGCGGTGCGGGTTCCCAATTGCGCCACCGATGAGCCCGAAGTGCCAGGGAAGAAGAAGATAGCGGCCGCCACCATCAGCATCACCAGTGCTGCCCCTAGGTCGAGGATATTGACCTTGCCAAACAGCCGTCCGTTCGAGTCGAGAATTGCCATTAAAGTTGAGTTCGCCGATATCGCGAGCCAGCAAAGACCACCCTCGATTATGCCACTTGTTGAGAGAAGCAGGGTGTGCCGCTGCAAATCTAGATCGGGGGTTCACTCTAAATTGTGATCTCACGCCTGCGCCTGTCTTTGCCATTTCGGGAACGTTAACAGCGTTGGCGATCGCCCCATTGGCAACTTTTTACCGATGCTGTGCGTCAGAGCCATTGGGAGTTCACGTAACCCCTCGACCCTGATAGCTTGACTCCAGAGGCAGGACATCTGTCTGGCGACTAGGGGCAGATGAGCACCCGAATCTCTACCGCAAGAGTAAGCCTAGCAGCAGCCCCGCGTGCTTACAGTAATAAGGAGCGTTGCTCAGCCCTGTACTGCTGATTGCTCGAAATTATGTTTATAGCCTGCCCACATAGCCCTTCTACTGCCCTCGCGATCATGAGTCGCGATTTCTCACTACTTTCCCACTCACTTAGCATTTATTTGTGCCATGTTTAAGCGTTTTTTAGGTTTAACTGCTCAGCTTCGTCGTCGCTGGCTCTATGGGTTTATGGCGGCGGTTATGGCGGTGAGCATTATTGCCTTGTCGCCCATGCCATCGCAGGCGCAGCGGGTTCCCCGTTGGCTTAATATTCTGCTGCAAGGCGTGCAGTATGTGCAACTTGCCAACATGTCTGACCGACAAGAAGTGGAATTGGGTGGCCGCATTAACCAGCAATTGACGTCGCGGCAGTTCCGCGTTTACAACAACCGCGAGGTAAATGAGTACATCAATGATTTGGGACAGCGGCTGGCTGAGGTGAGCGATCGCCCTAACATTCCCTACACCTTTCAGGTGGTAGCGATGGATCAGATCAATGCCTTTGCCACGATGGGGGGATATGTTTATCTGACCACCGGGCTGCTGCGGGCTGCTGAGAACGAGGCCGAGGTGGTTGGCGTGCTTGGGCATGAAATTGGGCATGTGGTGGCGCGTCACGCGGTGCAACAGATGCGCGATCGCGCCCTAGCTGCTGGGGTTGCCACTGCCGCGGGTGTTGACAACAATGCCGCTATTGCGATTGGGGTAGAGTTGGCCGTCAACCGACCCAACAGCCGCCGGGATGAGTACGAAGCGGACGATCTGGGCTTGCGCAACATGGTAGACGCAGGCTATGCCCCTCGCGGATTTGTAGACTTTATGGAAAAGCTGCGGGGCCGATCGGGTACGCCGACTTTCCTAAACACACACCCCGCACCCGATGACCGCATTGAGCGGCTCAATCAGAGTATTGATCCCGCTACGGCTGATGTCGGTGCTGGCCTTGACCCGGCTGCCTATCGTGCCCGCATTCGGCCTCTGGTGTAGTGCTAGGAGGGCGATCGCCCCCTTCTTCCATCCCCGGATGAAACCCCTGGTCTCCAGGGGTTTTTGTTTTTCGCTAGAGTCTTCGCTACAGTCATAGTGCATCCGTAGTGGATTCATAGTGGATCCATAGTGGATCCATGATCCATAGTGCATCCGTCGATCGTTCCGCTGTGAACTTAGAATCGCGTTCAAACCCGTTACCTGATCCCTGGCCGGACTCAGGGGAAGCTAGCCAGGAGGGGGCGATCGCCCCCTCCTGGCTAGCCCGCTGTGCAACTCAGATTGCGCCCGACCTTCTGGGCTGCACCTTGGTGCGTCAGTTTCCTGATGGGCAGGTCGTGAGGGGACTAATTGTGGAAACCGAAGCCTACACCGCTGACGATCCCGCTTGCCATGCCTATCGTCGCCGCACTGCTCGCAACGGGGTGATGTTTGGCCCGCCGGGCTATGCCTATGTTTATCTAATCTATGGAATCTATCACTGCATCAATGTGGTGACAGAAGCCCCCGACGTCCCGAATGCAGTGCTGATTCGAGCCCTGCAGTTCGAAGCACCACTGCCTCCCCAGGTTCCCCCAGGGCGCGATCAGCTCCATCGAGTTGCGGCAGGCCCCGGCAAGCTGTGTCGCGCCTTGCAAATTGACTTGAGTTTAAATGGAGCCTGCTTTATGCCAGGGCAACCGCTGTGGCTAGAGCACCGCACGCCGCAGTTTCAGCGCAATTGGCAGCAGGGGGCGATCGCCCACACCCAAACGACCCGCATCGGTATTACCCAAGGGGCCGGGTTTCCTTGGCGATGGTATCTAACAGCCTCACCTGCGGTGTCGAAACGATAGGTGTTGAGGGCCTAACCCCAACGCTTGCTTGGTTACTCCCTGTTGGGCTGGGTAAAGGCCCTTCGCCGCTACACAGATTGACGGGTGTGGAACGGGAGGGAGGGATTCGGATTGGGTTTAGATCGCTCCATGTCAATTCGGAACCGTCATGGAACAGCATGGCTTGGTGCATCTGTGCATCTAGCGGGGATGGAGTGCGGGAGTTTCTTGGCGAGCGCGGAGTTGTCCGCAGGCGGCATCGGCCTCTAGCCCTTTGGAATAGCGGACACTGACGGCAATGTGGCGATCGCGCAATCCTTGAGCAAAGACATTAACCCGCTGCTCGCTGGGGCGCTGAAAATCGACTTCGCTGATGGGGTTGTAGGGGATCAGATTGACGTGGCTTTGAAAGCCGCGCAGGTGCGCCGCCAGTTCTTCGGCGTGATGGGGGCAGTCGTTAAGTTCTGCCAGCAGAATGTACTCGAAGGTGATACGGCGGCCCGTGAGGCGCACATAATCGCGGCATTCATCTAACAGCGCGCTGAGGGGATAGTGGGTTGCGCTGGGAATGAGCTGCTGGCGAAGGGCTTGGTTAGAGGCGTGGAGGCTGACCGCCAGTGTCACTTGGAGCTGATGCTGAGCCAAGCGGCGGATGTGCCCTGGAATACCCACGGTGGAAACGGTAATATTGCGCTGCCCAATCCCCACGTCCTGATTGAGCGATCGCACCGCCGTTAAAACCGCCTCGGTGTTTAGCAGCGGCTCGCCCATGCCCATAAACACCACATTGCTCACCCGCTGCCCAAAATCCTCCTGCACCGTCAGCACCTGATCCACAATTTCGTGCGCGTGCAGGTTGCGGGTAAAGCCACCCTTGCCCGTTGCGCAAAAGTCGCAGGCCATCGGGCAGCCCACCTGAGACGAGACACATACCGTCAGCCGCTTATCGGCGGGAATGCCCACAGTTTCGACAATTTGCTCATCGGCCATCCGCAGCAGATATTTGATGGTGCCATCGTTAGCCTGAGCGCGGTAACGCAGGTGCGATCGCCCCACCGGATATTCCGCCAGATCGGCCCGCCACTGTTTGGGAAACACAGAAATATCGGTGAGCGATCGCGCGCCCTGCTGATAGAGCCATTGGTGCAACTGTTTGCCACGATAGGCGGGCTGCTGCTGCTGCTGCACCCACGTCGTCAACTCTTCTAGCGACATGCCTAGCAGCGGGAGGGCTGCCAGCGGTTTTAACGGCTGCTCCGATGGAATAGGGGTGAGGGGATGCGGCGTAGAGGACATGGTGGAGATCGGTTCAACACTCTCTATCTTACGAGACGAACTTAAAAGCCGGGTGCGCCATTACTGCGGCAGCAATTGCGCCCGGCGAAACACATCGCCAATTAAGTAGAGCGATCCGGCCAGTATCACCGTGGATGCCCCTGCCTGCTGCAGGGCTACGTTGATCCCGGCGGTTCCGTTTGCCTCGGTGGTGCAGTCGGCCAGGGTGGGGCAAACCTGACGCGCCAGCACCGCTAGGTCGCCCACGTCTGCCGAGAGATGGTCGGGCACGGGCACCAAGACTAGGCGATCGCCCGACCGCAGCAGGTGGCGAAAGATGGCCGCGTGATCTTTATTGGCAATCATCCCCAGCACCCAGCCCACGGGCCGCGTCACCCGAATTGCCGTATCCACATACTGCCGCAATGCCTGCGCCCCAGCTTCGTTGTGCGCCCCATCGACTAACAGTGCGCGATCGCCCCACGACACCCACTGCATCCGCCCCGGCCACTGCGTCTTGCCCAGCCCCGCTGCAATCTGCTGATCTGTGAGGTCAAATCCTCGCTGCCGCAGGGCATGGAGTGCGGCGATCGCCACGGCGACATTCGTCAGCTGATGCGCCCCCGGCAACACCAGCGGAACCTGAAGCGTCTCTCCCACTTCTGCCCAGTCCTCGCCGCGGGCGATCGCCGGTTCTGCCCACACCGCCGGACAGTGCAACTCCGCCAGCCGCTCCCGCAGCACTGCGTCTGCTTCTGGCACTTGCGGCGCGATCACCGCAGAGCACCCCGGTTTGAGAATGCCTGCTTTTTCCCGCGCGATATGGGTCAGGGTGGGGCCGAGCCGCTGCCAGTGCTCTCGGCTGAGGGAGGTAATGACGCTGACAAGAGGGCGATCGCACACATTCGTTGCGTCCAGCCGACCCCCCAGCCCAACTTCCATCACCGCCACATCCACCTGCTGCCGAGCAAAATAGAGCCAAGCAGCAGCGGTGATGACTTCAAACTGCGTCGGAGAAGGCTGCTGGGGATCAATCGCCGCCGTCACCTGCGTGAGCAAGTCCAGCAGAGTTGCGGGATCAATGGGCTGATCGTTCAGACAGATGCGCTCTCGCCAGCTAACCAAGTGCGGGGAGGTATATCGGCCCACACGATACCCTGCGTGCGTGAGGACTGATGACACATAGGCACAAACCGATCCCTTGCCGTTGCTGCCCGCGACATGCACGATGGGCACCTGCAGGTGGGGATCGCCCAGCGCGCCCAGCAACCGCTGAATCCGAACTAGCCCCAGCTCGACGCCAAAATGGGTGAAGCCGTTGAGCAGAGCGTTGAGGGCAGCATCGGGTGAGGCGTCAGTGGGGCTACCCAGGGGAATATCGGCGTCAGGGCGGTTCATATCAGCGGTCACAAGGGAAATGCACAGAACAGAATTGTTTAGGAATATTTTTGGGATTATGCGGAGATCTGAGAACTGGGATCGCGCTATATCAAGGCTTGATCAGCTCCACGCTATCGCGCCCGTCTTCGGCGTGCAGGTAGACCTTGACCCGTTCCTCTCGGGCGGTGGGCAAGCTCTTGCCAACAAAGTCGGGATGGATGGGCACCTCGCGATGGCCCCGGTCTACGAGCACTGCTAGCCAAATTGAGGAGGGTCTACCGTATTCGCTGACGGCATTCAGAGCAGCGCGGACAGTGCGCCCCTTGTAAATCACGTCATCCACTAGCACGGCAATCTTGCCCGACAGATCAACGGGGATCTCGGTTTTTTCTGGGCTTCGCAGGTCAATCTGGTCTAGATCATCCCGATAAAAGGTGATATCGAGATGCCCGACAGGCAGCCGCACCCCTTCTAGAACCTCAATTTGGTGGGCCAAAAGTTCCGCTAACGGCACCCCACGCGTAAAGATGCCTAGTAGGGCGATCGCCTCTAGGCGATCGCCCGCCCGCTCTATAATTTGCGACGCAATCCGCGTGAGAGTGCGCCGCACTTCGTCGGCAGAAAGGATTTCAATAACTTCTGATTCTGAGGGCATAGCGGCAGTGGTTTCGGCAAATCCTGACGAGCAAGCCCTCATTGTGGCGCGTCTGTGGGGGATTGTCTAGCCGATAGCGGTAGCCATGAAACGAACGGTTCGACAGCGCTGGAGTGACTTATGGGGCAGGCGACCAAAGGCGGCTAGGACGGCGATCGCCCCCCATCTCAACCACCAGATCCACCCCTTGGGGATCGCGCAACAGCGGCGGCAAAAACAGCTCGGGATGCAGCGCTTTCCAAAAATAATCCACAAACTGCGACAGTTCAGCATCGCTCATGCCAGCGCGACCGCTGTGCTTCATGGCGTGCTCAGCCTCAGTGCGCCATGTTTTGCTGAGGCGATAGTCTTCTGGCCGCAGCACAACCAGTCCATCCAGACAGTCCCATAGGGGCAAATACTCCCGCAGACGCTGGTTGCAGTCGCGAGCAAAGGTGCGATCGCCCTCCGTCTCAATCGGTGGAGGTGCCTGATCAAAGCAAGCGGGGTCAATCGGGCGCATCCCGGTAAACCAGCCTTCAAACAGCACAATGTCAATATCGTGAACGCGCTCCGGTGTGGTGCGATCGCCCGCTCCGCCGTGAGCCGATTTATCAAACCGGGGAATCTCCACCTCATCGGACGATCCCGCCTGCAACGCTTGCAAAACAGCCAACCCCAGCGCCACATCATGAGTGCCCGGTGGCCCCCGCCACCGCAGGCGGGGATCCACTTGCTGCATCTGCTGCCGCTCCGCGTAGGTTTTATATAGGTCATCAATCGACAGACGACAGACCCGATGCCCGAGCGCCTGCAACAGCACCGCCAACACCTGTGTCAGCGTTGTTTTGCCGGTGCCTTGTCCTCCTAAAAGCCCCTGCACTAGGGGCCGCCCTAGGGATTGCTGACGGGCGTGAAGCTGTAGCGCTAGCGGTAGCCAAAGGTGCCAAAGCAAATCTAGCGGGGTCTGCGTCCAACCAAGCTCGCTCCGGCAGCACGCCTCTATCGCCCTGTGGCTTGCTTGCAGCAACTGGGCCCGCTGTCGCAACGTCGCCCGGCTGAAGTTTAACCCAACTGCTTCGCTGGGGATTTTAGCGCCCTGCTGGGTTGATAGCTGCGCTGCCACCTCTTGAAGAGCCGCATCGGTGATGGGGGCTCCAGCCATCCACTGACGCAGGGTTGGCTCTATGTGGGAAAATGCCTGAGCAAATGCAGGGGTCATAAGACATTGCAGTTAGCTACCGAGCTTGAAGGCTTCAATATACATGCCGTAGATCAAGCCGATTTTAATGCCGTTTAGCATTTCGATAATGAGCGATCGCCCAGTTTGGTCTTCGCCTCTGGCTCGGCGGCTACGGCGGTAATACGCCCAGCTAATGAACTCAGTGATAATTGCCAGAATGACCCCAGCAATAATATCCCAACTGGCGTTTTGCCCAGCGGTGGTGGCGATCGCCGTGGCTAGAAAAAAGCCAAACAGAAGACTCAGAATTACTACTGAAATGCGCCGCCACGGGTTTTGCAGCCAGTTAATCAGACGGGTGGTGGACGTGTCGACTAGGGTTGTAAGACGAGTGTTTTGCATGGCGGCTAGGGGTTGCTGTAACGGGGCGATCGCCCGGCAGATCTGGAATTGGCCAGCCCAAGAGTAGGGTTCCTGATCGCAAGTCTGACTTAGGGTGTGGCGGCATCAGGCAGGGGCTAGGTTCAGAGGTACATTCCCTAACTGGCCGAGCAAATGAAGCTATCATAGCGGGTATGGGGCTCTGCCATAGCAAGAGAGTTTTAGCCTTTAATTAACAGAGCTGCTGCTGTTGCCACGCTACAGATCACACTCGATTTTGGGGATACGCTTGGTCAAGCCAGCCGTAGAGTTCGCGTGAACTTAGGGCAGCCCAGCAAACAGCCCAGGGCATTTCTGGTTGGCGCACTGATCCCAGCTTGGATAGACCGCCCATACCCAAACTTTACAAGATCTTGATTATTGGGGCTGGGGTTGTCTTCTAAACTTGCAAACGCGTTCCTTGTATCTGCACTCAGAGCACCCGTAGGTCGTGCGGTAGTCTGACTCAGCAGAAATCAGAAGCTAGAGAATTTTTTGCCCACATGTGTGCCCGCAATTGGATCTGAGCACTGGGCGATCGCCCAACAAAGGCTAGAACTTCGGTCTGCTTTAGGCTGGGTTAATCACGCCTCGAATCACGTATCAAGCTCGCTCAGATTGATCAGGCTGCCCTTTGCAGTCCGCTGGCTACTATAATTTGCTCGTCTTTCTACGTAGGGTTGGCTTTACGTTTTGGGATGATGGATCGCGCAGTCGGTTTGAGAACCCTGTTGCGATTTAGCTGCTGATAGAGGATAACCGCCAAAGCGTCCTGGTCTGTTCTAAAGCAACAGGTGGAAGCCCATCGGCTGACGTTCAGCAGTTGAAGCCCAGCTTGCAGTGGGGCGATCGCACCCTATATTCTCATTTTCTAGATTTAGATCCAGATCTCTAGCACCCAAAGACCTCCCTCCTACTTCTGCTCTAAACAGCGATGGGCCACGCTTACTCCCTCCGCTCCTATGTTCCCCCGCACCCCCCACAACATCTGCGAATTGCGTCATCTGTATGGACATGAAAAAGCTTTCCCCTCGCATCATCTACCCGGTCACAGCAGGGGCCCTGATTCTGGCAGGAGCGGCATTTTGGCTGCTCACCCGATTTGAAGTGGCTGTTGAAGTTGATCCCTTTCCGGCTGCGCCTGAGGCGATCGCCCCTACCGATAATAGGGCAGCTAGTAGGGCAGCCAGAGATCCCAGCTTAGAGGCTGATAAACTGCCGATGGATGCACCGCCGACCCCAGCGCTACCGCCACCGCTAGAGCTATCCACAGCGACGCCCGGCGTTGGCGTGGCGGCAACCGCAAACCTGCGCGTCAGCAACCAGACCGATCACCCGGTGCGGGTGGCGCTGCTGGTGCAGCGAGCCGCCACAGGGGAGAGTGCTGAGGGAACGATCGCCTATCAAGAACCCGTGCATTGGGACTTTGCGCCTCAAGAGGGCAGCGCCACGGGGCTAAAGCTAGCGCTGCCCAGCAGTGGCGACCTGCTGGTGCGCAACGGCGATGTGGTCGTGGCCTTTGCTCAAGATGGCTCTCGACGCTATTGGGGGCCACTGGTGGTAGGGGCCACATCGTCCCCTCGCTGGCAAGAGCCAGAATGGGTGCTGATTCTGCGCTAGCGCGCTAGTCGTGGGCCAGCAGCAGCGTGCAGTGGAGGCAGGGGCGATCGGGCTGGTGAGGAGAAAAAGCGAGGTCGAGGGTGCCCTGCATATGCTCAAGCAAGGTTTGAGTAGACAGCAGCGTTAGGCTATCAGACAGCGCAGCAGCAGGCTGAAATGCGCGGAGTTCGGCTTTGGTGACGGGGGCTGCGGGCTGAAGGGCCTGAACCGCATCCTGCCAGGCGGAGGCGGGGCGGTTATCGAGCAGCCACAGATCAAGGCTGCGCTGGTGGGGATTGACGTGGTGGATGAGCTGCACGGTGCCGTCGGGCATGGCGGCGATCGCCGCATCGACCAAATACAGCAGCGCCTGCCGCAACCCGTGGGGATCGCCCATCACATAGAGGTCGGGATCTGCCGGGGCCAGCTCTACCTGAATGCTGCGGTTTTGCGCTTGCAGGTAGGTGAGATGATGCACTTCGGTCAGCAGGGCAGACAGTTGCAGCGGCTGGATTTGCAGCTCTACGGTGCCCCAGTCTACTTTAGAGACATAAATTAATTCATCCAGCAGAGTCAGCAGTTTACGCGAGGACTGCTGCGCTTGCTGAATAAACTCCCGCTCTTCGTCGGGGCTGTCGCACAGGTCTGACAGAATCAACTGGTGCATTCCCATGATGCCGTTGAGGGGCGATCGCAGCTCGTGTGACGTGCGTGCCAGAAACCCAGCCTTGAATTTTGCGAGTTCCACCGCGCGGCGATAGGCCAGTTCCATCTCCGGTAGGGCTGGCTCAGATGGGGCTGGCTGGAGCTGGCTGACCAGCGTTGACGGGGGATCTAGCGGGGGATCTGGCTGAAGACTGGGCTGGGATGCTGCGGTCATCACTTGCTGCCAGGCCAGCTTTGCAGCGCCTACCATGCCCGCTCGGTTGCCCAGGTCTGCGGTCAAAATTTGCAGCCCTTCTCGGGATGACGGCAGCACCCGCGCTTCAATTTCTTGCCACATGCTAAGGGAGAATAGATCGCTGCTGGCGCTCAACCCGCCCCCCAGCACAATCGCTTCCGGGGTAAAGATATAGATCAAGTTCGCGAGCCCCGCGCCGAGGTCTCGCCCATAATTATGCCAAAAGGCGATCGCCCCCTGATCTCCAGCCCGAGCGCGATCGCTCAGGGTCGCAGGTTCTTCGCCTGTGATGCGGCGCACCGCCTGCGCTGACACATGCTGCTCCAGCGATCCACAGTTGCCGCTGTTGCAAGGCACCCCCGCTCGGTCAATAGAGATGAGCCCCAGCTCTGCCCCCGTGCCGTGGCGGCCTACAAACAGCGTGCCGTCCAAGATTACGGCACCGCCCACGCCCGTCCCCAGCGTCAACAAAATCAAATCTTGAAAGCGCTGCCCTGCCCCGAGCCAGGCTTCCCCAAGGCCAGCACAATTGGCGTCATTGGCGAGCTTGGTAGGAATCTGTAGGCGGGCTTCGAGCCAGTCGGCTAGGGGCACATCTTGCCAACCCAGGTTGATGGCTACGCGGGCGATGCGTCCGTCGGCGTCCGTCGGGCCAGGGGTGCCGATGCCCAGGGCGATCGCCCGACCCTCGGGATCAAGCTGGGCGATCGCCGTCACCAGCGCCTCAACCACATCCGCAGGCTGCGGCGGCTGCGGTGTTGGCACCGTCAGGGCTTGGATACACTGTCCTGCGGCATCAAATCGCCCCAGCTTAATGGCTGTACCGCCCAGGTCAATCCCAATCACCTGAGGTGTTGCGGGCTCTTCCATGCCTGGTTAGTCCTCCTGTATGGCGGGTGTGTGGCGCTAATCTGCGTCCGTTAAATCGGTTTGATCGGTTGAATCGGCCTCTAGTTGAGATGCAAACCGTCCTGACGGCCCTATTGCGGTCGATGCCACCGCTTAAACCGCAGCGCGAATCAGCGGCTTGAGCGGTGGCGCAGCAGGCATGGCCGATCCCAATTCTCTCACTGATCCCAATTTTCGCGGCGCAGCAGCGGGTTAATCACTTCGTTGAGCCCCTCTCCCAGCAGCGACAGCCCTACCACCAGCAGGGTTAACGCGAGCCCCGGAAATAGCGCCGTCCACCAGATTCCCGTTGGCAGTGCATCCAAGGCCTGGCGCAAATCTAGCCCCCATTCTGGGGTTTGATCCGGCAATCCTAACCCCAAAAAGCCCAGGCTCCCCAGCACCAGCGCTGCATCCGCCGCATTGAGCGTAAACAGCACCGGCACACTCTGGATCACATTGGCAAATAAATAGCGTGACAGCACGCGCCACGTTGAGGCCCCTGTTGCCCGCGCGGCTTCAATAAACAGCTCTGTCTTGACGCTGACTGTATGGTTGCGCACAACACGATAATACTGCGGCACATAGGCGATGCTAAGGGCGATCGCCGCATTCAGCACCCCGCGTCCCACAATAAACGCCAGCGTCACTGACAGCAGCAGCCCCGGCAGAGTGTAGACCGCATCCATCAAAAACAACAAAATCCGGTCGAGGCGTCCGCCTAGGTAGCCGCTCACCATCCCCAAGGGCACGCCTACCAGCACGCTCATAATCGTCGCCAAAACCACCACCCGCAGCGCTGCCCGTGCCCCAAAAACCGTCCGCGAAAAGACGTCATAGCCTTGGCGGCTGGTGCCAAACCAATGCGTCGCAGACGGTGGATCATGCAACGGATTGGTGAGCGACACCATGGGGTCTTGCAGCCAGCCCCATGATTGCAGCAGCGGTGCCGCCAGCGCCAGCACCACAAATAGGGCTGTAATGGCAAACCCTGCCGCCATCATTCGCACAGACAAACTGCGACCCGGCGTGGGGTGAAGCAGCCGTAAAAATCGAAGCCGATTAGAGGTCATTTCAATACATAGCGCTTGGCGCGCGGGGTGATGGATGGAGTGTGGTGCGACCCTTGTAGCATAAGGGTCGCACCACACCGATGGGCCTACCTAACTGGACTATTGCCCGACCTCGGGTCAACATGAGTTCGGTGGCGTGGGTTCAGGCCCGCGCTGACGCCGGGTCAAGGTTGGGGATGTGTCTCTCTGGGGTGGCATAGCCGAATGCTCCAATCGTTCTAGCCTTATGGAATGGCTGGATGCGGCGCATCCTCGGTAGATCGAGGTCACAGGTCAGTGTACGGCATCCTGGAATCAATTCGGCTGAAGTCTTGGTGACTCTAAGATTTTGGCGACTCTAATCTTTTAGCAATTTTGTGCAATCTTGGCGAGTTGGGTGCAGGCTGGCGTGTTGTGCGGGCCTCAACCGGTTGGGCGATCGCCCTAGGATGCTGCCGTTGAGCAAATTCGATAGGCGCAGCGGCGATCGCCCTGAAGAATATGTTCCACCCGTTCCACCGTTACCGTGTTGCCCAGCACCGTGCGAAACACGGCCAGCTCAGCACTGCAGAGCCCCTGACAGGTTTGGGCTGCGGTGCAAATGGGGCAGTGGTTTTCGACCAACAGCATCGCCTGGGGTGATTCTGTAATCACCTCGGCCATATAGCCCTCTTGACTGCGGATTTGGGCGATCGCCCAAATCCGCGCTCGCCAATCCTCAATCGGTTCTAGCTGCGTTTGATACGATTGCACTTGGCGCTGCTGACGCTCCGCCACAATCTGATCTAGCCCCTCACTGCCAAACACCGCCTCTACCCCACGCAGCAACTCTAGCGTAAGGTCGGCATGGCTATCGGGAAAGCGCTGCATAGACGACGACGTGAGGTGCCACCGCTTTGCCGGACGCCCCATCCGCTGGTGTTCATCTTCAAAGCGCACCCAGCCATCGGCCTTGAGCCGCTGCAAATGCTGCCGGATTGCCATTGGCGATACGCCCAGCGCCTCTGCCAAGGCTGTCGCCGTCTGCGGCCCCTGCCGCTTCAGCAAATTTAAAATGTCGTCTTTGGGAGTGTGTTTGCGATCGCCCATGGGGGAAAGTCAGCAAGTAAATGTGCAGGCAGTATGATGCCTCAGTCTAACAATCTCCCTTGAGCTGGCAAGCCCAAGCTGAACAATGCAGCCCCCGCATTAGCGACAGCCCTACCTCTCAGAGACATCTGTCAGAGTTGATTGGAGCGCACTAATGAGGATGTTTGAAAAGGTAAGCATTCGATTCGACCCCTAGGGCGTGTCCTCAATTCCAACCAAACGCCTGATGCTATGAGCGTTGCCACGCCCGACCCAAAAACCAGGCTAGGGGCTGCGACTGTTGGTTTCTGGGATATCAGAGGCTAATTGATCACAGCCCCTAGGAGAGGGTACCGAGCCGAGAGGCCGGAACCAGTGGCATTTGTTGCGCAATGCGCCGTGAGCGAATGCGCCGTGAGCGAATCGGTCTCAAGTTTGACGTGCAGGATTCAGTAAGGGCGGGCCTACGTGCTGGATTTAGTGGGTAGCCAGGCGGTGGCGGCGATCGCCACGCCGATGATTGCCATGAGAATGCCGGTTGAGCCCAATGGCCGCAGCAGCAGCACTAGGGTAAGGGCGATCGCCACAATCGCCGCCATATCCCGACCTCGCTGGAGTCGAGCTGTCTCCACACACAGGCACAGAAATAGGGCAGGCAGGGCAAAGGCGAGCCAGCGCTCGGGCAGCAGCATGCCCACCTGACATCCCAGAGCGGTGCCGACAATCCATGCGCTCCAGCAGGCTCCATGCATCCCCAAGTAATAGGCAAAGGGCTGCGGGGTCTCGGTCATCTCTAGGGCAAAGGTTTCGTCAACCAGCCCAGCGGCGAGCACCCACTGCTGCCAGGTCGAGAAACGACCATAGATCGCTTGAGCGGAGAGGCTCATGGCAACATGCCGCAGGTTAATAATCAGCACCGTGATTAAGATGCTGAGCCACGGTAACTGCTGCCGCGCTGCTTCGACTAGGGCAAACTGCGACGCCCCAGCATAGAGCCACGCTGACATAAACACCGTCGCCCACGGCGATAGCTGAACTTGAACGGCGATCGCCCCCAAACTCATCGCAATCGGCAAAAAGCCCAGCACGACGCCCACTGCGCGCCCGGCTCCTCGGCAAAAATCCCCCATGGCTCTGTCGTCCCTTTGGCTGTGGTGACTAGCGTTCAGGCTGTCAAGTTAGTTTAGGAACACGGCCAACAATCCATCTTGAACAAGATTGCGCTATTCGACCCCTATGGTCTAATAAGGATGGTAACCGGGTGGATAGTATCCTCATCTGACATTCCTCATCTGAAATTGGAAGGCGGACAGCATGGGCTTTAGCGACTTGTTTTTGGTCTTTTTGGTATTTTCTGTAGTGCAGCCCGCCATCTCTAAGTTCGTGACGCAAAATCGTCGGTTGGGCTCTATTCGCAGCTTTGAGCAAAAGCGCGGCAGTCGGGTGATCTTGCTGATCCACCGTCAAGAATCGGTCAGCTTTCTAGGCATTCCCCTCGCCAAGTTCATCAATATTGAAGACTCAGAGCAGGTGCTGCGCGCCATCCGCCTGACGCCGCCAGACGTGCCCATCGACTTGATTTTGCATACGCCGGGTGGGCTGGTGCTAGCCACAGAGCAAATCGCTCGGGCGCTGGTGCGGCATCGCGCCAAGGTGACGGTATTTGTTGCGCATTACGCCATGAGCGGTGGCACGATGCTGGCAATGGCTGCGGATGAAATTGTAATGGATGAAAACGCGGTGCTAGGGCCGGTCGATCCTCAATTGGGCAATATGGCTGCCGCCAGCATTCTCTCAGTCCTAGAGAAGAAGCCCATTGCTGAAATCGACGACCAAACGGTGGTGATGGCAGATCTGGCGCAGAAGGCTCAGCGGCAAGTGCAGCGCTTTGTGCGCACGCTGCTTGAAGATGACAACCCCAAGCAAAAGGTGCTGCCAGAAAACATCGACAAAATTCTTGACGCGCTGACGACGGGTCGAGTCACCCACGACTATCCGGTTACGGTGGAAGAAGCCACTGAACTCGGCTTGCCCGTGGTGGCAGGGTTGCCGCTCGAAATCTATTCCCTAATGGAGCTTTATCCTCAGCCCGCTACGGGGCGTCCGTCGGTGCAATACATTCCCATGCCGTATGATCGGCGACCCTCGTTGCCGAGTTCGCAGGGCGATCGCTCAGCGCAGCGATAGCGCACCGTGTTGATAGCATCCAGGGGTAACGCCCACGGCCCGCTTAAACTGACGCGTGAAGTGGCTCTGATCGGCAAACCCAGTGTGATGGGCTACATCGGCGATCGCCCATCCATTTAGCAGCAAGGCTTTGGCGCGAGTGAGCCGCAGACCCCTGACATATTCATGGGGCGATGCCCCCACCTGGCGCTGAAACTGGCGCAGCAGGTAGTAGGGGCTGAGGTGGGCGATCGCCGCTAAGGTCTTTAAAGAGGGGTTGTCGGCCATATGCTCATGCAGATAGTCCCGCACGCGCTGAATGGCCGCAGTTTCGGGTTTGAGCAAGGGGGCTGGCGCATGGGCTGCCGCGTGGCGTCGAACCAGTTGGGCTAAGGTCCAGACTAGGCGTGAGTCTTGTTCTAACCGCGAGGGAGGGCGCTCTAAGGCTAGGTGCAGCGATAGGAGCGATCGCCAGAGCGCATCGTCCTGAATGACCGCGTCGGTAAACCAAGGCTCAGCCGTGGGTTTCCTCCCGACCTCGGCAGCGGCCTGCTGCAACAAGTCTCTGCTGGGATACAGCATCCGATAGGTCCACCCTGCACGGGTGGCCGCTGAGCCAGTATGGGCTTCGCCAGGGTTGATCACCACCACATGCCCCGCAGGCGCGATCTGCTGTGCTCCTCGGTAGCTAAAGGCTTCGGCTCCCTGCAAAATCACACCCACGGCAAATGTATCGTGGGCATGACGGCTAAACGTATGGGTGACGTAATGGGCATGCAGCAACTCTAAGTTGGCATAGCGCTGCTCATGCCAAAATTTGACCCGTTCTGGGGCGATCGCATCCTCAGTCATCTTGACTCACCGGGTTAATGTGCGGCTTTTGAGCTTAGGGTAGCGTGAGTCTTCAATGCGGGGGGCAGGACGGTGCAACGTGCAACGTGCAAAATGCAAAGTGCAAAGAACCAAAAGAACAGCTCTGGGAATCTTACCCGCGAAAGCAGCGCAATAAAAAGCAGCCCACGCTCAGCGTGGGCTGCTTTTTATTGGTCAGGCTTGATGAAGCCGTGACTCGATCTACCGAATGCCGATGGTCAAGCTATATTCTGCGCTGGCATTGTCGCGTTCCTCTGGCACAATCTGCACCCGCACGCGATAGTCGCCAGAGCTAGGCAGCGCACCTGACCAGTTTCCACCGCCAGTATACAGAGTGCTGCCATTTGGCGCAGACACCACGACCTGAAGAAAAGAACTCGTTCCAATCACTTGGGTAAACATGGTTTGCCCAGCCCTAGCGTTCAGCAGGTAATCGCGCACTTGGTAGCCCTGCACCTGCCCGCCCACATTGGCCGATGCCGCACCCGGTGCAAAGGAAATGCGCTGAGGTGCAAACGAATCGGAGGGAGGCGCTGAGGCTCCGTCTACCCGAATCAGGTCGCCTCGCACCCAGCCGCGCGCACCGGAGTTGGGGAACCGCACGGAGTACCAGGTATAGCCGTCGGGCGCGTTGGTAGACGCCAAGATTTCGACGCGATCGCCCCCGATGCCATAGTGCCGAATGCGGGCACTCGTCGAGGGCGTTTCACGCACATTAACGCGGCTGCCAGGGCTAGCCGCCAAGGTGCCCATATCCGCTAGGGCGGGTAGGGCGATCGCCAGAGAGATCATCGGGGCGATCGCCGCCGCCATCACGCCAGACCGTAACAAATCAAGCTTCATATCCAAGTCCTTCTTCCAAAACCCTTTTTCCAAAATTCTTCTTCCAACCCGCTGAGATGCCTCAACCTGGGCAGGTAGGGCGATCGCCACTGCCACACTCAAGTTCATAACACTCTGAAATTATGTATCATATTGCACCTTAAACCTATAGAAAACCTATGGAGCGTCCAGGTCGAGTAAGCGGGGTTTTGCAGCACTACACGGTGCCGAAAAACCCCAAACCCCTTGATGAGCAAGGCGCATTAAGGGGTTTGGCGGATTTCAAGCTCATGGTGCAGAGAGTGGAAGCGAAGCCTGTTGAAGTTCACCCAGATCCCCTAATATCTTCAGAAAAATTTGCAGAGAGATCGGCCAGTAAAGCTTGAGGCAACGCCACCCCCAAACGACCGCACCGCACCGCACCGAGAGTCTGCAAACCCAACTTTTCCGACCGAGCCATTGTTTTCTAAATGGGTGATCCCAACCAGACGCAAACTCTGGTATGTTTAGCGGAGACACGCTAAGTATGGCTGAAGCAGATGAGAGTCTTAGTTATTGGCGGAGATGGATATTGCGGGTGGGCAACCGCGCTCTACCTATCAAATCGGGGACATGACGTTGCCATTCTGGATAGCCTAGTGCGACGACACTGGGACAATCAACTGTGTATCGGCACCCTCACTCCGATTGCACCGATTCAGCAGCGGCTCCAGCGCTGGCAAGACTTGACTGGCAAGTCTATTGATCTATTTGTTGGCGACATTTGCGACTACCCGTTCTTAAAGAACGCCATGCTCCAATTCCAGCCTGATGCCGTGGTGCATTTTGGCGAGCAGCGTTCAGCCCCCTTCTCCATGATTGATCGTGAGCACGCCGTGCTCACGCAGCACAACAACGTCATCGGCAACCTGAATCTGCTCTATGCCATGCATGAGCACTTCCCCGATTGCCACTTGGTGAAACTGGGCACCATGGGCGAGTATGGCACCCCCAACATTGATATTGAAGAAGGCTACATTACGATCGAGCACAACGGGCGTAAAGACACACTGCCTTACCCCAAACAGCCCGGCTCTTTCTATCACCTCAGCAAGGTTCACGACTCTCACAACATCCACTTTGCATGCAAAATTTGGGGCTTGCGCGCGACCGACCTCAACCAGGGCATTGTCTATGGCGTGCTGACCGAAGAAACCGGCATGGATGAGCTGCTGATCAACCGCCTAGATTATGACGGCGTGTTTGGCACCGCGCTTAACCGATTCTGCATTCAAGCGGCCATTGGGCATCCCCTGACGGTCTATGGCAAAGGTGGGCAAACCCGGGGCTTGCTCGATATTCGTGATACCGTGCGCTGCATTGAAATTGCCTGCGAAAATCCTGCCAAAGCGGGTGAATTCCGCGTGTTTAACCAGTTCACCGAACTGTTTAGCGTGAGCGATCTTGCAACCATGGTGCAAAAGGCCGGGGAAGCGCTAGGGATGAAGGTTCAGGTTGATCACCTAGAAAATCCTCGGGTAGAGCTAGAAGAGCACTACTTTAATGCTAAGAATACCAGCCTGATTAGCTTGGGCCTAGAGCCGCATTACCTATCTGATTCCCTCCTCGACTCGCTGCTCAACGTGGCCATTAAGTATAAGCACCGCGTAGATGAGACGGAGATTCTGCCCAAAGTGAAGTGGCGTGGTTAGGGGTCAAGGCTTAGGGGTTAGCGGATGGGTGATGTGTACTCTTTAACCGCCAACCCCTAAGGACTCCTCCTCAATTCCCAGCGTCTAACCCTCAATCCCCAATCCCCAACTCACGGTATGCGCATCGCTCTATTTACGGAAACCTTTCTGCCTAAAGTGGACGGCATCGTAACGCGCCTGAGCCACACCGTGGATCACTTGCAGCGACTGGGTGACCAAGTGTTGGTGTTTTCCCCTGAAGGGGGCCTGAGTGAGTATAAGGGCGCGCGGATTAACGGCGTGCCTGGGTTTCCATTGCCGCTCTATCCTGAACTGAAGCTAGCGCTGCCGCGACCGTCAATTCGTAAAGAGCTGGAGCTATTTCAGCCGGACTTAATCCACATCGTTAACCCAGCGGTGTTGGGGTTGGGGGGGTTGTATTATGCCAAGTCCTTAGGGATTCCCCTAGTGGCGTCGTATCACACGCATCTGCCCAAGTACCTAGAGCATTATGGGCTGGGGATGCTGGAGGGGGTGCTGTGGGAGCTGCTGAAGTTAATGCATAACCAGGCCGAGATTAACCTCGTGACCTCGACCGCGATGCAGGATGCGCTAGAGAGCCACGGCATTGAGCGGGTGGATGTGTGGCAGAAAGGGGTCGATGTAGAATTATTTGACCCTAGCTTGGCAAGTGGAGACATGCGATCGCACCTGACGCAGGGCAGTCCCGACTCGCCGCTGCTGCTGTATGTGGGGCGACTGTCAGCGGAGAAAGAAATTGACCGCATCAAGCCAGTGTTGGCGGCAATTCCCAATGCGCGGCTGGCGCTAGTGGGGGATGGCCCCTATCGCGCTGATTTAGAAAAGATATTTGAAGGCACGCCGACCTTTTTTGCAGGCTATATGACGGGTCAAACGCTGGGTGCAGCCTTTGCGTCAGCCGATGCTTTTGTATTTCCGTCCCGAACGGAGACGTTGGGGCTGGTGTTGCTAGAGGCGATGGCAGCCGGTTGTCCGGTGATTGCAGCCAATGCGGGTGGCATCCCCGACATTGTGACCGATGGGGTGAATGGCTATTTGTTTAATCCTCAGGATGAGAACGGGGCGATCGCCGCGACTCAGCGCCTGCTTCACGAAACAGCAGAGCGCAACACCCTACGACAGAACGCCCGCGCCGAAGCCGAACGCTGGGGCTGGGCGGCTGCAACACAGCAACTCCAACAGTTTTATGGCCGGGTGATGGCTGGGCGATCGCTCCCCCGAGCCGCCTAGGCGAAGTCCCGAGATACGGTTTGGTGCTGCGTTAGCTCTGTTTCTTCCCCAGTGTTCCTGGGTATTCTGGGACAGTCTTCTGGTTTCGCTGCGCTTGGGATAGCCAGCCGTCTGGGTGCAAGAGACCGAATAGCAGCTGCAATGGGCTTGGTCGTGGTGGAGTTTGATTCAACATCGCCAGATGAGACTCATCCACTCGGTTGAATAGTATCCATTAGTATGCATTAACCTGAGTTCGGGATAAGCTCAAACCCTCAATGTGCCGTGCGCGGTGCGCACGGCACATTGAGGGTTGTGGGGCACCGCGCGTCGCGCGGTGCCCCACAACCCCCTTAACCCGAACTGACGTTGCATTAGTATCCAGTTTGCCTTGTCGGATTCCCCTGAGATGGCTAGAGTCTTAGTGGATGCATCCGCCAGTGCGGCGGTTTCAATGAATCCTGAATCGTGATTGATGGCTCGGCTATTGGGCAGTCCCCAGACCAGACGAATGCTGTTCTGAATGGGCGAAAATCTACTGCTGTCTCTGAGGACTATTGACCTGTTTGCCTGCGCTGTGCAATTTCCGCTCTAGTCCTTTTCTACGAGTGTGCATCCACCCATGACTGCTACCCCATCGCCGCATCCCAGTCGCACGGCCCATCCAGCCCTATCCCACCCCGATGCCATAGACATAGACGCGGTAGCCGTTGCGGCAGAGCTTGTGGTGGATGCGGCAGACGGCGACCCCTCCGATCCATCCTCTAGAGCGAATGTTGATATCCTGTTTTCAGATCGTTCTGACGCATTGTTTGCTGGCCCCGTGCATGCCCCCCAACCGCAACCCAACGCTACTAGCGCCCTTGCCACCACACAGGGGTCGTTTTCCACATTTTTAGCACCGCTCACCCAAGACACCTTTAAGCAAGTGGTGACGGATGTTGAGCAAAAGCTTCAGGTGGTGAATCAAACCCTGTCAATGCTCGACAGTGTGCTCGATTCCCAAGGGTTTGACGCCATCCTCAACGAGATGCTGCGGTCTATCACCCTAAAAACAGGGGAACTGCTGAACGCCGATCGCACCACGATTTTTTTGCTTGATGACGACAAAGACGAACTGTGGTCAATCGTGGCCAAAGATGAGCAGGGCAACAACCTAGAGCTGCGGTTTCCCATCCATGTCGGTATTGCGGGAGAAGTCGCCACCCAAAAGCAGGTGGTGAATATTCCCCACGATTTCTACACTGATCCTCGCTCGGCGGCGGCGCAAGAGTTTGATAAAAAGAACCATTACCGCACGTACACAATGCTGGCGCTGCCGCTGTTGAAGCCTGAGGGGGATCTCGTGGCAGTGGTTCAGTTAATTAATAAATTAAAACCGGCGTGCGATCGCACGCTGCCGCTGGATGAAAAGATTGACCTGGCGGGCTTTACCTGCGAAGACGAGCAGGTGTTTGAGGATTTTGCGCCCTCTATTCGGCTCATCCTAGAATCATCTCGCTCATTTTATAAGGCTACCCAGCAGCAGCGGGCCGCATCAGCGCTGATGAAGGCCACCAAAGCCCTAAGCCAGAGTAGTTTGGACTTAGAAGAAACCCTAGCGCGGGTAATGGAAGAAGCGCAGGAGCTGATGCAGGCCGATCGCAGTACGCTGTGGTTGTTGGATCGCGATCGCCACCAGCTATGGACGAAGATCCCCATCAATAACGTGCTGCAAGAAATCCGCATTCCCATGGATGCAGGCTTTGCCGGCCAAGTGGCAACCAGCGGCGAACCGCTCTTGATTCCCTTTGATCTCTACAACCATCCCAACTCTGACACCGCAAAAGAAACCGACAAGAAAACGGGCTACCGCAGTTGCAGCATCCTCTGTATGCCTGTGTTTAATGCTGATGGTGAGCTGATTGCCGTCACCCAGCTAATCAACAAGAAAAAGCAAGGCGACTATCCCCCCTACGATCCCGCCAACTATCCTGAAGCGCCCGACATGTGGCGGGCCAGCTTTAATCGTAACGACCAAGAGTTTATGAAAGCGTTCAACATCCAGGCGGGTGTGGCGCTGCAAAATGCCAAGCTGTTTGCCACGGTGAAGCAGCAAGAGCAACTGCAACGAGATATTTTGCGATCGCTCACCAATGGCGTCATCTCCACTAACAAGCACGGCATTATCATTGCCGCAAACGAAAGCGCTCGGAAACTGCTGGGGTTTGATGTCAATGCCAGCCTAGAGGGCACGCTGATTCAAGACCTGATCACCCTTGAGAAAGGTGAGTTTCCGCGCTGGATCACCATGGCGCTGCACCCCACAGATGAAAAATGCAGCCAGCAATACTACCCCGATCTCACGCTGCAGGAAGTAGAAGGGAAAGAGCAGCACAGCATTAACCTCTCTATCAGCACCATTGCAAACGCCAGCGATGCCACGGAGGTGTCTGGGGTGCTGGTGGTGATGGAAGATATCAGCGATGAGAAACGGCTGAAGCTAACCATGTCACGCTATATGAGCGAAGACGTGGCTCGACAGCTATTCGAAAATCCCGATGCGGCCAAAATGGGGGGCGATCGCAAAGAGGTCTCCGTCCTGTTCTCTGACATCCGCAGCTACACCACCCTGACCGAAAGCATGGCTGCCGAAGAAGTGGTGGAAATGCTCAACCACTACTTCGAGTCGATGGTGGAGGCCGTCTTTAGCCACAAGGGCACGCTGGATAAGTATATCGGCGACGCGATCATGGCAGTCTATGGCTCGCCGCTGCCGCTGGCCGACCATCCGTGGATGGCGGTGCAAACTGCGGTAGAAATGCGCCATCGCCTGCTGCACTTCAATGCTGAGCGGGTCGAGCGGCACCTAGCCCCCATTCGCATTGGCATTGGCATCAATTCCGATATGGTGATTAGCGGCAACATTGGGTCTAGCAAGCGCATGGAATTCACCGCCATTGGTGATGGCGTTAACCTCAGCGCCCGCTTAGAGAGTGCTAGCAAACAGTATGGCACCGACATCATCGTGAGTGAGATGACCTATGCGCCGTGCCGCGATCGCGTGTGGGTACGCGAACTCGATCGCATTCGCGTGAAAGGCAAAACCAAACCCGTCAGCATCTACGAATTGGTGGGCTTGCAATCAGAACCGCTCACGGATGCCCAAAAGCGCAAAATTGAGCTGTATCATGCCGGACGCGAATTCTATCTCAAGCGTCAGTTCACGAGCGCCCTCACGAAATTTGGCACTATTTTGGAAGACCTCGACAACCGCGACAAGCCCAGTGAATTGCACCTGCAACGCATCAACTACTGGCTCAGCCATCCCCCCAGTGATGAGGTGTGGGAAGAAGGCGTCTGGACGATGACTGAAAAGTAGCGTGGCAACCGTCGCAGTGCAAATGCCCATGCCTGGTCAAGGCCTAGCCAATCAGGCTTACGCTGTCAGCCAGCGATGCAGTGCTTTAGTGGGGTCGCTCAGGTCTTCAATAGACGCGTAAACAAACTTGCGCCAAGTGGTCTCTGGCAGTCCGGCAAACACCATCAGGTTGAGCGGATAGTCTTCGCTGTCGCTGCACAGGCGAAAGTCGTCCCGAAAGAGGAAGATTGCTTTTTGGAGGGCGATCGCCACACCGAGTTCCACCATCACCCCTTCATCGGGCGGCGTGCCGTTAACGATCGCAAAAATTCCATCGCAATTTTTCACATCCTTGAGATCGGCCTGCGCTACCTGATAGGCCCATCCCGGCTGCGAAAAATCGACCTGATTATTGCGAGCAAATGGCTCCCAGACCTCTGCCCCGAGCTGCTCTAGGGCTTGGATAAACGGGGGCAGCAGCAGCGTTTTTTGCTGTTGCGAAAATCCATAGGCGCTAGCGAGATATAGCGTTTTACGGGGCATAGGGGTCTCTGTTTCGATTGGTGCGCTTATCCGAATGGGCTGCTATTCCGGTTCTCTTGGCGTTCCTTCAACCCCGGCTCCCCGCGATTTGGCGCTGGGTTACTCCAGTCGTTCAGCCAATTCCATCCAGCGTTCTGTGGATGCATCAATTTGGTGGGTAATGGCTGCGAGTCGTTCTGTCATCTGTTGCAGTGCTTCAAAGTCATCGGGCGGATTCTGATAGAGCGTTTGCTCGAGGGTTTCACGCTCTGCTTCTAGGGTGGGAATTTGGTGTTCTAGCTGCTCATATTCACGTTTCTCTTTGTAAGAGAGCTTACGGCTACCGGCAGATGGGGGGGGTGGAGCGGCAGGTCGCTTTGCATCTGCTCCGGTAGGACTAGCGCTGGTTGCCGTAGGCGCGGGCTGTTTTGGTTTTGAACTGGTGGAGGCCTCAGTTTTAGCGTCTAAACTGGCTTGGTCTGCTTCCGCTTTTTTGTAATCCAGATAGAGCGAATAGTTGCCGGGATATTGCCGCAGGGTGCCGCCGTCTTCAAAGGCGAAGACCATATCTACGGTGCGATCCAAGAAGTAGCGATCGTGAGACACGACAATGACGCAGCCGTTGAAGTCTTCTAGATAATCTTCTAGCACGCCCAGGGTTTGCACATCCAAGTCGTTGGTCGGCTCGTCTAAGATCAGCACGTTGGGGGCCTGCATCAGCACGCGCAGCAGAAACAGCCGCCGCTTTTCGCCCCCCGAGAGTTTATGAATCGGCGCATACTGTTGATCCGGCGGGAACAAGAAGCGCTCCAGCATTTGGGAGGCGGTAATGATACTGCCGTCGTTGGTTTTCACCAGCTCTGCCACGGTTTTGAGATAGTCGATCACCCGCAGGTTGTCATTCATCGACACGTCATCGGAATATTGATCGAAGTAGCCGATGTGGATGGTGGTGCCGATGTCTACGGTGCCGGAGTCTGGCTCAACTTTGCCCGTGATCATATTCATCAGTGTGGATTTGCCAGAGCCGTTGCTGCCAATGATGCCGATGCGATCATCCGGGTTGAAGGTGTAGGTGAAGTTGTGGATTAGGGTGCGATCGCCATAGGCCTTGGTGATCGCTGTGAGTTCGATCACCTTTTTGCCAATGCGCCGCCCCACGGTAGAAATCTCGACCGCGCCCTGAGTTTGCTTAAACTCCTGAGCCTGCATGGCATGGACGCGATCGATGCGGGCTTTTTGTTTGGTGCTGCGAGCTTTGGCCCCCCGCTTTAGCCATTCCAGTTCGCGGCGCAGCACCCCGGCATGTTTACGCTGAGTGCTAACGGCGCTGTCTTCGGCTTCGGCTTTTTTCTCCAAATAGTAGGAGTAGTTGCCCGCATAGGTGTAAAGATCGCCGCGATCAATTTCCAAAATGCGATTGGTCACGCGATCGAGAAAATAGCGATCGTGGGTGATCAGCAGCAGCGCTCCCCGAAATCGGTTGAGATAGGTTTGCAGCCATTCCACTGACAGAGCATCCAGATGGTTGGTGGGCTCATCCATCAGCAGCACATCGGGGTCGGCCAGCAGGGCGGTGGCGATCGCAATGCGCTTGCGGTATCCGCCTGACAGATCTCCCATACGGGCGTCAAAGTCGGTAATGCCCAACTGGCTGAGGATGACCTTGGCATTGGTTTCTAGCTCCCAGGCGTTGAGGGCATCCATCTGTTGCGAGACGCTCGACAGCCGCGCCATGAGCTGATCTGTGTCGCCCTGGCCGTGCGCTAGATAAGTCGAAATATCTTCGTATTCTCGCACCAGCGCCATTTGTTCGCCCGCATCGGCAAACACCTGCTCAAGCACGGTGCGATCGCCCTCAATATCTGGGTCTTGCGGCAGATACACAATCTTGGTGGCGGTGTTGACCTGCATCTCACCGCCATCGATCGATTCCAACCCGGCGATCATCTTTAGCAAGGTGGATTTGCCGGAGCCGTTGGTGCCGATTAGCCCCACCTTGTCGCCTGCTTCGAGGGTGAAGTTGGCATCTTGCAAAATCGGCTTGATGCCAAAATCTTTTCGGATCGATCGCAGCGTAAAAATAGTCATAGCATCTAGCGCATGGGCGTAAAACCTGGCAGCCCTAGTCTAACGCTGTCGCGACCGGGGTGGATGCCCGTCGTCGTTTGCCTCGCGGTGGGGCACGCCGTGCCAGATCGGCCTCGGTGGCGCGGGTTTCTAGCGTGTATTCAGGAATCTCTTCAAGCTGTGCGGCATCTAGGTTGTATTGCTCACACACGAGGCTGAGGCGATCGCCCCCAGCCGTCACCGCCGTCACCGAATGGGTGAGATCCCCCTGAAACCACAGCAGTGTATTCCGCTGGGGGCGAATTTGCGCCACCGACTTTTTCTGCCGCTGCAACAGCAGTTCGCCCCCCTGCAAATTGTCGGGCACCACCACATACAGCACGCTGACCCAGGCCGGAGGCTCCACTGTTTTGCAATAGGAGCGCAGGGAGCGGTCAATGTGAGGATCAACCCGCGACCCCGTGGTTAACCCCAGCGGATTGAGGTAGAAGGCGTTGCAGTCGGGACGCAGGGCTGTCTCTAAATAACGCATGAACCACGGAAACTGCGCGTCTACCTGGCTGAGGTGCGATCGCCGAAACACCAACGAGAACCCCTTCGTGCCCACAAAATCGCGATTTAGGTTATTAACCGCAAAGTAGGGGCAGGCCAAAACCCGCGCCTGAAGCTTGCGCAGGTAAGAGGGCGAGAAGGCATCGGGGTGCAGGGTGTAGTAAGACACAGCAGTGAAATCGGTAAAGAGAGCGATCGCCCGAATTGGCCGCGTCGGCGCTAACACCGCTAGCGCTGACGCAGCTCACAGCGCTACTTCACTCTAGCGTCCCGAAAGCTCTGATATGCCTTGTCAGGATGGTAGAGATGGCAGCGCTCGCTAATTTGCTGCATCAGCGACCAATCGAACCGTCGCGTGATCATATGCGCCTGCCAATTTTGCAACAGATAGGCGTGAGCGCTCCGCAGGTTATACGAGGGAATCGCCACGGACAGATGATGCGGAATATGCACGTTGATATCGTGACATAGCACCTCGACCCACTTGGGATAGTCGCAGTGGACGGTTCCGGCAAGCTGTGCCTCAGCCGCGCTCCAGTCTTCTGCTGGGCGAAACTGAATTTCTGGGAGGGTGTGGTGAACCACGGTAAAGGTGCTCATCCAAAAATGGTAGAACAGCCACGGCATCAGCCAGAATTTTACTAATCCCCACAGCCCGGTGGTAGCAATCAGCGCTGGGAAGAACACCGCCGCAAAGGCGACCACCGTTAGGATAGAAAGCCGAGCTTTGGCGCGATCGCGCCCCTCAAACTGCATCCAGTTAAAGTGCATGAGGGCCCAGTGGGCGACAGAGCCAATCCACCAGAACCAGCCCCGCATTAGCCGATAAAAGCCCCGCACGAACGGGTGGCATTGGACGTAGCTATCCGTAGTCCAAGGATCCCAGGCGTTATCAACTCCCAATTTATTGGTATGGCGATGGTGAAAGTCATGCAGCATGCGCCAGCAATGAAAGGGATAAATCAGCGGAAGCATCATCACATGCCCCACCAGGTCATTGACCCAGCGGCGCTGTGCAAACGAACGATGCCCGCAGTCATGACCGATCACAAACCAACCGGTCAGCGCGGTGCCCGTAAAGAGCCAAGCGATGGGCAGCAAAAACCAAGGCGCTAGGGCGATCGCCCCATACCCAGCGGCGACTGCTCCGATGCTCAGGAACACTTGAGTCCAAGCTTTGCGGCGATTTTTGGCAAAGCAAGACTTAGGAATCGTCGTCAGAATATCTTTCAGTTCAAGCTGAGCGATGGGCGATCGCGGTAGAACTGAGGGAGATGACCCCAATGATGCCGTAGAAAACGAATCGGAAGTAGCAGTCATGTATAGGATGGGAACTCCATCGAGATGAATCACACAGAGAGCAATAAAACGCGCACAAAAAAACCCTGCTTCAGTTGACCGGCGCACCAAGCAGGGATCTTGCTTTGTACAAACGTGGAAAACTGCGGGCGATCGCTCTAGGGCGGAATCAGGGCCGCAAGAATGAGAGCGCTTAAAAAACCTTTACATTCTATCACGCCATTCGTGCAAACTAGGTAGCGCAAAATTTCTAAAGGCGTAAGTTCGATAGCGTTGTTACAGCTCCGCGCTGTAGAACTGCAACTGCCTAACCCCGCTCGCGACGCGGGCAGAACGGGTTTAGACAGTTGAGGAACTCACGGTTTAGAGAGCTCTTGCTGAGTGATGTAGCCTAAAGTGTGTTGCCCCCATTGCTGCCAAGGGATCAAGCCATTTCTTTGGTGACACCTATCTGCTCTAAATCTTTGGTTATAGATTGTGGGTCGCTACTAAGCCTCTGAATTAAGCCACGTGTATAGAGCGACATGCAGTGTCCACCCGTTCAACCCGAATTAGGCAGCACTGAGTGAAACGGCTCTAGGCTATGCTTGCTTGATGGCATAGCGGATGTTGAATCACGTATTTGATCCCTTGCCTTGGGATAGGTAAACTTTGTCATCGATTCATGTCATCGCTTCAAGAGAGCTCTCAAATTCATGAAAGTTTGCCCAGGAAAAGAGGTTCGACTACTTAGCTTAATTGATCTTCCGTACTCTTTGTGATGGCTGGGATTGCTCCATCCAGACGCCAAATTAGCCTCCACAATTGTCAACGGATTAACCGATGAACGATGGATGGATTTATCAAGACCAGGTGTTGCCACGGGATGTGGGTCAAACTCTGGTGAATTACTACGCCCAACGCTACCGCCACTCTAGTCAGGCAGATTGGCAGCAACGGATTGAGTCAGGACAGATTTGGGTGGATGGGGCGATCGCCCCTCCAGAGACGCTGCTGAAGCCGGGGCAGCGGCTAGCCTACCGTCGCCCGCCCTGGCAAGAGCCACCTGTGCCGCTTACCTTTGAGGTGCTGTATGACGATGGGGATGTGATAGCGATCGCCAAACCTGCGGGCTTGCCGATGCTGCCAGGGGGCGGGTTTGTGCAGCATACGCTGCTGTGGCAGGTGCAGCAGCGCTACCCCGCAGAGGATTCTGACCACCGTCCGTATCCAGTGCATCGACTAGGGCGGGGCACATCGGGGCTGACGCTATGGGGGCGATCGCCTGCTGCCCGCGCCTACCTCACCCAACAATTCCGCCGCAATACAGCTCAGCCCGTCTCGTCGCCTGCTGAGCAGTCCGCCGCCGCTCCCCTGCGCAAAACCTACCGCGCCCTGGTGGGGGCGTGGCAGTTGCCCGACACCTTTACCCTCACCCAACCCATTGGCAAACTGCCCCATCCCACTTTGGGCTATGTCTATGGGGCAACCGCCACCGGGCGACCGGCCCACAGCGAAGGGCGGGTGCTGTGGCGCAAGGGCAAGGACGATATAGCACCCGGCGGCACCACCGACTGCACCTTGCTAGAGGTCACTATTTTGACGGGTCGTCCGCATCAAATCCGCATTCACCTGGCCGCAGCAGGGTATCCCCTGTTGGGCGATCCACTCTATCTCCCTGGTGGTATTCCGCGCCAGCCCGCCGATTCGGCGACACGTGACACTGCATCTCAGGCGGCAGCGCCATGTTCAGAGTCCCCACCAGAGTCCCCCGGTGTGCTGCCGATGCCCGGCGATTGTGGCTATTGGCTTCATGCTCACCGCCTCTGGTTTTGCCACCCCATCGGCACCCCAATGATGCTAGAAGCCTCACCGCCATTGCTGCTCCGGGAGGAATGGGAGTAGATAAACCAAAAGCCCTGAGATACTGGCTTAGTCGCAATCTCAGGGCTTTTGGTTAAAATTATGAGCGAGCTTAGGTGGGTTAACCTACCCAAACGCTATTTGATGTAGTCTGCTTCTTCTTGCAGTTTACGAAGCAGGTTCAGATCACCTCGGGCCTTGGCAGCTTCCATGCGGCGTTGCAGGTTAATGCGGAGGCTCTCTTGGTGAGCGGTGGCGGTTTCGTTCAGGATGTCTCGACGGGATTTGTTGGATTTAAACATGGTTGGTTCAGCGGTGCTTGCGAACGTGTTCAATTCCAATATAGCGTTTCCCACATATTTCTGTATTTCTTGATACAGAAATTCACTTTTTTGGCTGATCCCCAGCATATTGATGGTCTGCTTGGGGTGGCCTAATCACTAGGATACGGGATCAGGAGGGCGATCGCCCTCCTGATCCCCATACTTTGCTTGATACGCAAGTACTATTTCGCTACTATTTAATTAGAATCTAATTGCAATATAGGCCGGATTGCCGCTTTTGCATCATTCGGGTATGCCCTCTATATCTAGAGTCTTTGCGGCAAGAAATCTGCAATAAATTCCAGTGATGGTGTTACGCTTATGCTCAGCCTTAACCCTGGTTTGAGTTATGTCTTTCGTTGGTTTGCACATTCATAGCGACTATAGCTTGCTCGATGGCGCGAGCCAGTTAGACCAACTGGTAGATCGGGCAATAGAGTTGGGAATGCCGGCGATCGCCCTCACCGACCACGGCGTGATGTATGGCGCAATCGAACTGCTGAAGGTGTGCAAAAAGCGGGACAACGCTATTAAGCCCATCATTGGCAACGAGATGTATGTGATCAACGGCGACATCACAAAGCAAGAGCGTCGCCCTAAATACCATCAGGTGGTGCTAGCCAAAAATAATCAGGGCTACCGCAATCTTGTCAAACTTACTACGCTCTCTCACCTACAGGGGGTGCAGGGCAAAGGCATCTTTTCGCGCCCTTGCGTTAGCAAAGACCTGCTAGAGCAGTATCGGGAAGGGCTGATTGTCACGAGTGCGTGTTTGGGTGGAGAGGTGCCTCAGGCGATTCTGCAGAGTCGGCCCGATGTGGCGCGCAAAGTGGCGCAGTGGTATAAAGACCTGTTTGGTGATGACTATTATTTAGAGCTGCAAGACCACGGCTCGCTCGAAGACCGCATTGTGAATGTAGAAATCGTGCGGATTGCCCGCGAACTCGATATTCAGCTGCTCTGCACCAATGATTCCCACTACATTTCTTGCAATGACGTAGAGGCGCATGACGCCCTGTTGTGCATCCAAACCGGGAAGCTCATTAGCGAAGACAAGCGCCTGCGCTATAGCGGCACAGAATACCTGAAGTCGGTAGACGAGATGCGGCGACTGTTCCGCGATCACCTGACGGAGGATGTGATTGAAGAGGCGATCGCCACCACCCTCGAGGTCGCCACCAAAATTGAGCCTTACACAGTGCTGGGCGAGCCGCGCATTCCCAACTACCCCGTGCCCGAGGGTTACACCGCCTCAGACTATCTAGAGCACACCACCCGCGAGGGATTGATGCAGCGCTTGGGCGTGTCGTCCTTTGACGCCATTGATGACACCTATCGCGATCGCCTCGACTATGAGCTGCAAATGATGCACCGCATGGGCTTCGACGGCTACTTTCTAGTGGTGTGGGATTACATTAAATTCGCGCGCGATCGTGGCATTCCCGTAGGCCCCGGGCGGGGCTCGGCGGCAGGCTCGCTCGTGGCCTATGCCCTCGGCATCACCAACATCGACCCGGTGCATCATGGCCTGCTGTTTGAGCGCTTCCTCAACCCCGAGCGCAAGTCTATGCCCGATATCGATACAGACTTCTGCATTGAGCGGCGGGGCGAGGTGATTGACTATGTAACCGAGAAATATGGCACCGATCGCGTGGCCCAGATCATTACCTACAACCGCATGACCTCCAAAGCGGTGCTAAAAGATGTGGCCCGCGTGCTGGATATCCCCTATGGCGAATCCGACAAGATGGCGAAGCTGATCCCGGTGGTGCGGGGCAAGCCGACCAAGCTCAAAGTGATGATTTCAGACGAATCGCCTGCGTCGGAGTTTCGCGACAAATACGAAAGCGATGCGCCCATTCCCAACACCGAGCCGCCTGTCACCTATCGCCGCTGGCTTGACATGGCCATGCGCATCGAAGGCACCAACAAATCCACCGGGGTGCATGCGGCGGGCGTCGTGATTTCGGCAGACCCGCTAGATGAGGTGGTGCCCCTAGAGCGCAGCAAAGAGGGTGGCGTCACGACCCAATATCCTATGGAGGATATTGAGCTGCTGGGGCTGCTGAAGATGGATTTTTTGGGGCTGAAGAACCTCACCATGATCCAGAAAACGGTGGATTTGGTCGCCAAAACCCACGGCGTGCAGATTGATCTAGATACGCTGCCGTTGGATGACCCAGCCACTTATCAACTGCTGGCGCGAGGTGAGTTAGAAGGCATCTTCCAGCTAGAGTCGTCAGGGATGCGGCAGATTGTGCGCGACCTAAAGCCATCGGGATTGGAAGATATTTCGTCAGTGCTGGCGCTGTATCGACCCGGCCCGTTGGATGCAAAGCTGATTCCCAAATTCATCAACCGCAAGCATGGGCGCGAGGAAATCAAATACGAGCACGAGTTGCTCACTACCATCCTCAACGAAACCTACGGCATCATGGTCTACCAAGAACAGATTATGAAAATCGCGCAGGATATGGGCGGCTATTCTCTGGGTCAGGCCGACTTGTTGCGGCGCGCCATGGGAAAAAAGAAAATTGCCGAAATGGAGAAGCACCAAAGCATCTTTACCGAAGGGGCTGAGAAAAATGGGGTGTCTACGCAGGTGGCAACCGATCTGTTTACCCAAATGGTAAAGTTTGCGGAGTATTGCTTTAACAAGTCGCACTCTACCGCCTATGGCTATGTCACGTTTCAGACGGCATACCTCAAGGCCAACTATCCGGTGGAGTATATGGCGGCGCTGCTGACCGCCAACAGCGGTGAACAAGAGAAGGTGCAGAAGTATCTGAGCACCTGCCTGACGATGGGCATTGAGGTAGAGCCCCCCGATATCAATCGCTCAGAGGTTGACTTTACGCCGCTGGCCCACAGCATTTTGTTTGGTCTGTCGGCGGTTCGCAATGTGGGCATGGGGGCGATCGAGAATATTTTGCAGGCGCGAGAGGAGGATGGCTCCTTTAAGTCGCTGGGCGACCTGTGCAGCCGTGTTGATCCGCGTGCGGTGAATCGGCGGGCGATGGAGGCGCTCATTCAGTGCGGTGCGATGGACTGCTTTGATCTGAATCGGCGGCAATTGATCGAAGACCTAGCGCTTGTGCTGGACTGGGCGCAGTCGCGAGCAAAGGATCGGGCGATTGGTCAGGGCAATTTGTTTGACATGTTTGCCGAAGCCGGAGGGAGCGACCTGGGTGGGTTTGAGGAAGCACCCAAAGCTGCGACGGTGGAAGACTTCCCCAAGCAGGAAAAGTTGAAGCTAGAAAAGGAACTCTTGGGCTTTTATGTGTCGGATCATCCCCTCAAGTCGGTGCGGGAAGCGGCGCGGGTGCTGGCCCCTATCAACTTGGCCGACTTGGCCGACCAGCATGAAAACATGACGCTGAGTGCAGTGGTCATGCTGGCAGGGGTGAAGCCCGTGACGACCAAGAAGGGCGATCGCATGGCAATTCTCACTATCGAAGATCTAACCGGACAAACCGAAGCCGTGGTGTTTCCGCGCACCTTTGCGCGCGTTGAGCATCTGATCATTCAGGATGCGCGGCTAATGGTGTGGGGCAAGGTTGATCGTCGGGACGAGCGGACGCAACTCATTTTAGAAGATGCAGAGCCGATTGATGATGTGCAATTGGTGATGGTGGAACTAGAGCCGCAGATCGCAAGCGATATTACCTATCAGCACCAGCTACGGACGGTGCTGCTCAAGCATCGGGGTGACGAAGATAAGTGTAAGGTGCCCGTGGTGGCCATCATCAGCAATCCGCAGCGACGTGAGATGGTGCGGCTTGGGGTTCAGTTCCGCGTGCAGGATTATCAGTCGGTGGTAACGGCGCTAAATGATGCGGGGTTTCGGGCGCGATCGGAGGCTCTGACAGCAGCGTCCTAGTGCAGCGTCAAGTCTTAATTTTAGGGTTGCCACCTTTTGGGAGGCATGCCGAGAAAGACTTTCGGGGAACGTCACCCTAATTCTTAGCGCTGACGCTGCACTAGCCATGTGCTGTACGCAATGCGCACGACACATGGAAGGTTTGAGCTTATCCCGAACTCAGGCTAACCTAGACTGCACGTTAAGACTGCACGTTAAACCCGATAGGATGCATTGCGTGCGCTGTCTATGCGGCCATGTAGCCAGCGTTTGCAACAAACTGCTTTTTAATAAAGGGTGAGGTCATCGCAGCAAGCAAAGCCCCATAATTTAGCGTGAAATTTACTTCGTCTCCGACCCTAAGCGGATGGGAGTTGCTATCCAGAATGATGTGGTCACTGCTAGAACCCAAGATTTCTAGCGCATCCGCTGAACGCAGACCCGATGTCAGCACATCTTGGCGACCTAATGCAACGAGCGATCGCTGCCCTACGCCTCGATCCCGAAACCGAGGGACATTGCCAAATGCATCTTGCCCAATATCTCCTGATGGAAGAGAGGGTTTTTGCTTGGCTTCAATCACTTCGGCAACCAGCTGAAACGCTTGGGTATACAAGCCAGGAATGGCAGTTCGATTCAGCGCCTCACGCCCGAGCAAAATAGATTCTCCTAGGCGAAGGTTATTAACTCTGCCGATATCTTCAGCGTGGTGAAACCACTCATAGTTGGCAGAATTGCCGCCAGAGACAATCTCAAGTTTGAACTGGAATTCTTGCTCAATTGCAGCGACTAAATTCGAGAGTTCATGCATATTTTTGTGATCTGGCTTAACGCCGCCATAACAGGCCAAATTGCAGCCTAGACCTACAATATTGATATGAGACAGTAACCGGGCTTGGCGGATAAAGCGAAAGAGATCACCGGGGAGCACTCCCTCCCGTAGATCACCCATTTCTACCATCACAATAACTTGGTGAATGGTATTGTGCGCACGCGCGTAATACGACAAACGCTTCAGTGTTGCCATCTCGGTATTGAGGCTGATATCTGCATATTGAACCACCGATTCAGCCTGACTGAGGGCGGTGCGAAGCAGCACAAACTGAGCGGATAGCCCTGCATTCTTCATCATTTCGATGGTTTCAATTCGAGAGTCAGCTATAGAGTGGATGCCCCCTTGAATCATGGCATTGATGATAGACGGCTCCCCCAATACGCCTTTAGAAACCCCCATGATAGAGATGCCTCGCTTTCCATACAGCTTGGACAACACTTGCGCGTTATGCCGTATTTGAGACAAAGAGATTTCCAGTCTTGGCAGGACTGATTTCATAGTCTTAACCTGATGCAATGCTATTCAGTGGTCTTGGGCCGACAGGAATTTGAGAAGTTTAGAAAAGAGTACATTCCAGTCTTGCAAGTCGGCTTACCCTGCGGGAAGAGCAGAGCTCTATAGGGTGCATCCCACTTTTGCAAATTCATGACCCTCATCCCCCAATCCCTTCTCCCAAAAAGGGAGAAGGGGAGCCGGATTCAAAGTCCCTTTTCCGTGCTGGGAGAGGGCGTTAAGGTAGGAGCTACAAAAGTAGAATGCATCTCCAAAAACTCTCATATTCAGACCTCTATCCGTCATTCTAAACTTGCGTTAATGCTGGGGTTTTTGCTAGCTGATCTCGTCTAATTGCATACTTGAGCGTTGGAAATTGGTCGATTAAAGCTTGAACTAGTTTTTGGCATCCATAGCTCAACACATCTGTGGTTGGGAGGCCGAATTGTGCTTCGTACTCTCCAATGATGGTGGAGACCTGATCGGCGGTTAGGTCTTCATGGCTGAGGGCGATCGCCACGACTTTAGCTTGCGACATTGCCTCAATCAACCGAATTTCCTGCTCCACAGTCGGCATTGCCATGTGAGGGAAATCGCACCGAACTTGTCGAGCTGGCGGATGCTGAAGGATGACGCCATCGGCCATGCTGCCCTTCAAAATGCCAAGAGACCCCATGAATGCCGGATGGCTCACCGCACTTTGCCCCTCAACCAAGATGATATCGGGATGCTCAGTCTCAAATGCTTGAACAATGGCATGCTCGATCTCACCCACTACAAATTGGGAGACTAGCGCATCAATCGAGATACCATACTTCGCGCCCTGCATTAGGCTTGTTTGCCCGGTTGCAACCAGCACAGACTTAATGCCACGCGCATTGAAAGCCTTGTTGAGCTCTATGGCGGTGGTCATTTTGCCGCAGGCGCAGTCGGTGCCCAACATGGCAATCACAGGAGCGCTGACTTCTGCAATTTGTCCTGTAAACACATGCAAATCTTGAAGCTGAGGAGGCTTGCGAATGTCTTTAATTTGAACGTGATTTTGAGCCGCAACTTGAGCAAATTCACGATCGTCAGAGAAGAATTGATGCAGGCCGTTGATGATAGTCATTCCGTGCTCCATCGCTTCTAAAATCAGAAGCCGTTCTTGCGGGGGAATGTAGGTTTCTAGCGGCGCTTTGCCATATATATAGCAATTGGGCGTCTCTGCGAGAGTATTTAACGCATGAGCAAGATTGGCAAAAATGGGGATGCCGTTTTTTGCTTCTCCCAGTGCCTCTCCGGCGTCGCTACCCGCTAAGGCGCTGTCGATTACGCCCACAATGGTGTAGATTTCGGAGTGCCGAATCAATCCCGCTGCTGTCTTACCATCTACTAGACCATACTGGTTTTCGCAGTAGACTAGTGCAGTTTGTTTTTGGATTGGCGTGTGTTTTTGTTTAATGGACTTCATTAGATTAAGCGTCTTAAATTTATTCTCATGCTCACAGTTAATGCTGCATCGAGCCTATGCCACGTTAGGGCGATCGCTCTACTCTTAAAGCTGTAAATCTTAAAGCTGCAAATTACGCCTCCTAGAAGAGGTTTTTTTCGTCCTCTGACGCCACAGGAAGAAGAACACTTTACCCGAATACCGTGTTTTTTCCCGAGTAAAAATAGCAGCTTTAGCTAATAAGGTCGGCGTTTAAGCACTACGCGACTGTGTTCCCAAATGGTTTGAATTATGCTGATCTGAAAGCTCAAGGGATGGGGTAGTGTAGTGAGTCCTTAAGTCTTGTCTCAAGCCTTAATTGAGGTTTGATGTAGCAGCAGGTGCATCAACTGTAACATGCATTACATTTTTTGCGTCGGAATCAAGTGAGCATTTTTATAGAGCGCACCGCTTAAATCTACTCAGATCTTGCACCTAGTAATTTGGGCGTTGCATAATTAGAAGATGAATTAGGATAATCTGCGATGTAATGTCCCGAATGCGGAGCCACTCATATCCGTAAGAACGGCAAGAGGAAAGGTAAACAAAACCACATCTGCGTAACCTGCGGT
>JAHHHI010000109.1 GCA_019359435.1 Kaiparowitsia implicata GSE-PSE-MK54-09C
CGTGAGAGATTTAACGCCGTTTCGGCGCGCGATTTCTTTTGCCTGAACCGAGGCAAAGAAAGTGGAAACTCGACTCTCGACGACGCCCTTTGGGCGGCGATCGCTGACGCTCGCCCATGTGGCCAGCCAGGCGAACGCAAAAGTACGGCCGGCCGACAAGGCGGTCCACAGATGGAAGATGTTCCGAGCGATCTGTACGGCGAAGAACCGTATCGGCGTGACTGAGCGTGCGCTTTCTGTTCTGAACGCACTGCTGTCGTTCCATCCTGAAACGGTGCTAACGGGCGACGAGCTCGTGGTTTTCCCGTCCAACCAGCAACTCTGCCTGCGGGCGCACGGCATGTCGCCGGCGACGCTACGGCGGCACCTGGCTGTCCTGGTCGACTGTGGCCTGGTCATTCGGCGCGACAGTCCCAACGGCAAGCGTTACGCGCGCAAGGACAGGGCAGGGGAGATCGAGGTCGCCTTCGGCTTCGACCTGTCGCCGCTCGTTGCCCGTGCTGACGAAATTGAAGCCTGGGCCGAGGAGGTGGAGCTCGAGGAACGTGCGCTGAAGCTCGTCCGCGAGAAGATCTCCATCTGCCGTCGCGACATTGCCAAGATGATCGCCACGGGGATCGAGGAGAGCGTTCCGACCCGGGTCTCAGGGCAGGGCCCGGCCAGCTGGATGGCGATCAACGAGAGCTATCGCGGCACTCTCAGTCGGATTCCGCGCACCGCAACGCGCCTAGTGCTGGAGCCGCTAGCTGACGAGCTTGCCGTGTTGGCGGACGAGATCACTATCCTTCTGGAGAATCACGTAAAAGCTCAGAATCTGAGCGGCAATGAGTCTCATTCTGAGCGTCACATACAGAATTCAAAACCAGACTCTCCTACTGATCTTGAACCTCGCTTTCCAGAAAGCAGGGGGGCGATTGTCGAGATCGAGATCGAACCGTCCAGGATGCCACAGCGGACCTACCCGCTGGGCATGGTTCTGGAGGCCTGCCCCGACATCATCGACTACAGCCGCACCGGCATCGGGAACTGGCGAGACTTCGTCGCAACGGTTTCTGTTGTGCGACCGATGCTCGGGATCAGTCCGAGCGCTTGGTTTGAGGCGCAAGCTGCGATGGGCGACATCGAGGCGTCCGTCGTCATCGCGGCCATCCTGCAGCGCGGCGAGGCTATCAACAGCGCCGGCGGTTATCTGCGCGGCCTGACGCGTCGGGCGGAAGCCGGGGAATTCTCGCTTGGACCCATGCTGATGGCGCTGATCAGCCAGAAAACGCGTGGAAAGCAACGGGCGTGAGCAAGGATGAGGTGACACGATCAATGAGGCGCAAACCGGCGAATCCACCAAGAGGACGAGGCCATGACCAAGGTCGTTTTCTACCCGTACCGCGGAGATGACCGCGAGAGATGGCGTACTCATTCATCGACGCTGGCCCTTGCCTGATGGTCCAGGAATTTGCTGAGATCGAGCGCGAATACCGGATCTTCATCGTGGACGGAAAGCCTGTCACGGGCGCCGGCAATATCGTCAGCCACACGCCGCAGGACAATATCGCGCCCTTCAATCCGTTGGTTTCGCCTCACCCAACGATCGACGATTGCGCGCCCGATGAGGCTCTAGTGACGGCCTATCTTGCGTTTGCGGCCAAGGTCATTCCGGGCATTCCGCACACGAGCTACGTCCTGGACGTCGCCATGATCAATGGCCGGCCCGGTATCGTGGAGATCAATCCGCTTCATCTCGGACAGGTCGGCCTGTTCGGATGCGATCCGATGCGCCTTTCTGTAGCTGTGCTGAAGAGCTGCGGCTTGCTACACGCCGAGCCGGTCGCGGCCAGACGGTTTGATCGAGAGGGCACCCCAGCAATGCATCAGCGGCGTGAATCGATCACGCCCGACCGATTCAAGCTTTGCGTTGGACCGGTCGTGGTACGCCGCGCGAAATGCCGTCCATGGACAGCGCGCGCAACATCACCCCCGGCAAACTGCAGATGCTGGTGCTCGAACGCCGGGACGAGAGTTGCAACATGGCGCGCTACTATGTTCTCGCGATCGAGCCGACGCTCTTCGGCGACACGGCCCTGATCCGCGAATGGGGACGGATCGGCGCGCAGGGCCGGCGCCGCCTCGACCTCCACCCAGACTATGCTGCAGCAGCAGTGGCCCTCGACGTGTGGCTGACGCGCAAATCCCGTCGCGGCTACCAGCTTCGCTGAATGCCGCGGGCAGGGGAGGGGACCTACCGATTCCGAGGTCCGCATCGCCTGCATCTTGCTCTCTGGCCAGTTTCCGCTATTCCGGGCGCCGTTTCCCCCAATCAACGAGATTGTCGATGACCAAGAACGAACTCATTGCCGCTGTGGCTGAAGGCACCGGCAAAACTAAGGCCGATGTCGGCGCGATCCTGGCCTCGCTCGCCGAGATCGCCACGAAAGTCTTGAAGGAAGGCGGCGACGTCACGCTTGGCGGCATCGGCAAGCTCTCGGCCGCAAAGCGCGACGCGCGCCAGGCGCGCAATCCCTCGACCGGCGCCATGATCGACGTGCCGGCAAAGACCGTCGTCAAGTTCAAGGTCGCCAAGGATCTCGCCGACACCGTCGCCTGATTTGTATTGATTCTAAATTGAGGTGCAGTTTTGGATGTCTTGATCATCAGAACTGCACCTCTTCAAGCGTACGATTTCTAATATTGGATAGACTTCACTGAATATCGCCGCTAATCCGGTTGTCGAGTGGTGATTTCACTCCTTCGCACCGGAGAGCCGAATGTCCGATAACAACGCCGAGCTTCTCGAACTAACGACCTCGGTCGTTGCAGCCTATGTCGCGAATAACAATGTTCAGCCGTCGGATCTCGTCGACCTGATCGCCAGCACCTATTCCGCGCTGGCCAGGCTTGGTGGCGAGCCGGCGCCTGCTCCCGTCGCCGCACTGGTCCCGGCAGTCCCGATCCGCAAGTCAGTCACGCCAGACGCGATCATTTGCCTGGAAGACGGCAAGAAGTTCAAATCCCTGAAGCGTCACCTCAACACGGCCTATGGCCTGACGCCTGAACAATATCGCACGAAGTGGGGCCTGCCGGTCGACTACCCGATGGTTGCTCCCGCCTATGCCGAAGCACGCTCCGCGCTGGCCAAGTCGATGGGCCTAGGGCGTAAGGCAGCGCGCAAGCCCGTCGTTTCGGAAAAAGCCAAGGCTGCGCCGAGCGCAAAATCGGCACGCGCGAAGGCTTCCGCCTAATCCTCGGCATGATCCATGGGCAGGAGAGGGGCTATCGCCCCTTTCTCTCGCTATCCCCGATCGCCCGCTATCCCACGAAAGACCCCACCCAACCACTGCCGCAAGGTGGAGGTCCGCTTACGCGGGCGCACGATTCCCATGGCGCGATCGGCATTTTCCTGGATGATCTCATTTAATGCTTCGGCCTTGAGTGACTCGAACCATCGCTGCGACGCCTTGCCGGCGTTGGCGCCAGTCGGAATCGGCGCATTGCGTCCGACCTTCTTGCGATAGCTGGCCAACGCTCGGATCTCGGCCTGTTCCTCGAAATCCCGAAAGCATGAGCAAAGGGCCGCCCGCGGCCGCGTCAGCTCGGCGACACGTCGAGACGCGCAGAGACCCGTGAAATGGCTGCCAGCGCTGCTGTGAAGGCCGCCAGACGATCGAGCAGCAAATCATCCGGATCCACAATCGTGAACCACCGCTGCCTCTGGACGTAGGAGTTCGATCCCTCGGCGCTAGGCACCGAAACATTCGTTCGCAGCGTCACGACCCTGCTCGCCTCCGCCTCATCAATCAGGTCGACATCCAGCAGCTTCAGCAGCTCGGCATGGGGCTTGTTGCGGCCGGGGAATTTGATGAACACGATCGCTCGACCCGGCCGCCGTAGACGTCTGATCTCCGCAAGCGTCGCATGCTTCTCGGTTTCGGCGCCAACGCCGTTGTCCGGATCCAGGAACACGAGGTCGGCGCCATCCAGCGCCTCGCGCTTGCGCTTGCTCCAGGCCGCCCGCTCGATCCGAGAGGGCATCGGCTCGCGATGAAACAGCGAGCCTGCTGGCCAGATCGCGGACGCTTCGAGAGATGCGATCGTTCTGGCAGGAAGCGTCGACAGCCCCTCGTGCAACTGCGCGTCGAGCACCCGCCACGCCGGCTCGTCTCGCCATTCCAGATGACGGCCATCCGGGCGGCCATCATCGCCCGGGGCGTAATACCAGGCCACGCCGAGCTTCCGATCGCTCGACGCAAGCGAGCGCAGCAGAGCGAATTTCAGGACGTCGCTGACGTCGCCGGCATACTGATCGCGCATCGACTTTTCTCGTCAGTTCCTGTTGAGGCCCATATCGCGGCTCTGCAGCTTCTTCTTCCAGCGATCTTCGAGTTTCTGAAGGTCGTCCAGTGTCGCGCCCGTGCCGACGGTTTCGAGGATCGACACCTGATAGTCGCTCGGATCGCGGCACTTCAATGCGACATTCCCACCGTGGCCGGAGGCAAAGTAGGCGCGCCACCTCCCCATGAAGCCGTCAATTCCAGAGGCCATGCCCACATACTGCTCGCGCGTCTTCGGGCATGTCAGCAGATAGACCCCGCGTGTCGACGACAATGCTGATGTCCACGTGGCAGGCAAGGCATCGATTTCCGACAGATTGACGATGAGTGCCGGGAAGCCTGGAAAGGGCGGCTCTCCAAGGTCGCGGCGCAGCTCGACCACTTGCTTTGCTTCCCGGTCGCCGCGCTGGATCCATGAGCGATATCCCCGTCCCCAGTCGATCCAGAGCCGCCCAGCGAACTCCTGCAGTTCCGATCGGAGTTCGAGCCTGTAGAGATGCGATTCCCCCGCCGGCTCAATGCCGCCAGTGATCGGGTGAATTCGATCCGAAGCAAGAACGCCGGTCAGTTCGACGGAATAGATTCCGACAAAAAGTGTTTGCGGGCCGGGAACGCCGACGAACGCGGCCCAATAGGGCGCGCGAAGTCGAGCTGCGTCGCTGATCGCTTGCGTCTGCTGATAGGCCTCAAATCGATCTCGATGGTCACGCCACAGAATATAAGGCGAAAGATAATTGGAGTTCCGCGATTCCTGGTGTCGCAATAGCCTCACGTCACGTCGATCTATTTCAGCCAAATCCAATAGGTTACCAAATGCGAGCACTTTTATTTTCCCCGCCCATGTGACGCTTCGCGCTTATTTTTTGCGAGTTTCAGGCCGCCCCGCACCATACTTCAAGCTGCCCCAATTTTTACCTTACCTTGTAGTGCGAAGGCGGCCGACCCAGGGGAACCTAAAATAACGGATCTTCGTTGTGCAGGCATCGGGCCGAATGGCCCGCCTATCGGGAGGATCGCTATGAAAAAGCTCGTCATCACCACGCTGCTTGCGTCGGTCGTATCGCTCGGGGCTTTCGCCCAAACCTCCACTACTTCGCCGGCACCCGCTCCGGCCCCAGCGGATGCAAAAGCTCCGCTTCCTGGCGCCAACAGCTTCACGGAAGGGCAGGCCAAGAGCCGCCTCGAAGCGAATGGCTATAGCGCCATTGGCGAGCTCAAGAAGGACGACAACGGCGTCTGGAAGGGTTCGGCCACGCACGGCGGCCAGCAGGTGACTGTGAGCGTGGATTATCGCGGCAACATCACCCGCCATTGACCGGCAGTTTTCGGGAGAACGTCATGACACGCACAGTCACCAGATCGTACGACGATTACAGCACCGCGAGCTCGGTTGTGGCGGAGCTGGAGAGCGCCGGCTTCTCCGGCGACGACGTCAGCCTCATCGGACGCCGAGATGCTGACAACGACGATGAGAGCAACGCCGCCGAAGGCGCGGGGATTGGCGCAGGCGTTGGTGGAGCGGCGGGCTTGCTCGCCGGCCTGGGCATGCTCGCGATTCCCGGCATCGGCCCTGTGGTCGCGGCCGGTTGGTTGGCCGCAACGGCCGCCGGCGCGGTTGCAGGCGCGGCTGCTGGCGGCGTCATCGGCGCCATGACTAGCGCCGGGGTCGATGAGAAGGACGCTCACGTCTACGCCGAAAGCGTGCGGCGCGGCGGTTCCGTGGTGTCCGTTCGAGCCTCGGACGCCCGTGCAGACGAAGCCGAGGCGATTATGGATCGGGCGATCCCGGTCGATATCACCACGCGCCGCTCGGAGTATGAGCGCGAGGGCTGGACCCAGTTCGACCCGAACGCGACGCCCTACATTCGCCCCGGAATCTAAGTCCGCCGACCCGCCCTGTCAGGCTGGTGCCTGGCAGGGCTCTCCAAACGGCCTCGTACCACGCGATGTCCATCCAATATGGGGGCGATGATGAGCAACTCGAACGATCCAGACATCCGCAAGACCGAAGCGCGGGCTGAACGGCAAGGCGAAATGGAGGGCGGGCAAGCTGTGCCCCCGATGCAGGCCGACCGGCACTCGGCCGCGGACCCTGCTGTCGAAACTCCTGTAGAAGGTCGGCAGGGTTTCTTGGGTCGTCCGGTGCTGGCCGTGTTAGTCGGTGGCCTCCTGCTCGTCGGCGTAGCTTGGCTGGTCGTTCACTACGCCGTGCCATAAAATGAATCATCTCGCGGATGCTGCGAGGGCTGCAGCCGGAGATCCGGTCGCGATGCTTGGCGTGGTCGAACAGGTTTTGTCAGATAGCCGCGCGACGGACGAACAGAAGTCGGCCGCGACGTTAACGCGAAATTCACTGCGCAGCTTGCTCCGCAAAGCCAACCCGGCCGATGCGGGTCAGCACGCAGCCCTAATCCGGTTTAACAAGCTTATTGGCCTTCTTTGAGCCAAGGCTCCAACCAGGAAGTAAAGTGATGGAACGTCGATCCTTCTTATTTGGGTTTCTGGCACTAGCTGCGGGTGGGTCCATTGGACTCGAACGCGCACAAGCGGCTTCCGAGCCTGCGGCTGCCGATGTGGCGAGCCCCGAGGTCTCGGCTCTGACTTTACCGGACGGCACGCCCCTGGATTGGTCTCAGCATCGAGGCAATGACTGGAACCGCCGCCACGGCCATCATAGACCTCGGCATCACCATCGGCATCGCCGGGGTCGTCGCAGGCAAGTTTGCCGGGTGCACCGGGACAGGTGGGGTCGGCGGATCAGGCGTTGCCATTGGGTCTGAGTAGCGATCAACGAAAGTCCCGAGTTTTCACTCGGATCGATTCGGCGTTGAGAGCCGCGACGCCAAGCTCGGGCGAGGGGAGGGGAGCGGCGCCGGTCTCGGGCGCCGCCCCGCGGCCGCCGACACTTGCCAGCGCGGTCGAGAGATCCGTCACCTCGTGAGCGACCAGGTGCACGACCTCACCTTCGCGTTGCACCCGGCCGCGCACGCCGATCATGCCGGCAGTCAGGATGGCGCGCCGATAGCGCTCGTAGACCTTGACCCACACGACCAGGTTGGCAATCCCGCTCTCGTCTTCGAGCGTCACAAACATGACCCCCTTGGCGCTGCCCGGTCTTTGTCGGACGAGCACGATGCCGGCCGCCTCCAACCAGCGGCCGTTGCGCGCCTCCATCGCCTCCTGACACGTCACTATGCGCTGCCGGCGCAGATCATGGCGCAGGAACGACACCGGATGTGCCCGCAGAGAGAGGCTGACATGCCGATAGTCCTCGACGACGTCCCCACCTGCCGTCATCGGCGTGAGACTGACGATCGGTTCATGCAACTCTGGAATAAGCGACGCCTGTCCCGCTGACGCAGCCACAAACAGCGGCATAGCCTCATCACGAAGGCCTCTGATGGCCCAAAGCGCCTCCCGGCGAGCGAGGCCAAAGCAAGGACGGAACGCGTCAGCCTCGGCCATCTGCGTGAGCGCAGCAACGGGAACGCCGGCGCGCTGCCAGAGATCGCCCACCGACGCATAGGGCTGCTCGGAACGGGCAAGAACGATCGCGGCGGCATGGGCATTGGACAAGCCTCGTACCATCCGCAGCCCAAGCCGAATGGCAAAGCGGCTCTCGTCTTGGGTTGGCTCCATCGTGCAGTCCCAGCGCGACGCGTTCGCGCAGACGGGGCGAACCTCGACCCCATGCGCCTGCGCATCACGGACGATCTGTGCCGGGGCGTAGAAGCCCATCGGCTGACTGTTCAGCAGGGCGGTGGCAAATACATCCGGATGCCAGCACTTGAGCCAGGAGCTGGCATAGGCGATCAACGCGAACGAGGCGGCGTGGCTCTCGGGGAAGCCATAACTCCCGAAGCCCTCGAGCTGCTTAAAGGTCTGCTCCGCAAACTCCGCCTCATAGCCATTGGCGACCATGCCGGCGATCAGCTTGTCCCTGAACTTAGAGACACCCCCGGTAAATTTGAAGGTCGCCATGGATTTGCGAAGCATGTCGGCCTCGCCAGGCGTGAAGCCGGCACATTCGATCGCAACGCGCATCGCCTGCTCCTGGAAGAGCGGCACGCCCAGCGTCTTGCCCAGCACCTTCTCCAGCTCGGGCTTGGGGAAGTGGACCGGTTCGATCCCCGCACGCCGGCGAAGATAGGGATGGACCATATTCCCCTGGATCGGGCCGGGCCTGACGATCGCAACCTGGACCACCAGGTCATAGAAGGTCCGGGGCTTCAGCCGCGGCAGCATCGACATCTGCGCCCGGCTCTCGATCTGGAAGGTGCCGAGTGTGTCGGCCTTGCGGATCATCGCATAGGTGCGCGGATCCTCTGACGGAATGGTCGCAAGATCGAGGCTGACCCCCTTGTGCTCGGCGAGAAGGTCGAGCCCCTTCTTCATGCAGGTCAGCATGCCAAGCGCGAGCACGTCGACCTTCATGAACTTCAGCGCATCGATATCGTCCTTGTCCCACTCGATGATCTGGCGATCGACCATGCTGGCCGGCTCGATCGGCACGAGATCGTCGAGGCGGTCATGCGTCAGGACGAAGCCGCCGGGATGCTGGCTGAGATGTCGCGGCGCGCTTATCAGCTGTCCCGCAAGATCCAGCGTCAGCTTGAGGCGTCTGTCTGCAGCATTGAGGTTCAGTTCCTCGACATGGCGCTGTTGCACCCCTTCCGACCAGGAAGAGACCTGTGACGACAAGGTGCCGATCAGGTCCTCGGGCAATCCAAGCGCCTTGCCCACATCCCGCAGGGCTCCCTTGGCCCGGTAGCGGATGACGGTGGAGCACAGCGCTGCGTGGTCGCGGCCATAGGTCTCGAAGATCCACTGCATGACGATCTCGCGCCGCTCATGCTCGAAATCGACGTCGATATCGGGCGGCTCCCGGCGCTCCTCCGAGACGAACCGCTCGAACAGCAGGTCGTTGCGGCTCGGGTCGATCGAGGTAATGCCGAGCACATAGCAGACGGCCGAGTTCGCCGCGGAGCCTCGGCCCTGGCAGAGAATGTCGCGTGAGCGCGCGAACCTGACGATCGAATTGACCGTCAGGAAGTACGGCGCGTAGCCGAGCTTCTGGATCAGCGTGAGCTCGTGCTGAAGCGTCGCCTTGACGCTGTCAGGCAGGCCTTCCGGATAGCGATCGGTTGCGCCCTCCCAGGTCAACTGCTCCAGGGTCTGTTGAGGTGTCAGCCGCGGATCGTCGCGCTCTTCGGGATACTGATAGGCCAGTTCGTCGAGCGAGAAGCGGCATCGATCGAGGATCTGCAGCGATCGTGCCAGCGCTTCCGGATAACGAGGAAAGAGCCTTTGCATTTCCTCAGGCGGCTTGAGGTAGCGGTCGGCATGGCGCTCGCGCCGATCGCCGATCGTGTCGATCGTGACGTTGTGGCGGATGCAGGTCACGACGTCCTGCAGAATGCGCCGCGCCGGCTCGTGAAAGAGCACGTCGTTCGTCACGACCGTCGGTACGCGCATGCGCGTCGCCAGGTTGGCGAGGTCGTGCAGCCTCAGCTGGTCATTGGGCCGCCGGCGCAGGGTCAGCGCCATATATGCCCGATCGCCAAAGGCATCCCGCAGCCGTCGTAGGCGAAGAGCGCACTCCTCATCCGCGACATCCGGAACCAGCACGGCAACGAGGCCTTCGCCATAGGCCAGCACGTCGGCCCATTCGAGATGGCACTTGGCCTTGCCTGCGCGCTTCTTGCCCAGTGAGAGCAGGCGGCAGAGCCGCGAATAGGCCGGCCTGTCAGTCGGATAGACCAGGATCGACGTTCCATCGGCGAGATCGAGCCGGCAGCCGACAACGAGGCGGACGCCGGTGGCCTTGGCCGCCTCATGCGCGCGGACGATTCCGGCCAGCGAATTGCGGTCAACGACGGCGAGCGCCTCGATGCCGAGCGCTGCCGCCTGGGCAAAGAGTTCATCGGCGGAAGATGCCCCTCGCAGGAAGCTGAAATGCGAGGTCACCTGCAGTTCGGCATAGCGAGGGGCGCTCATCCGAACACCCCGTGCAGAAACCAGCGGTGTGAACCCGTCGCGGCGTCCTCACCGTCACCGGCGCGATAGAGCCAGTAGCGCTCGCCTGCCTCGTCTTCGACGCTGAAATAGTCACGCACCGCGACGAGCTCGGCGTCGCGCTTCCACCACTCGCCAAAGACACGCTCCGGCCCGTCGGCCCGCTTCACACGGCGGCGGACACCGCGCCAGGTAAACGAGACGGGCGGCTGGTCCGGTAGCAGGGCCAGCGTCTCGACAGGCTCCGGTCGCGGCAGAAGGCGGGCGGGGCGAGGCCAATGGGCCGGCCAGGTCGCACCCGTTTCCACCGCCAGTGCCGGCACACGGCAGACAGATCGCTCGGGAACGTCGCTGGCGACAGGGGCAAGCCTGTAGATCGCCCGCTCGCCGACGCGGTTGACCAGTGTGTCGATGAGATCGGAGACGTCGGGAGCGCTCTCTTCGATGAGCGAGCTCACGGTCTGTCGGCGTTCGAGCGGCTCGGCCAGAGGGGCAGACAGCGTCATCACCTCGATGCCGAAGCCGGGCTCGATGGTATCGATCTTCTCGCAAAGCAGCCGGGTCAGTCGCTTCACATCGCGAACAGGCAGGGCCATCCCGACGCGCACCGCCTGAGCCCGGTTGTCGACCCGGTGACAGACGAGATCGAGACGCCGGGCGCCCAGGCCACGCTCCTCGAGGCGGCCGCAGAGCTCGAGGACGAGCTTGCCGATGTAGCGCGCGATCGTCTCTGCCGCGCCGATCGGCTCGAAAAACAGCTGCCGGACTTCGACCAGGTCCGGTGGTCGAATGGCGTTGATAGGCTCCGACAGCTCGCCAAGCGCCTGGTTGATGCGCCGACCTAATTCCGGCCCGAAGCGCAAACTGAGCGGAGCGCGGGGTTGGGGCAACACGTCGCTAATGTGATTGAACCCGAGCGTGCGCAGGCCCGCGCTCACTGAGTTCGGGATACGAAGCGCCTCCAGCGGCAGGCGGCTCAGTATCGCTGCCCCATGGCCGCGCGGTGCGACGATGGTCGATCGGGTCGCGTAGCGCGCCAGTGCATGGGCGGCACCCCAGCTATCGGCGACGGCCGCGCGCGCGGCTATGCCAGACATCGCCAGGCGGCCGACAATCTCCTCTATCATGGCGCTCTCGCCGCCGTGGAGATGGTCGGCGCCGGTCGTGTCGATCACGATGCCATCAGGCGCATCCGCGGCGACGACCGGAGCGATCCGCTGCAACAGCCAGATCGCCAGCTGATCGAGGTCAACAGCGTCGGCTGTCGGGTTCGCATTTTCGACGATCAGGCCCGGAACAAGCACCTGCGCCTTTGTCACGGGCATGCCGACGCGCAGGCCGGCGGCACGGGCTGCATCATCTGCTGCCAGCACCACGCGTCTGCTGCCGTCCCGGCCGATGAGGACGAGCGGTGCCTCAGGCGGAGGCGCCGCGTCGCCAGCCCTCTGCCGCGCCCGGTCGGTCGACCAGGTGGGCAGGAAGAGCGAGACGACCCGTGTCATCGCATGCCTCCAACTCGAAATCGGCGCTCTCGCCGGCGCGGGCCCGGATAAGCTCGACCAGCCAGCGAGGCCGGCCGATCCCGGGGACAGGCAGCGGAGATGATGACAGGACCGACACCCGCCAGCGCGTCATGGCTGCCGTCGGCTGACCGAAGTCGGCCGCGTCTGTCTGCCGTCGCCACCGCCTGATCGCGATGCCAAGGGCCCCCGTGCCCTCGGCGGCCAACTGCAATCTGCGCGAGTCCGTCATGTTCAGGCGTGCGACTTCGCCGATCACCGAACCAAGACCGCCATGGCGCAGCCCTTCTTCCATGCAGGCCAGCACGGTCTTGTCGTCGCCAGCTTCCACATAGATCACCCTGTCGGACCTGAGCCCCGCCTGTGCGATCGCTGGCGCGAAGAGATCGGGGCGTGTGACGCACCAGAGAACCTTACTGCGGGTTCGGGCCGCGACGCCGGCGCTGAAAAGAGCGGCCGCTGCGCCATCGACGGCGCCGTTGCCGCCACCAGCGACCTCATGCAGAGCGCCGAGAGCCAGGCCGCCGCCAGGGAGTCGCGCATCGACGTCAGCGATGCCAAACGGCAGCACCTTCTTTGCGCGCGCCGCTCGACCTTCGATCCTCTCGATCGCCGTGCGCAGCGTCTCGATGGCGGGCCCGTGCCGCAATGAACTAAACTCCAGGCTGTTGTTCGCAGTTTGTTCCTCTTATTGCGCCTGAGAGTCAAGCTGCCGCTTTGGGCGGGCGTTTGGACGCCGACGACTCGCGCCGCGAACAATTCGGCCCCCTGCGCGTTGGTTGGGTATCATTCACAACCACAGGAGCGATCCCATGGATTGGAACCGCGTCGAAGGAAATTGGAAGCAGCTCAAGGGCAAGGTCAAGGAGCAGTGGGGCGACCTGACTGATGATGACCTGGACGTGATCGCAGGCAAGCGAGATCAGCTCGAGGGCAAGATTCAGGAGCGCTATGGGCTGGCGAAGGATCAGGTGAAGTCCGACGTCGACACATGGTACGGTCGTCAACGGTGGGAATAACCTACCCAGTCAAAAGGCCCCGCTTCGGCGGGGCCTTTTTCGTTACAGCGCTCCACAGCGCTAGTGGATTGAATCGGACACTTGGTACCCGCCAAGGACCGTCGTCGCAGTTTGGGAAGGGCGGGGCGGCCCTGCCCGTTTTGCAGACGTTCGGAAGGTCGCGGAAGGGTCGATAGCGGACTTGCTATGTGAGTGATGATTGCCAAGTTGGCATGAATGAGAGGTCCCCTATGCGATCAAATTTACAAAGCAGCCTTCCCAGAGCCGGTCTCCTGCTTGCCGCGACAATTGTTCTCGCTGACGCAGCGTATGCATGCCGGGCACCTTGGAACCAAGTTTACTATATTCACCGATCGGACAGTGTTCCTGAGGGCGGCGATTTCGTGGCAGAGATAGAAATCACTTCTGCCTCTCTGTCGCCCGAATATAATGTGCAATCCGAGGCGCGTATTATATCCGTTCTACGAGGCTCTTACTCAGGTTCTACCATCATAATTAGATCTTCGGGCAACAGCAGTTGTGACGTTAAACCAAGGGTCGGGCTAAGAGGCTTTGTTGTTGGGCGTGTCGTCCCGTCGTCAGGCGACACTTTCACCATTGAAGCGCTTCCAGGACCACGCGCAGCGATAAGCACACGCTAGGTTCTTGAACCAAATACCGCGCGCGTTCGCCTCATGTCTGCATCGGGTCGGAAGCAGACTTGCGATGTGAGGGCAGCCATATCAAGTTGCGCGTCATGAAGGCGGGGGCGAGTGTTTACGAAGAAGGAAGAAATGCCTGTTCGCCGCTACAGCGGCAGCCATTCTCTTCGCCGCTGCAGGAGCCCTTCTGCCGCGTTGGGCGATCACGCCAAGCGGCTCGGCTCCAGAGGTACACAAGCTGCAACCAGAGTTCACAGCATACTTTGAAACGAGCATGCTAGGCTCACTTACCTGACATATCCCGCAGCACTACGCTTTCCGAAAATTCTACGACCTCAACCTCCTATCAAGGGATAACGGACCTAAGCCCATACCGAGAGAGATTGACCACCTGAATTCGGATGACATCTACTCGGTCCTTACGATCCACGAGGGTCGCGGCCTATATTTTCGGTACTTCGGCTATCGCTATGTGAGCAACGAAGTTGCCTGCGTCTGACTGGCAGGAGGATGGATTGCGGCAGGTCGGCAGTGTCGGAAACGGACATTTTCAATCTGGTCGCCTGCGCCGCGTAATCGTCTTCGGATCGTTGTCGTCCGTCGCCAAGGAAGGCAGCCGAATGCCGCGGAGAACGAAAAGGATCAGAGTCAGCCCCGGAGCGATCGGTAATAAAACGTAGATAAAGCCCCAACCGATAGCTGTGCCGGGTGGCGCGGCGAGTGTGCTCACAGCGCCGAGGTAGCATTGGGAGACGCCAGCCAGAAGGCACCAAGTCCGGACGACTGCGTATCTCATCTTGACGACCCCACTCAATTTACGCGGATTGTTGCGCAGCCCAACGCCCGCAACGGGTCGCTATCCGACGCGCCGACCTACCACTCTTACTCGCCGCAGCTGGGCGCAACGTCAGCAATGGGTCGTTCCAGGGACGGCGTGATCTCAGAAGCTGACCCTTAACTGGGCGGTTCCGCCGACGCGGCGGGTGTTTCCGGAGAGTTCGGAGTCGATGCGGGCGCCGAGGCTGACGGTTTGGCTCAGCCTGATGTCGGCGCCGGCGGCGAGAAGCGCCGCATTCCGGTCGGGCCTGGCACCGCTTACCGCGAAGCTCGCGCCGGGCAGGCCGTTGAGCGCAGCAGTGAGGTCAGCGTCGCGCTGGTAGTAATGTGCCCAGGCGGCGCGCACGAAGCCGGTGACGGGCATGGCGCCCGCGATCAGGTTGGCGTCGAACTGCAGGCCGAGTTCGCTGCGGCTAGTCATGTCGGAGCGCCGCGCCAGCGTCAGCATGCCGGCGGTCGCGCCCATCCCGTCACGCTCGATCGCAGCCGGTCTGTTCGCGCGCACGGCCTGGAAAGCGGCGAGCGGCGAGAGTGTGATGCCGCCCCAGCTTGCCACCGGCAGGCTCGCCTCGATCCGGCCGGACCAGGCCTGCGTCGCATAGGAGGCGGCAACGCCGGTGAGGCCGAGCGCCGGGATGGCGCGGGTTGTGTCGGTCTCGAGCCGGGCATAGCCCAGCGCGGCGGCAAGATTGACCGTGCCGAGCGTGGTGCGGCCGTGGAGACCAGCCTGGAAGACGTCCGCTTCGGCCTTGCCGAGCCCGCCCGAGAGCGAGGCACGCGCCTGGCCGCCCGCGACTGCGGCGCCCACGACCGTGCTGGAGCCGAGCCGGATGTCGGCGCCGACCGCGACATGAGCGTCCGAGAGGTTCCGGTTGGCGGAGCCCACGGCCCGGTCGCCGTCATTGCGTCCAGTCGAGCCGAAAGTCGCGCCCCAGAGCGTGAAGCGCGCCGGATCGAAGGTCGGGCGTCCCGGCCCGTCCTGCCTCAACGGCAGGTCGGCGCTGAAGCCGGCCGCACCGGCGGGACCGCCGGGCGCTCCTGAGAGCCGGCCGCTGCCCGAGCCGTCGAGCATGGTGCGCAGGAACTGGTCGGAGGCGACATGCGCCATCGCGGGCGCCGCCGTGTGGACCTCGCCCGAGAGGCTGTTCACCGCAGCCGGGATCGCCGCCGACGACAGGTTGTAGATCCCGAACAGGGCCGAGGGGTCGGCGCCATTTGCAACCGCGCCGTCGATGGCCGAGGCGACCGCATGGGCATTGGCCGGGCGGCCGACATTAAGGCGCGGGCTCGTCGGCACGACGGGATCGACGATCGGGGCCAGTGCCTTCGGCGCCAGCGTCAGCTGCACATCGTTGGCGGTGTAGCTCACCGTCGTAGTGACGCCGTCACCGAAGGAGCCGGTGGTATCGACCGGTCCGAAGCTCGTGCCGCCCAGGCCTCCTGCCGCGGAGAGCAGGGTGTAGGCGCTGTTGAAGGTATAGGCGCCGCCCAGCGGCACGATCCGCAGCGTGCCCGCCAGCGAGGCCGTGCCGGTGACGTTGACCCGGTCCGCGACAGAGCCCTGCACCTCGGCGATATAGGTCGAGGCGACGCCCATCACGAGGTTGCCGTTGACGGTCAGCGTCCCCGGCGAATTGCCGGGCGACAGCGTGCCACCTACGGTCGTCGCACCGACCGAGCCGGAGCCAGCGAGCGTCGCGCCAGCATGAACGATAACCGGCGTCGCGACCGAGCCGTCGACGACGAGGCTGCCGCCGAACACCTGGGTCGCGCTCGTGTAGGTGTTGGTTCCGTTCAGCGTCAGCGTGCCGGTGCCGTCCTTGAGCAGCGAGCCCGCGCCCGAGATCGTGCCGGAGAAGGTCGTGCTGCTGTTGTTGCCGCCCGCGGTCAGCGTCGTGCCTCCGAGCAGCACGTTACCGGTCCCGGACAGCGAGCCGATCGTCTGGGTCATGCCGTTGAGATCGAAGACAGCCCCGGCCGAAATCTGCACCGCCGTCTGGTTCGGCAGGACGTCCACCCCGCCCATCCGCAGCGTGCCATCCTGGATCCAGGTCGCGCCGGTATAGCTGTTGATGCCCGACAGCGTCAGCGTGCCGGTGCCCGTCTTGGACAGAGTTCCCGCGCCGCTGATGACACCGGTCAGACCGGAATCGAACGTGCCCGTATCGATGGTTGCGGTGCCGCTCGACAACGCCATGGCGTTGGCCAGCGTGAGAGCAGGGGCGTTGGCACGAAGCGTCGTCCCGCTCGCCATCTGCAGCGTGCCCGTGCCGAGCGCGCTCGCCGATCCAACGGCAAGGGTGCCGGCGTTGAGCAGCGTGCCGCCGGAATAGCTGTTGGTGCCGGACAGCGCCAGCGTGCCGGCACCGACCTTGGTCAGGCTGGTCCCGAAGCCATCGATCATGGCCGAGCCGATCGAAACGGTGACGCCGGCTGCCGTGTTAATCGTGCCGCCATCGGCGACGCCCAAGCGTAGCGTGCCGCCGTTCAGCACGTAGCCGTCGCTGTTGAACTGCAGCGTGTCGAAGCTTTGCGTGCCGGACACTGTGACCGTGCCGGCTGTCCCCTGGAATACGCCGGCCGAGCTCAACCACGGGGCATTGAAGCCCACCTCGCCAGGCGCCACCGCCCAGTTGGTGTTGCCGCCGTTCCAGGCGCCCATGCCGCCATTGACGGCACCGTTTCCGGCCTGGTCGGCGCCGTCCCAGAACTGCAGGATCTGGCCGGCCCCGATCACGGCAAGGTTGACCTGAGGCGGCACGCCGGCAGGCATGGAGTAGACCGTCCCGGTCGCGCCCGGAACGCTGGGCGCAGTCAGGGCTAGCGAAGAGAAACTGCCGCTGATCGTGCCGCCGCCGGTGACGTCGAACAGCCTGTAATAGCCGGCCGAGGCGACATTGGCGGTCAGCGTGCCGCCGAGCGTCAGATTGCCGGCCGCGCCGATGCCGTTGACGATGATGCGGTCGTTGGTCGCGCCACCTGCGACGCCAGGGGTGCCGAGCTCGAACACGGTGTTCGAGCCGGCATTGAGCGCCAGCGATCCGACCGTGAGCGTGCCCGGGCTGTTGCCGGCCGACAGCGTACCGCCCGCTGCCACCGTCACCGCTCCTGCGATCGAACCCGCGCCGCCAAGCGTCGTGCCGCTCCCGACGCTCACGCTGGACGATGCCAGCGAGCCGTTCACGATCAGCGTGCCGCCGTTGATCGTCGTCGCACCGGTATAGGTGTTGGCGCCGGTCAGCGTCCAGGTGCCTGCATCTATCTTCGTCAGCCCGCCCGTCCCCGTGGCGATCACCCCGGATGCGGTCCCTGTCCCGGGGCCGGCTAGTGTCAGGTTTTGGCCCGAGCCGGTAATGCCGCCCGATACGGTCAACGTACCTGGAATGGTCAAGAAGCCGGCGTTGATCTGGCTGTCCGCGGCGAGGGTGATGTTTCCGCCATAGCTGCTCGTGCCTCCGCTCGCGACGAGGGCGCCAAAGCCGCCTCCGCCGGTGCCCGAGAGCGTGAGCGCCTCCCCAACGATGTTGACGCCGTTGCCGAGGGCAAGGGACGCGCCCGATGCCACCACCGATCCGCTCGCCGTCGAGCCGAGACCGAGACTGTTTGTCACAAACAGGCTGCCCGAATTCACGGTCGTGAGGCCGGAATAGGTGTTGGCGCCCGCCAGCGTCCATTGGGTGCCGGACTTCGTGATCGAGCCGGAGCCGATGGCGATCACGCCGCTGATGGTGCCGCCATTGTTGCTGGAGCCGCCAAGCGCCAGGTCCGTGTTGGCTCCAGAGATTCCGCCCGAAAGACTCAGCAAGCTCAGGTTCTGGGCAGTGATGCTGCTGGCTGCCGCCAGGGTGATCGCGCCCTGGAAGGTGTTGACGCCAGAATTCAAGCTGGTGAGAGCGCCGGTCCCCGCCACGCCAGTCCCCGAAAGCGTCAGCGCCTCGGCGCCGACGGTGATGCCGCCCGTCAAGGCGAGCGTCGCACCCGCGGCGACCGTCGTTCCGCCGGAAATCGCACCGAGGCCAGTGGCGTTGGAGACCGTGAGCGTGCCCGCCGAAACGGTCGTCAAACCGGTGTAGGTGTTGGTGCCCGAGAGGGTAAACGTGCCCGTGCCGACCTTCTCGACGCCGAGCAGCCCACCGCCACCGCCCTCAGCAATCACTCCGGAGAAGGTGGAGGTTTCGTTCAGTCCCCCGATGGTCAGCGTCGATGCACTGGGGGCGAAGTTCCGGATAAGCCCCGAGCCGCTTAGCGAGCCTAAGACTACGGCATTTGCGGTGTCGAATATCGCGAGCATCGAGCCGGGTCCAAGGGTGAAGCGCGACAGTCCACCAACCGAGCTATCCCTGAACTGGACCTCTCCACCAGAAGTGACGTTATAATTGAGATTGCTTCCGGAATTAGCCGATGAAAGGAAGTAAATAGCTTTGTCGCCCACGTTTATCGTCTGAGCGACGCCCGAATTGTTGGTAACGTTTCCAAATAACTGGAGATTGTCGCCCAGTGTGATCGCGTATGGGCTGGCGCCTGCGTTATATGTGATCGCGCCCAGCGACGTGTTCGCGGAAATGCTGAGATTGTTGTTCAGGGTCGTTCCGTCAAAAACGGCCACGTTGCCCACACCTGGCACGGTGCTCGGCGTCCAGTTCGCCCCAGTGTTGAAATCCGATCCTGTGCCGTTCCAGACCTGTTGTGCCTGCGCCTGACCCGGCTGGAACAGCAGTGCCCCGGAGATGATGCCGGTCGCGAGTACGGAAGGAGCGGTGAAGGATGTCGTTTCGCGCAGGGCGCGCTGTAGGCGGGAGATCATGGGTCCTCACGGCAGGCATAGGCCGTCGTGGTTAGTCCGCGACGCAGTCTGTGCAGTTTAGCGATTTAAGAGCCCGATGCACCTGCTTTGTCGCTCTGCGCGGTTGTCGCGCCGCTGCGATTCAGCGAGGAGTTTGGACGACTTAAAACAGCAGTCACTGCCCAAGCCATGCGCCTAGTCGCCCCCCGCAACGTTGTGGTCAGGAAAGCAGAGAGTAAGCCACAGATCTGCCCGACTTTCTGAGATCTCGGAAAGCTGGCCTTTACGCGTTGGTGCCTTCATGGCGCGTCGCTGAATAAGCGAGCCGTTGCCGACCGCCTGGCCTTGATCTGGTGAGGGCGCGCGTCATGGAGGCTGGCCTGCTCGTCATAACATTCCTGGCCGGTTACCTGACTGGCTTTTCGGCCGGTGAACGGCTCTGGAAGAAATCTGCCCTCGAAGCTTTGGATCTGGTTGCCAAGGTGGTCGGCAATTTGCGGAGTGCTCAGCACCGCGAATAGCGACAGGCGCCAAACCGCGAGCGAAATAGCCGGCGGGGCAATCAACGACCTCTACAGCCCTGCCGCCTTGGTGAGGTTGACCCGGAAGCGATCGCGACGGCGCTGGTAGCGGCGGGTCATTTCAGCGCTGGCATGGCCGAGCTGCTTCTGGACATGGCGCTCATCGACCTCGGCCGAGGAGGCGAGGCCGGCGCGCAGTGAGTGACCTGAGAACTTCCCCTCCCTCTCGCCTTCAGGCAAGTCACCGCGGACGCCGGCGGCCAGCGCCGTGCGCTTCACCAGGCGTGCGACCTCCCTGTCATTCAGCCGCTCCGGCCCGATCGCCTTGCCCTGTCCGGTCACGCGGCGAAACAGCGGTCCATGCACGATCCGGGCGAGCTTCAGCCAGGTCTCCAGGGCGACGACAGGGCAGGTCGCGTCGGCCGAACCGCGGCCGATCTCGACGACGCGCCAGCCATTCTTCCCGCGCAGGTGAACCAGCATGCCGTCCTTCAGCAGCTCGATCCAGCCGCGTCCGTCCTCGGTGTGCTTGTCGGCGATGTCGAGGCCGACGATCTCGGAACGGCGCAGGCCGCCGGCGAAGCCGAGCAGCAGCATGGCGCGGTCGCGCAGGCCACGCAGGCCACCTCGGTCCAGGGTCTCGAGCATCGTGCGCAGGTCCTCGCCAAGCACGGCTTCCTTCTGGACGGGTGGCCGACCATGCGTGTTGCGGATGCCGACCAGCACCGTGGCGATATGGCGATCCTTGCGGTCGAGCGGCTGGCCGCGCTGGGCATAGTTCCAGCACAGCGCCGAGAGGCGCCGCTCGATCGTGCCGACCGAGGACGCCTTGCGCCCGGGCGCAACCGTTCCTGAGGCCTGGGCCGTGATGTAGAGGCCGACGATCTGCGGATCCGGGGGGAGGGGAGGGACACCCTGCCGTCGGCACCATGCGAGGAAATGCTTCCAGTCGCTGTCATAGGCGCGTCGGGTGTTGGCCGAGCTCGCGGCCTCCGCATGGTCGCGGGCCCGGCCGGCGAGCTGCTCCAGATGCGGCGAGACGGCTCGCTGCGCCGCAGGGGCGACGGCAGCGGCTTGATCCAGATCGCGGGGCGGTTCACTCATTCGGCTTGCTGGGTATCTCTGGCGCGGCCGACGACCCGCGGCGGCGCAAATCACATATGGGCCAAGCTAACCTGTTCGTGACAGCGCTATCGGCTCGAATTGAGCGTTGCCTCAGCCGTTAAGCCTAAACGGGATAAGTTACCAGTCCCGCGGAAGGGCGCCGCAGTATGCTCGATGATCTGAATAATCAGGATTCCCGGGGAGTTGCGACGATGTTGCAGGATGAAATCGCCAAATTCATTTTGGATAAGCGGATTGGCTTTCGCGAAATCGCGGGCATCCTCGGTCGTCTTTTCAGGGAAGAGGATCTGAAGGGCGTCAGGACGATCAATGGTGTGTCTCTGGCCGAGCTCAGCGGTTTCAGAACGACTTGGACATACTTCATTACGGAGCCCCCAGTTACCAAGACCATTGGCGAGCACGTCGAGGACATCGCACGTTATCTCCGCAGGGAGATAATCGAGGCATTGGGCGAAGCCGCCTCCCCCGAGGAGGCGGCCAAAATTGCTGCCGGCTGGGTTCAGACGGTTCTTCGACTGGCGGTCCTCGACATCATCTCCGTGAAAGGGGAACCAGAAAACGTAGGTCACTTTCTGTCGGGTTCATGGGAAAGCCGCTTTGGCGAGGCGCCAATGATCGAAAGCCTCGCACTCGACGACGGTTTCAGGATCGATATGGAACGCCTCCGATTCTCCGGTGATTCCTCGGAAGCACCCTCGTTGGGCTTTGCATGCTTTCGAGCGCGTTTATTCGCCCCCTCGGGCAAAGCCGTCGCCTATGCCCTGGTGAACGTCATCCGGAAGAGGAGGCGCCGCGAACAACTCACGGCTGAAACTTTCACCTACAACATGGATATCCCGGATGATGATCTCGCACGGCTCGGAATTCGGCTAATGGAGGTGGCATCGTCGCCATCCGAACTTTTCGATAACGGCGACCTCGTCTCTGTTCAGGACATCGTCACTGCTTCCGATCAACGACAGAAGGGATATGCCAAACGCTTGCTCGTCGCCGTGCTTAAGGACATGAAGCGCCGTTACAAGGGAATCGGGACTCTCGTCATTCCGCTTTCTGCCGAAAGCATCCTCGTGACGCCCTCCAACAATGCGCCACCTGAACTGCGGCTGATGTACCTGTCAGCAACCGCCCCAGCCCGGCGCATGTTCGCGGATTCCCGGATCTCTCGTGAAGCTTTCGGCCCCCGCGGCAAGACCCTCTGCTTTGATGAGGGCGCACAACTGAACGACATCGAGATGTTCATGGAGCGCTTCGAATCGATCGCGGATATCCCCCACCAAACGTGAGAGCGAAGCGCGCAAATCGGTCGAACGTGACTTGCCGCCCACTTGCGTACGCATTAAATACGTACAGCATGGATCCGCTCTATGTGACGGACTCGGCCCAACGAGCGCAAGGATTGGCCATGGCGCGCACCGCCCTTGACGACACAAATCGGATGAACCTGCGGATCAAGCCGGACGCAAAGGCTCGTCTCATGCGCGCAGCTGCGCTGCGCCATACCGACCTGACCAGCTTCGTCACCCAATCGGCTCTGCGCGAGGCCGACGCAATCATAGCCGAAGCCGACGTCATCAAGGCTTCCGAGCGTGATTTCGTCCGGATCCTCAAGATGCTGGACAATCCGCCAAAGCCGAATGCGAAGCTGAAGGCGGCTGCCGCTGCCTTGCCCAAGTCCCTGTGAGCCTGCCCGCCTGGCACGAGGAGCCGATCGCAAGGGCGCATGATCGAAAGGCCTTCGACTGCGGCGATCGCGATCTGAACACGTTCCTCGAGCGATTTGCCCGACAAGGGCATGAGCAGAACGCGGTGAAGACGTTCTGTGCGATCGCTGACGATGTGCCGAACAGGGTTCTGGGGTTCTACAGCATTACCCCGACCTCGATTGCGCATGAAGCGATTCCGACCGCAATGACCAGAGGATTGGCGCGCCATAAGGTGCCCGGCTTCCTGCTGGCGCGGCTCGCCGTTGACCGGGCCGTCGCAGGTCAGGGGCTGGGTGGACAGCTTCTGCTTGCCGCAGCACTACGATGCCTGCGGGTCACGGAAGAGGTCGGCGGTGTCTTGATGGTCATCGAGGCGAAGAACGATCGCGTTGCGCAATGGTACGGCAGCTTTGGCGCAGAAGCCCTGGCTGATCAGCCGCTCACGCTCGTCGCCCCATTGAGCACGTTCGCGGAAGCGCTACGCCAAGTCGGTCATCTCTGATCACAAGCCCAATCTTTGAGGCCCCGACCGATCGTGCTATAAAGCTCTTGTCCCGGCGGCTGCCGCGCGCTCGCAAGCCCCGCCATCGACGGCCGCCCGATTTGGCGGCCTTGAACCTCCCCGAGCGCGATTTCCGGTCACGCTGGTCGAGACCGTGATCTGCGACCGGCATCACCGCTTTCTCGAGGAAGCCTGCCCTGGCTGCCTTGCCTGCTCGGGCTTTCGCTTCGTGTTCCACGACATGGCCGCGCGCCTAGCGTGGATCTTTCGCTTGATTGAGACAGTTGCGGTCGAGGCGATCCGCTCCGGCGAGGAGTGCATCAGCCTAGACAGTTTCGATGCCGAAGAGCTTGTGCTGCCGCTCGTCGCGATGACGCGTGGGGTCGAGGCGCGGCTGCAGCGCCGCGCTGTCGGATGAAGTTGCCGCGCGAGCTCCCGATCGCGCCAAGGCCGGAAGACGACGAGCTGCTGTCATCCTGGCAAGGTCGCGTTGCCTGCCGCTATGGGCTCACCCACGACGATCTGTCCGGGTGGCTTGGTGTCCTGCGCGACGACCGTCTCCTTGAATTTGCCGATCGGGATTTTGCGCCGTCGACCGAGACGGTCTTGGCCTGGGCGGCCGCCTGCCGGTTTTCGGAGAGGAGCGTGCAGGACTTGGCGCTCTCTTCCCGGTCGAGGTCGCGCAGCTGGTATGTTTGGGGGGAGGGAAGGGTGGCGGGTGCTTTCCGGCGGCCGGTCTGCATGGCCTGCCTGGATGAAGATGCTGCAGCGGGCCGCGATCACCATTTTCGCCGGTCGTGGGCGCTGGTCGAGACCGTGATCTGCGACCGGCATCACCGCTTTCTCGAGGAAGCCTGCCCTGGCTGCCTTGCCTGCTCGGGCTTTCGCTTCGTGTTCCACGACATGGCCGCGCGCCTAGCGTGCGTGGAGTGTGGTCGCGTCGTCGGAGTGGTCCGTAGCCAAGGTTCGGACCGCTCCGAAGACGGGGTCGCCGGCTGGTCGGACCTGTTTGCCCAAGCGATCGACCATGAGCCCGCTTTGGCGGAGCGCTTGATGGAAGTCGTGAGGCTGCTGTGGAAGCCGCCGCGTCCGCGCACCGGACGCCAGCTTCCGTTCGTGGCCGATGTCCTCCCTAATCATCGCCCGCCCCCGTCGGTCCGGGCTCTGGTCGACCAGAGCGAACCATTGGCAACGGCGCCTATCGGCTGGCGCACGGTGACTCTGCTTGGGGCCGCAAGGCTACTCGATCTCGGTGGTTCTAGAGAAAGCCTGGGTCAGTTGACGTTCACGCTTGGCCAGATGGTTGCGTGGACCGAGGAGCGAGAGCCGCGCCCGGGGACGAGGATGGCGCCTTGCGCACCCTTGCCGCCTTCCCCAGACAGGCTGTCCCTCCGTTCGGAGGCGGAATACCTCGAGCTCGCCAAGACGATCTTGGCGAGCGATGAATGGCGCGTTGGTCAGGGCAAGGACGCGCGCGCGCAGCGCCGAACACTGGGCGCGCTGATCGAAAAGGCACTGGCTGGCGAGCCGTTCTGATCCGGGCTTCCGATTTCGACCGCATGGCCGCGATGTCGCGCAGGCCGAGATTGGGTCAGCGATGGCGATGCCGGGCTAAATCCGACTTCTCCTCTCGACCCTAAGCAGACTTGGTTGCGTCCGTTCGATCGAGCGCCACGGCCCAAAAGGCGGCTCCGCCCGCAAATCCGGCAACGGCGGTCCTCAACAATCCTCTGAACCACATCTCCCAACCGAAAGCGGTGCGATGGCCGTTAACAACGGTATCCCGACCCTCAAAACCCGCCTGAAAGTTATTGTCAGGTGTGTGTAACAAATCGAAAAAAAGCCACGGGGAAACCGCTACCAGCGCCCCCACGGCGGCACAGTTTAACAGCGTCGGCTTTACCCAGCACCGAAGAAGAAAATATGCTGGCACGCCAATGAGTGCTGCGGAGGGATAGGCTCCGATGCTGTATAACCAGATGCCGTCATAAAAAACCCGCAAAGACACGTCGCCCAATACGATTAAATTCAAGCAGGACGCCACCATTGCGCCGGAGAGCGGCGCAAGGACAAAGGCGAGCGTGATCCGCCAAGCGGCAGGAAAGCGGTCGAGATTTGTCGAGTTGTGCATGCTACGATCATGCACTCGTAGCGTCCGCTGTCGACCCCAAGCGGACCGCACAAAACTGTGGTGGAAGTGTCCTAGCTTTGGTGCCCCAAAATCACCTATGAGGGGTGTTTTCGGGAGCCACATCATGCCGACATCTGCCCAAAGGAACAGCTCATCAAGCCGGGGATTATTACCCGAAGGTGGCTTCAACGCGTTGGTGCCGGAACTCGACGTCACGAATATCAAGGCAAGCCTGGACTTCTGGTGTGGCCCGCTTGGTTTCAAGGTCGCCTATGATCGACCGGCGGCTAAATTTGCCTATCTCCAACGCGAAGGTGCGCAGGTTATGCTGTGCCAGATCAACGGCAATTGGACAGTTGCCCCGCTTGAGCAGCCATTCGGGCGCGGCGTCAACTTTCAGTTTAAGACGGCAAGCTTGGCTCCCATTCTCGCAGCACTGGCGGAATTTGGCTGGCCACTTTTCCGGGAGCCTTATGAGGCTTGGTATCGGACGGGGACAAACCACGAGGGCGGCACTCTGGAATTTCTAGTGCAAGACCCTGACGGTTACCTGCTGCGCTTCGCCGAGGGAATCGGTGAGCGGACCGCCTCGCCTGAGTGAACACTGGTCCGGACGCGAAGGCGGCATGAAGGGGGCAATGCCACTATGCCCGGGATTCATCCGGAGGTCGGCTATCGACCCTTTGCGGTTATCAGTGCGAGCGCGTCAATGCGCCTTCGACACGCATCGCAGGTCAACGCGGATAGATCTTGCCGCCGCAATCAAGCTGATCTTGGTGCTCTAAGCGAAAATTCGAGCCCGCTCCAAATAGGGGGATGCACTCAGGCATTTGCGAGGGCGAGAAAAATCTAAGCTCCATACTGGGCGCAGGATCAAGAACGGTCCCGATGAAGCGCCATAACTCGGATGGACTAGCTCGCAAGGCGAATTCACCGATTTCTTTTGGCGCTTCATCCGTGTTCAAGGTTATAACGGTGGCCCCGCCCCCCGGATGGACGGCAACAAGCCAGTTTTCGCGTGTCAGATAAAAGGTCCCTCGCCGCGCTGGACCCCAGTCCGTCCACATTCGCTTATCTAATCTCCCGCGAGCATTCTCGATCCTCAATCGCGAGTAAGGCATCCAGTCGTCGCCCAGCCACCATTCAAATCGCGCATTCGCGCCTGTCCCTGCAAGATCAAGGGGCACGGCTTGGCGAGGGCTGGAGAACTGCGAATTGTAGCCCCATACAGCTGCGACGACGGCCAGTACAATGAGCGATAGACAGCCAAATCTGAACATTCAGAACCCCGGATTGCGCTTGCACCTGAATAAGCGGGGCGCGGCCGAGCTAGGCAAGGGCCGCTTTCGACCCCGTTGCGGACGTTAAAGCAGTCTCTTAGAACCGGCATTCGCTGCCACGACTTTGGCGGTAACATGGTGACGAGATGTCTGAGAATCTAAAGGCGCTTTGGGACGGTTTGGGAGCCGAGATCAAGGCTGGGGCGAGCCTTGCTGACCCAGAAATTCTGAAACGCTTCGACGCGCTTACGGTCCCGGTCAATAAGCTACAAAAGCAGTTCCAACGCGAACGCGACCACCGGCCCTTCGTCTCTCAAGCTCCATGTCCCATATGCTGTGGGACCGTCACCTATGAATATCGTGCGCCGCTTATCGGAAGCATGAAGTGCGACACGCCGGGATGCGTCGCACTGAATCTGTAACGCGCTCGGTCGATGCCGACCCAGCGCCGACTTCTTCAACGCAATCGACCCAAAGCCGACATCATTGGCATCGAATATGGCGGTATGAAAAAGCGAGTTGCCGCGTGCACCGTCGTCGCCACCCTACTTGTCTCACAGGCAAGTCACGCATGCCGGGCCAATTTGCCCGCTGCATCTCGCATCCGCATGGAAACAGCGAGCATCGTCATTTTGGCCGAAGTTGAGCAAGCGGCCTATGAGGGAACGCGCCAAGATGATTGGCATCCGTGGAGGGGCCGCGCAGTAGCCAAGCAGGTGCTTCGTGGTGAAACCTCGGTGCAACAGTTTGAGTTCAGTCGGACCGGCAGCACGACGGCCTGTGATGACGGTCTCAGCCCTCCGGCATCTGGAGCCGTATGGGTGCTTTATCTCAAAGAGCAAGATGGAAAACCGCAGGTGCTGTTGGCCTACCCGTTGGCCATTGCGAGGGACGCCGACCCGACGTTGAGTTTGCGTCTAGGGGGCCACAGTGATGTCCGCTAACGACCGATTGTGTTCTCTAACGGGTCAAGGTCTGGCTGCATGGTCCTGAGCGGAAAATGCCGTTGGGTGCCTGCGTTCTCTGCGTGCTCATGGCACTTGATGGGGTCAGCTGGGTGCGGGGTGGCTTGGTTGAAACCGCAGTCGGCCGATCTGGTCGGCGGCATGCTACAGAATCGGCGCCATCACCTGCTCCCTCCCTCGGGCGTCGCTCCCGCTCGGGAGCTCGTTACGGCCTCCTGTCTTGCCTTCGCGTAACTGCTCGTGGATGTCAGGCCGGCCGGAACTCGGTGCCGTGGCGCAGCATGGCATGCATGATAATGGCGAGGCGGCGGGCGAGTGCGATACGCGCCTTGCGCATTGTCGATCGCCTTGCGATGGCGAGTGCCCAGTCCTTCAGTTTCAGCTCGCGCTTGTAACGGGTCAGCATGACGTTCGCAGCTTCGTAGAGCAGTGTTCGCACGCGCTTGTCACCGACCTTGGAGATACTGCCGACATAGTCGATCTCGCCGGATTGATAGCGCCGCGGTACGAGGCCGAGATAGGCTCCGAGATCCCTTGAGCGCCGGAAGCGTGACGGGTCATCGACCGCAGCGGCGAAGGCCAGCGCGGTGAGCTGGCCCACTCCGGGAATGGTCATGAGCCGCTGGCAGGCGTCGGATACGCGCACGAGACGCTTCACATCGGCATCGATCGCAGAGACGGCTTCAAGCACGGCTGCCTTGGCAGCAACGAGACCACGCATGGCGCCGGGCAGGCCCGGGATACTGGCGCTCATCTGCACGACCTGGTCGACGAAGGCCGGGCTGAGCCCGCGCGGCAACCGGACGCCGAACACCACCGCCAGGCCTCGGATCTGGTTCTCCAGCGTCACGCGCTGACCGACGAGCTTCTTGCGAGCGACGATCAGCGCGCGAACCGCATGGGCGGGCAGCGACTTCACATGCACTGTCTTGTAGAACCCGGTCCGGGCCAGTTGCGCCAAACCGCGCGCGTCGTTGCGATCGGTCTTGTGGGTCGTCAGCGTCTTGAGCGCCTGATAGGCCTGCCGGCTCTCGATGCAGACGACCGGAACACCAAGCTCGGCCAAGCCATGATACAGCATCGGCGCCATCCGGCCCGTCTCGAACACCACCCGCGTGCAGGGTAGCGCTTGCGCCAACGCTGCCGCTATCGCCGCCGCGGATGAGACGGCTTTGACCTCATGCACAACCGCGCCGTCGCGATCGACGACGCAGATATGCGTCTCCTCCATCGACACGTCCAGTCCAGCAAAATACTCCATGGCGTGCTCTCCTCTTCAGTTGGGGAGACACCCTATCGGCCTCCCGCGAAGAGCAGCCAGACCGTTACCCCATGTTGAAAAAGTCCGGTCGGCGCGAAACCCCCCTGGCATTGGTGCTTGGCGGAGAAGAACGTTCTTCACGTTTCAGGAAATGCCCTCCGAGACTGGCAATGCCGTCTGAGGAGAGATGAAATTTCTACGCTCGGGCCAGCCGATCTCGTTCGAAGTATTGCTGCGGACTTTTTCAACGCAATCGACCCATTGCGGACCTAGCTGCGAGAACGTGGGTTCTTCGAAAAAATCGCGACAACGATGCCCCACACGGTCATCGAGTAAAGCACCACCTTGAATTGGGGCCACGCGGCGAACAGATACTCGCCCGCGAAATAGGCTCCGAGAATCGTTAGAACAATCGTGACGGCCAGCACGATACGGCTTCTCGTTATCATAGCCCGTCGGCTCCCCGTGTGCTGAGCGCAGGTCATTCAATCAGGGGACAAACGGACGGACAATAGGTCTGGTAGCGACCCGTTGCTGACGGACCCATGCGATCCAGCATGTGGTCTCAGATGTCCCGCGGCGGCTGGGGCACGACCAAGCCCAAGCGACGCGCCTGGTCGAGCAGAGACTTTACCGAGGAGGCTGCCCACTGTCGCCCGCCGCGCGGCGTCCGTTCCCGCATCCGTTCGAGCTGAGCGGCGATGTCGCGCAGGCTGAGCTCCGGATCGGCGATGGCGATGCCGGCGACGAGGGTCATCAGGCGATCCTCCGGCGGGCGCCGCGGCGAGCGCTGGAGCAGCTCTGCCTCCGCCATCTTCTCGCGCACCAGGCGATGTACGGCGCGCCGCAGCTTCTCGATGGTCCAGCTCTGGCCGCGCTGGTTCAGTACCCGCACGACATCGTCCCAGCTGTGCTGCGGCCGCAGGCGCCGCACGATCGGCAGCCAGGCCGAGGCCGAGGCGATCAGGTCGCCGACATAGACGCGCTGGCGGGCCGCCGATGCCGCGCGGATCGCCTCCGGCCGGCGCTCGCGTAGTCCGGGGTTGCCGGCGAGCTTGCCACGCGCCTTGGCCGCCCGCATGCCGGCCTTGGTGCGCTCGGCGATCAGGGCGCGCTCGAGCTGGGCGACGGCGCCGAGAACCTGCAGCGAGAACATGCCCTGCGGCGTCGAGGTGTCGATTGGGTCGCGCAGCGAGCGGAAATGCGCTTTGCGCTCCTCGAGGTCCTCGATCACCGCGAGCAGGTGGCTGACCGAGCGGGCAAGGCGATCGAGGCGCACGACCACCAGGACGTCGCCGGCGCCGAGCTCGCGCATCAGCTTGGCGAGCACCGGCCGGGCCCGCGAGGCGCCGGAGCCGTGCTCCTGGTGGATGATCTGGCAGCCGTTGGCGCGCAGCTCGTCGACCTGTGCGTCGGTCGCCTGGTCCTCGGTCGAGACGCGGGCATAGCCGATGAGGCGCCGGATCGGCCGGGGAGGGGCGGTGTACGGATTGGCCATGGCGATTCCTGCGGCGATTCCGCCTCTTTGTACAATCAAGACAGGTTTTAGGAAACGGTCCTTTGCAGGCGTGTTTTATCGACCGGCTCAGAGAGTCATAGAGGCCGATTGCGCCTTTCGAATAGGCCACCGCCTCACAGGGCCCCAAGCGGCCTCCTACGGGCTCCTGAGACGGAAAACGCGGATTCCAGGCGTGAGCTTACCCGGCCTGCGGATGCAGGAAGAGCAACCAAACCCATGGCGCGACTTGCTGGCGCGCCGGCGTACGGCCAATCCGCCGATCTGAGTGACTACCCAATGAGCATGAGGAATCCGCTCGATTAGGACGTACACGTAACCGGATCCGGTGTTCCTGGGCCATTCCAGCATCTCGGCCGAAGCCCCGCGAGTTCTTGAGCCAGAGTTGCGGCTGCGACTCGGTATAGAAAGATAATCAACCGCATCGGACGGACAGGGGGAGAGCCCGTTGGGGACCGCGAAACAAGTCGCGTCACCACCGGATCGGACGTGACACAGTCTCGACCCAACTCGGACATCGGCGTGAGGAAACCGCCGAGCCCGGTTATGGCTGCCGACACTGAGAACGTCCGGTTTCAGACGGCCTGATTGGAGTCGCCCATGCTGCGAGTTCCAAGTTGATTTCATTGGTGGGCGGCCACGGTACAGAGCGGGCGGTCAATCTAGTCAGGGTTACACCGCCTACCCCGCTGCAGGCGCCAGTGCACGGCCGAGATGGCCGCCGCGGCGCCGGCAGACGAGCCGCCGTCGCCCCCCGCGCACCGTCAAGGCGTTGGACGCGAAGGGGACCTTCGCCTCGTTCAGCCCGCGATAGACGCGCTTCAGCCCGCCATTCGCTTCCCGCGCTACATCCTTGCCTGGGTTTCCGCTCAATAGACAAATTCGGCAGCAGCTAGACAGTTTCCGCAACAATATGGCTGCTGCCCAGATTTGGCGTCATCCGGCTGCCCGACATGCCACTGTGAAGACAGCGGTTGTTGTAGGCAAAAGCCGTTCGAATTGCCTCATGAAAGGGGCATCGCGCTGGCATCAATCTCAGTGAACCGCTGGAGTCTTCATGATCTGCCCGTTCCCCATCTCCGGCCCCTTTGCTCGAAGCGCGTGCGTTCTGTTGGCTCTTACGGGCCTCACCCTGTCAGCTTCATCGACGCTGGCCCAGCCAGCGGGGAGCAACACAGCTGCGCCACAAGCGGCAGCCCCAGGCCCTGCGGGAACACAAGCTCCGGTCCCGTCAGAGCCCGGAGTGACGACGGCAAGCTTCGGCGACTGGACCCTGCGTTGCCAGCGTCTCGACGCCAATGGGCAGGTAGGTCGCGTGTGCGAGGTCAGCCATACCATTCAGGTTCAGGGTCAGGCGGGGCCGATCGCACAGGTCGCGATTGGCCGGCTGAGATCGGCCCACCCGCTGCGGGTGACAGTGGTGTTGCCGGTCAACGTCTCGTTTCCCGGCGCCGTCCAAATCGCCACCGACGAAAAGAATGTCAAAGCTCTCGATCTGCCTTGGCGGCGCTGCCTGCCGAGTGGTTGCTTTGCAGACAACGCACTCAGCGACGAGGCGCTGACCCGGTGGCGTAGCCTCAGCCCGCCCGGCCAGATCCTCTTCAAGGACGCATCGGAACGCGAGCTGACGATTCCGTTGTCCTACCGGGGGCTCGGCCAAGCGCTCGATGCGCTCGCAAAGGAACGTCTCTGACGTTTGAGTCATGAGGCATTCTACAGCCGCGCCGGCGCAGCCTGTCCTCGGCGGATCGAGCGTTGAGAGCCGCTGGAACTCCTTATCCGTATGACGCGCCGAGGCCGCGGCCAATTCAGCTCCTCAGCTCAGAAGCTGACGCTGAGCTTTGCGGTTCCGCCAACGCGGCGGGTGTTGGCCGAGAGTTCGGAATCGACGCGCATCCCGAGGCTGACGCTTTGGCTGAGCCTGATGTCGGCGCCGGCTGCGAGCAGTGCGGCGTTGCGGTCAGGCCGTGCGCCGGTGGCGGTGAAGCTCGCGCCGGGCAGGCCGTTAAGCGAGGCGGAAAGCTCAGCATCGCGCTGATAGTAATGGCCCCAGGCGGCGCGCACGAAGCCGGTGACGGGAGTAGCGCCGGCGATCAGGCTGGTGTCGAGCTGCAGGCCAAGTTCGCTGCGGCTGGTCATGTCGGAGCGGCGCGCCAGGGTCAGCATGCCAGCGGTTGCTCCCATACCGTCGCGCTCGACCGCGGCCGGGCTGCTAGCCCGCACCGCCTGGAAGGCGGCGAACGGCGAGAGGGTCAGGCCGTGCCATGTCGCAACGGGAAGGTTGGCCTCGATCCGGCCGCTCCAGGCTTGTGTCGCATAGGAGGCGCTCACGCCGCTGCGCGACAGCGCCGGGATGGCGCGGGTGGTGTCGGTGTCAAGCCGGGCATAGCCCAGCGCCGCAGCGAGATTGACCATACCCAGCGTGGTGCGGCCGTAGAGCCCGGCCTGGAAGACATCGGCCTGCGCCTTCCCAAGCCCGCGCGAGAGCGAGGCGCGCGATTGCCCGCCGGCGACCGCGACGCCCGCGACCGTGTTGGAGCCGAGCCGAATGTCGGCACCAACCGCGACATGGCCGTCGGAGAGGTTGCGGTGGGCCGAGCCTGCGGCGCGGTCACCGTCATTGCGTCCTGTCGAGCCGAAGGTCGCGCCCCAGAGCGAGAAGCGCGCCGGGTCGAAGCTCGGGCGGCCCGGCCCATCCTGGCGCGAGGGCAGATCGGCTGTGAAGCCGGCAGCGCCGCCCGGGTCGCTCGGCGCACCCGACAGCCGGCCTGCGCCCGAGCCGTCGAGCATCGTGCGCAGGAACTGATCGGAGGCGACATGTGCCATGGCCGGCGCGGCCGTGTGGACCTCGCCCGAGAGCTGGTTGAGCGCGGCCGGGATCGCCGCCGCCGGCAGGTTGTAGATCGCGAACAGTAACGATGGATTGGCCCCGCCCGCCACCGCTCGGTCGATGCCGGCGGCGATCGCAGAGGCGTTTGTCCGCGGGCCGACGCCTGACTCTGCGCCGGGGGCCGGATCCGGAGGCGTGACCGGCGGCTTGGGCTCGACAATCGGCGCCAGCGGCTTTGGCGTCAGGGTCAGCTGCACGTCGGTCGCGGTATAGGCGACGCTCGTGGTGACGCCATCGCCGAAGGTACCGGTCGTGTCGACCGGGCTGAAGCTGCCGGTCCGCCCGCCCGCCGCCGAGAGCAGCGTGTAGGGCGCTGAGAACAGATAGGCGCCGCCGAGCGGGGCGAGCCGCAGCGTGCCGGCAAGGACGGCCGTGCCGGTGACGTTGACCCGGTCCGAAACCGCGCCCTGCACCTCGGCGACATAGGTCGAGCCGGCCCCCAGCACGAGATTGCCATTCACCGTCAGCGTGCCGGGTGAGTTGCCCGGCGCGAGCGTGCCATTCACCGTGAGCGAAGGCAGGGTGCCGGTTCCACCGACAGAGCCACCGGCCGCGACCGTCACACCCGAGGACGTCGCTATCGAACCATTGACTACGAGTGTGCCCGCGTCGACGAAGGTGGTGCCCGTATAGCTGCTGATGCCGGTCAGAGTCGTCGTGCCCGTGCCGGCTTGGCGCAAGGCACCGGAACCCGAGACAGTACCGCCGAAGCTCACAGCGTCTGACCGGTTGAAGACCAGCGTCCCGCCATTGGCGACGTCACCGGTGATCGAGCCGCTTGTCCCGCCGGCGCCGATCTGCAGCGTCCCGCCCAGGATCGTCGTACCGCCGGTATAGCTGTTGGCCCCGGCAAGGATCTGCGTGCCCGCGCCGGTCTTGGTCAGCGCCAGGGTCGCTCCGGTCTCACCCGGGGCGTTGTCGGCGATACTCCCGACAAAACTTGCCGTGCCCGATGAGACCGCAAGGGTTAGGGATCCGGCCTGGGTATCATGGCCGTTGACGACCAGCCCGCTCCCGGCGAGCGAGCGAACGGTCACGGCATGGCCATTCGCCATCAAGGCGGCGTTCGGTACCAGCGTGACGTCGGAGTTCGGGGAGAATGCGCCGTTGGCCGCTGCTGCCAGCGTCACGCCGCCGCCGATCGCGGTCGGGCCGCTGTAGCTGTTGCTGCCGCCGAGATCGACCCGGCCGATGTCGGTGCTGGAGTTGAGCAGCGAGAGCACTCCGCCGGCTCCGTTGCCGTCCGTGATGTTGCCGGTCAGCGTGACGACCTGACCGTTCACGTCGATGGCACCACCGCTCGTGTCGACCGCAATGGCAGTGGCGAATGTGTTGATGAAGCCCGCTCCTGCCTGGAACGTGCCGCCGGCTAGCGTCAGCGGGCCGGTGCCGATCGCGGATGCGCTGCCGGCCCGCAGCGTGCCGCCGCCGATCGTGGTGCCTCCGGAATAGGTGTTGGTGCCTGTGAGGATCAGAGTGCCGGCACCAACCTTGGTCAGGCTGGTCCCGACGCCATCGGTGATGGCCGAGCCGATCGAAACGGTGACGCCGGATGCCGTGTTGATCGTTCCGCCGCCGGTGACACCGAATCCGAGCGAACCTCCGGTCAGCACGTACCCGTCGCTGTTGAACTGCAGCGTGTCGAAGCTTTGCGAGCCGGACACCGAAACCGTGCCGGCCGTGCCCTGGAAAACGCCGACCGAGTTTAACCAGGGAGCATTGGAGCCCGCTTCGCCCGGCGCCACCGCCCAGTTGGTGTTGCCGCTGTTCCAGGTGCCCGCCCCACCGTTGACGGCGCCGTTGCCGGCCTGGTCCGCGCCATCCCAGAACTGCAGGATCTGGCCGACCCCGAGCACGGCAAGATTGACCTGCGGCGGCACGCCGGCGGGCATGCTGTAGACCGTCCCGGTCGCGCCTGCGACGCTGGGCGCAGTCAGGGCAAGCGAAGAAAAGCTGCCGCTGATCGTGCCGCCGCCGGTGACGTCGAACAGACGATAATAGCCGGCAGAAGCGACGTTGGCTGTCAGCGTCCCGCCGAGCGTCAGGTTGCCGGCCGCGCCGCTTCCGTTGACGATGATGTGATCGTTCGTGGCGCCGCCGGTCACGCCCGGCGTGTTCAGTTCGAACACGGTGTTCGAGCCGCTGTTTAGAGCCAGCGAGGCGACCGTCAGCGTACCCGGTGAGTTGCCGGCCGAGAGCGTCCCGCCGGAGGTGATCGTCACCGCCCCGGCCATCGTGCCGGAGCCGCCGAGCGTCGCGCCCGTGCCGACCGTGACCGTGGAGGAAGCAAGCGAGCCGTTCACCAGCAGCTTGCCGCCATTGACCTGCGTCGCGCCGGTAAAGGTATTGGCGCCACTCAGAAGCAGGAGGCCGGCGCCGTCCTTGGTCAGACCTCCCGCGCCGGTGGCGATCGCGCCCGAAATAGTCGTGTTGCCGGCGCCGCCGACTGTCAGCCCGAACGCGCCGGTGACGCCGCTCGATAATGTGAGCGTGCCGGCGTCGGAGTTGATCCGGCTGGCGCTCGCGAGGGTTATCGCGCCTGTGAAGCTATTGGTCCCGGAGATGCTGCGCAACGCGCCGTCGGCGGCGACGCCGGTACCGCTCAGTGTCAGCGCCTCGGCCACGACCGCGATGCCGCCCTGGAGTTCCAGCGCCGCACCGGCCGCGACCGTAGTGCCGCCGGCCACCGTGCCAAGCGCTGCCGCGTTCTGAATGTTGAGCGCGCCGGCATTGATCGTCGTGGCGCCGGCATAGGTGTTCGCGGCGCTGAGCGTGAAGGTGCCGGTACCCTGCTTGATAAGGCTCCCGCCACCGCCGGATTGGCTGAGAACGCCGGAATAGATCGTGGACGTGTTGTCGCCGCCGGTCGTCAGCGCCGCCGAGGTCATCAGGACGACATTGCCGCCGCCAGCGAGAGACCCGATGGTCTCGGTATTGACGACCTGGACGATGCCGGGCGCGTAGACGACGACCGCTCCGGTATCGGCGATCGCCGTGCCACCGGTCAGTTGCACAGTGCCGTCATTGACCGTGGTCCTGCCAGTGTAGGTGTTCACGCCAGAAAGGCCGAGAACGCCGATGTCGTCCTTGGTCAGCGAGGCCGCCGTCGTGATATTGGCCAGAGTCATGTTTCCGGCACCGCCGACTGTGAGATGCTGGCCCGCCCCGATGATGCCCCCATTGATATCGAGCTGACCGGCGTCAGAGATGATGCGTGTGTTAGAGGCCAAAGTGATCACGCCGTTATAGACGTTATTCCCACTGATGTTACGCAACGCGCCGCCCCCGCCGATGCCTGTGCCGCTCAGCGTCAGCGCCTCGGCTGGGACAAAGATGCCACCCTGGAGTTCCAGCGCCGCACCGGCCGCGACCGTGGTCCCGCCAGCGGTCGTGCCGAGCGCCGTGGTGTTCTGAAGCCGGAGGGCGCCCGCGTTGACTGTGGTCGCGCCGGTAAAGGTGTTGGCGCCGGATAGGGTCACGGTTCCCGCGGTCGTCTTCTCCAGGCCGGCGGCGCCGCCGAGGATCGCCGAGATCGAGCCCGAGCGGGCGTCAACATCGGTCAGGCTGGTCAGCACGCCGGTCGTGCCCGCGATCGAGCCGGTCTGGAGCGAGACACTCGCGACTGTGTCGGTGAAACTCTGGATGTTCAGAGCCGCAGAGGCGCCATTGACGACAACCGAGGAACCGTCGGCAATGATGTTGTTCGCGTCGAGCTGAAGCGTTCCATTGAGGATCGTCGTAGCGCTCGTATAAGTGTGCGGCTGCGTGAACGCCTGAGCGAAATTTGCGCCATTGATGGTGAGGCCACCGGTTCCCGTGATGGTGAGGAAAGCAGTCGCAACTGACCCAGCGCCCAAGCCCGCGAGCGTAAGCGTGCTGGCGTTCAGCGCGATGGTGCCGCCAACACCGCCGAGGAGAGCGCCGATCGTCTCGCTGGCCTGGATGTCGGCTGTCGTTCCGGGATTAACCTCAAGAACATTGTTGTCGCCGATCGCATTGCCGCCCTGAAGTGCAAGCGTGCCGCCGGTCACGAACATCCGGCCGGCGCCGGTCGTCGTATTCGCGCCGCTCAGCGTGAGCGTGCCCGCGCCCTGCTTCTCCAGATAGACCACGTTGCCGCCGGTCGCGCCGCTGAAGCCGCCGGCATAGGTGCCGGCTCCGGCTTGATTGACGTTCAGCCGGCCGGTCGCGCCGCCCGTCGCGATCGTTCCGCCGGCGCCCGACAGCGATCCGACCGTCTCGGTGAAGTTGTTGAGGTCGAGCGTGCCGCCATTGACGACGACGGCGCTGGCGTTGGGAATGACGCCCGCCGCGCCGAGCCGGAGGATGCCCGCATTGACCCTGGTCGCGCCGGTATAGGTGTTGGCGCCGGTGAGGATCAGCATGCCCATGCCGGATTGTGTGACGCCGGCGCCCGCGCCGCCGAGAATGGCCGAGATCGTCTGGGTCGCGCTCGAAGTGTTCGTCAGCCCGGAGCCGGTGAAATTCGCGGTGCCGTTCTGGATGATGAAAGCCGTGTTGCCGTTGATCGTCCAGGTACTCGGCGTGAAGGTCACCGCGCCCAGATCGACGGTGGTGAAGCCCGCAACAGAATTGTCGAAGACGCCGCCGACGCCGAGCGTTGCAACGGTGTTGGGGTTCCAGTTTGGCGCTGTGCCGTAGTCGGAAGTCGTGCCGGCCCAAAACGATTGCGCCTGCGCGGCACTGGGTTGAAACAGCGTCAACGCGACAATCACGCCTGTCGCCAGTGCGGTGGACGTGAGTATCCGCTGCAACCCCTCACGGGCGCTCCCGGTCGGCATAGACGCGATCGGTCCGGTGTGGAGCAGGCCGCGACTGAAGTCCGAGACATTCAGGCAGGGATGGTCGCGGCGCGACAAACCGCGGCTACTGATCGGAAAATGGAACAACAGAAGCTCCCCGCAGCCAAACAGCGACGTCCAAAATTTCTTGCGCCGTTGCGACCCGCATCATCGGCCCGTTGGCGGGGCTGATCGGGCGATGCCGCTGCGGTCACTGTGCGTCCCATCTTCACAACAGCTTTCGGACCGCGCGGAAACCAATTCTGAAGCTTCTCGCATCTTGGTTGCGGAATCTGTCCGCGCGCTGCGAAATCTGTCTATGCTGGATGTGCGAACGGCCAATGCGGCTGGGGTTGGAACCTACCGATGGCCGTGTCCGTGATTGAGCCAGCGGCGATGGTGATGTTCGACGTTGTCCGGGCAAGCCATCCCGAAGATTTGGACGGCCGGCTGCGCGTGACCGAACGCGTGGCGAAATCGGACCGCGTCTACACCTATCAGCTCCAGAGCCGCGCGCTTTGGAGCGCGAGATTCGAAAAGCCGATTTTTACGCTCGCGACCCGTGCCGCTGGCTCGATCCTGGCAAGTTATGCCGACAGCAGCTTTGCAACGGACGTGTCCGTCGACGGCGACGAGGGCGATCTCTTTTGCTTCACAACGATGCTGCTTGGCCACATGACGTTGGTTCAAACGGGAAATTCGACAGCCGCCATGGATGGTCGAGGACTCGCCTGGAGGCCCGGTCCGCGCAGCCGACTCTTGATCAGCGATGATAACGCGCGCACGAATGTCTTCTTCAAGGTCGGCGATGTCGAGGCTGCACTGGAGCACATGCTCGATGAGCGTCTCGGACAGCCACTCGAATTCGAGACCAATCTTGATTGGAGCAGCGGGCTTGCAGCCAGCCTGAAGCGCCAGCTCGATTTTGTTATGGAAGAGTTTCAGCGACATGACGGCGTGGCCAGCAACCCAGTCGCATTGGCCTCATTGACCGACCTGCTGATCTCGCTCGTGCTGCGCGGCGCGCCGCACAACTATGTAGATCAGTTGGACGGCGGAGCCTCCGGTGTGGTCCCGGCCTATATCCGGCGTGCGGAGGACTTCATACGCGCCAACGGCGCTGAACCAATCCGAATCTCGCACATCGCTGCCGCTGCCGGCTGCAGTGTTCGAACGTTAGAGCACGTGTTCAAGCATTTTCGCGGCGATACGCCCCTCGGCGCGCTACATTCGATCCGGCTTGAGTTGGCGCGAGACGATCTGATCGATAGTGCCTCCGGGGCCTCGGTGACAACGGTCGCGCGCCGCTACGGCTTCACCAATACGGCGCGCTTCGCCACCGCCTTTCGTCGCCGCTTCGGCGAGACGCCGTCTGAAGCCGCGCGTCGCTCGTCGCGCTCCTCCCGCTGAACGCAGCAAAAATTTTGAGCGAAGGGCTCGAAAGTGCTCGCGCCAAAACGGCTCTCCCTATCGTCATGGCGCTCACAAGCCCACTGACGATGTCCGCTTTTGGTGCGGCCGTGAGAGTCACCTTATGGCGCGAGGCGGCGCTACTTCGTGCGGTTCCAGCGCTGGAGGATGATAGCCGCCTGCGAATTTGATAGTATTTTCTTGGATGCGGCACCCCAAGAAGGGGAATTGCCATGGATATCCCAGCTCAAGACCAAATCCAGCATAAGGCGTGGAATTTTGGACGGCTCATCGGACCGAAGCCACCTCTAAAACCGAGGCACATCTGGGCTATTCGCACCCGCCTACAACATGATGGGCGAGTTCGCGATCTCGCCATGTTCAATCTTGCGATCGACAGCAAGCTACGCGGTTGCGATCTCGTTCGCCTTCGCGTCGCCGACGTCGTCCTCGGCGGCACGGTTCGGCTCCGAACCGCCATCGTTCAACGGAAGTCGGGGCGACCCGTACCGTTCGAACTAACGGACTCAGCCCGCGAAGCACTAACCGCCTGGCTCAGGAAGAGAGGCTCTCGTGAAGACGATTGGCTCTTCCCGAGCCGTAGTCGGCACGGTGAGCACGTCACGACGCGCCAGTATGGCCGCCTTCTGGATAACTGGGTGGCTCTGATCGGATTGGACTCAGCGCTTTACGGAACCCACAGTCTCCGCCGAACGAAGGTCGCGCTGATCTACAAGCGCACCGGCAATCTGCGGGCTTGCCAGCTGCTCCTAGGCCATACGAAGCTGGAAAGCACCGTACGATATCTAGGTATCGAGGTTGACGATGCACTTCTCCTTTCGGAGCAAACGGACCTTTGACGTCAGGCACGGCGGGTGACCGCCGTGCTCGTCTCGCCGTTCGGACAACGGCAAGCTAGGGTGGGAAGCCGCCGTTCGACGAAATGCCGAGAGCAGACGTTGAGAGGGCGCCCCATCGCCCGCTCCACACGGAGTCAGAAGCTGACCCTGAGCTGAGCGGTGCCGCCGATGCGGCGGGTATTGGCCGAGAGTTCGCTATCGACGCGCATTCCGAGGCTGACGGCTTGGCTGAGCCTAATATCGGCGCCGGCTGCGAGCAGGGCGGTGTTGCGGTCGGGCCTGGCGCCGGTCGCCGCGAAGCTCGCGCCGGGCAGGCCGTTGAGCGAGGCGGTGAGGTCGGCGTCGCGCTGGTAGTAATGCGCCCAGGCGACGCGCACGAAACCGATGACGGGCGAAGCGCCCGCCAGCAGCTTGGCATCGACCTGCAGGCCGAATTCGCTGCGGCTGGTGATGTCGGAACGCCCGGCCAGCGTCAGGGTGCCGGCAGTCGCGCCCATCCCGTCGCGCTCGATCGCGGCCGGGCTCGCCGCCCGCACCGCCTGGAAGGCGGCGAGTGGCGAGAGCGTCAGGCTACCCCAGCCTGCCACCGGCAGGCTTGCCTCGATCCGGCCGGACCAGGCCTGCGTCGCATAGGAGGCGGCAACACCGGTACGGCCGAGGGCCGGGATGGCGCGGGCGGTGTCGGTGTCGAGCCTGGCATAGCCCAGCGCCGCTGCGAGGTTGACGGCCCCGAGCGTGGTGCGGCCATAGAGGCCGGCCTGGAAGACATCGGCCTCGGCCTTGCCGAGCCCGCCCGAGAGCGAGGCGCGCGCCTGGCCGCCCGCGACCGCGACGCCTGCCACCGTGTTGGAGCCGAGCCGGATGTCGGCGCCGACCGCGACATGAGCATCGGAGAGGTTGCGGTTCGCCGAGCCCACCGCCCGGTCGCCGTCATTGCGGCCGGTCGAGCCGAAGGTCGCGCCCCAGAGCGAGAAGCGCGCCGGATCGAAGGTGGTGCGACCGGGTCCATCGTGCTTCGAAGGCAGATCGGCGGTGAAGCCGGCTGCGCCGCCGGGGCCGTTCGAAGAGCCAGCGAGCCGGCCTGCGCCCGAGCCGTCGAGCATGGTGCCGAGGAACTGGCCGGCCGCGCGGTTGGCCATGGCGGGCGCGGCGGTGTGGACCTCGCCGGAGAGCTGGTTGACGGCGGCCGGGATCGCGGCGGCCGGCAGGTTGTAGATCGCAAATAGCAGCGACGGATCGGCCCCGGCGGCCACCGCCGCGTCGATGCCGGAAGCCACGGAAAGCGCATTGGCCGGGCGGCCGACGCCAAGACGCGGAGACGGCGTAGGTCCCGGCGGCACGGGATCGATGACAATTGGTGCGAGCGGCTTCGGCGTCAGCGTCAGACGGATCTCAGTGCCGGTATAGGCGATGCTGCTCGTGACGCCGTCGCCAAAGGAACCGGTCGTATCGACCGTCCCGAAACTCGTGCCGCCGAGCCCGCCGGCGGCAGAAAGCAGCGTGTAGGGCGCAGCGAAGAGATAGGCACCGCCGAGCGGCACCAGCCGTAGCGCGCCAGCCAGCGATGCCGTGCCGGTGACGTTGATCCGATCGGCCAGCGGCCCTTGGACCTCGGCGAGGTAGAGCGAGCCCGCCCCGAGCACCAGGTTGCCGTTCACCGTCAGCGTGCCCGGCGAGTTGCCGGGCGCCAGCGTGCCGTTGACCAGCGTGGAGGGCAGGATGCCCGAACCGGCCAATGTCGCGCCGGCCGCCACCGTGAGACCCGAGGACGAGGCGATTGAACCGTTCACGATCAGCGCGCCGCCAAGGACCGAGGTCCCGCCGGTGTAGGTGTTGATCCCTGAGAGCGTGAAGGTGCCGGTGCCAGCCTTGGCCAGCGTGCCCGCGCCGGCGATGATGCCGGCGATCGAGACAGCGTTGCCGTTGGTGTCGATCGTGCCGGCGCCGGTCATCGTTACGTCACGTGTCGCGGACGAGGTGATAGCGCCCGTCGCCTGTAATGTGCCGCCGTTAAAGATCAGCGTGTTGCCAGCCCAGCCGAGCGCGTCGGTCGAATTGGCCTGGAGAATGCCAGCATTGATCGTCGTCGCGCCGCCATAGGTGTTAACGCCCGTTAGGGCGACCGTGCCAGGCGTCGATTTAACCAGCCCGCCAGCGCCGCTGAGATTGGCGCTGATGGTGCCGGACGCTACTGCGTAGCCGCCGGTCGCGACCAGCGTGCCGTTGCTGATGAGCGTCGTAGCGCCGCTCAGTGTAAAAGTGCTCTTGGTGACAGTGAAGCCGCCGAGATCGAGCGCGCCTGTGCTGACGACACTGAGGGACCCGAGCTGCGAGCCCAGCGCTTCCTGGTGGCCCAGCGTCAAGCTGCCGGCACTGATGTTGGTCGCGCCGGTATAGGTATTGTCGCCGGACAGGGTGACGGCGCCGGCCGTCGTCTTGGTCAGGCCGACGGCGCCGCTGAGGATTGCCGAGGCCGAACCCGACCGGACGTCGAAATCCGTCAGGCTGGTCAGCACGCCAGTCGTGCCGGCGATCGAGCCTGCTTGGAGTGAGACGCCGGCGACCGTGTCGTTGAAGGTCTGGATGTTCAGGATGGCAGAGGCGCCGTTGATGACGACAGAAGAGCCGTTGGCAATGATGTTGTTTCCGCCGAACTGGAGCGTACCATTGAGGATCGTCGTCGCGCCGGTATAGGTGTTGGTGCCCGACAGCGTGAGAGTCCCGCTACCTTCCTTCGAGACCGAACCAGTACCGGAAATGATGTTGGCGACCGTCGTGCCGCCCGCGTCTGGCGTCAAAGCCATGGATCCCGCGACCGAGATGTCGCCCGTCAGGCCGGAAGTTGTGCCTCCGAAGCTGATCGCGTTGGCGCCGCCATTGAATTTGACGGCCAGTGCCTGAATGCCCGCTCCAGAAAGGCCACCAGCAAGGGTCGCGCCGGCGAGCTGAGTTATGGAAATGTTGGTGCCCTCGACGCCGATGCCGCCAGCACCCGCAGTCGAGCCCGTGCCCCCGTCGCCCGCGCGAATGGTACCGCTGTTCAGGATGGTGATGTTCTGCCCAAGAATGGCACCGCCACCAGCCCCGCCGGCGCCGTTGTTTGCACCGCCGTTTCCGATTCCACCGGCGCCACCCGCGCCACCTTGCAGAACCGCCGTTGCACCAATCGTGACCGTTGCGGCAGCCGCGTCTGGAATTCTGAGACCAAAGCCGCCACCGCCACCGTTGCCGCCCTGCCCAATTTGGCTCGTTCCGCCGGCCCCGCCTGGTCCGGCAAACCGCAAGTCAGTTTCCGTTTCGAAGCCGACAGAGGCTGCCGAGGTCATAAGGAGTTGGTCGGCGCCGGCTCCACCGCCTCCACCCCCGCCGCTTCCGAGTCCAGCCCCACCCGTTCCACCCGAACCGAAAAAGGCGTTGCCGCCTGACCTAACTGTGCCAGTTCCGGTGTATACTGCCGACTGACCGCCGCCGCCGCCTCCGCCGCCATCACCCGGCGCGACAGCGTCGGCTCCATTGGAGCCCGCATTGGCCGGCTGGGTCGCGCCTGCCCCGCCCAACGCCCCGCCGCTGCCGTCGCCGCCTCGGCCCGCATTATTTCCGCCGCCGCCCGCCGCCCCCGCCGGGCCCCGCAGCACTGCCATCATTGATTCCGCCCGCGCCACCGTTGGGCCCGCCACCTGCTCCGCCTTCAGCCGCCACGGCATTACTTGGAGCAAATATGAGAGGAAGGGCCGTCAGCAACGCGATCAGGAGAGTGCTATTCAGTGCCGTTGTCGTAGTGAGCCGCTGGCGCCGCAAGAGGTCGGTCATGTCAGGCATCGAAGTCCCAATTTGCAGTATGAATGTCGGGAAAAGGGGGGGCGCGCGAAGAGCAAGCCAACTGGCCGACCCCCGATGTCTTGCTCGACCTGCCGGGCGCTATCAAATTGACGACGGATGGAATACCTCGCGAGGCGGCCAACATCTGCTAAGCAGCTGTGGTCACCGTGGCATATCGTGTGAACGGCACGTCGATGAATCCCGCGCGAACGCGATTTTGTTGCCGGATCTGTCTAGCTGCTGCCGAATTTGTCTAATGAGTGGGGCCAGGGCGGCCGGAGCAGGGATGCCGATGGCCGCGACCATGATCGATCCCGGCCTGCTGACGATGTTCGATGTCGTTCGGGCCAGCGATCCGGAGAAGCTGAGCGGTCAGTTCCGGGTCTTCGAGCGGGCCACCCAATCAGGCCGCATCTTCACCTATCAGTTGCAGGATCCTGCGCTGTGGCGCGAGCGCTTCAAGCAGCCGATTTTTACCCTGGCGACGCGCGAGGCGGGCTCGATCCTGGCGAGTTACGCCGATAGCCGCTTCGCCACGGCCGTCTCCGTCGACGGCGACGAAGGCGGTCTTTTCTGCTTTACGACGATAATCGCCGGCCATACCCGTCTGGAGAAGGACGGTAGGTCCACGGTGGCTACAGGCCGATCCGGCCTCGCCTGGCGCACTGGCCCGGGCGGCCGACTCTTGATCAGCGATAACAGTGCCCGCACCAACGTCTTCTTCAAGGTCACGGAGATTGAAAGCGGCTGGAGCATCTCCTGGATGACCACCTGCAACAACCACTCGATTTTGTGCCTCACGTCGATTGGAGCACCGGTCTCGCAGCCAGGCTGAAGCCTCAGCTCGACTTCGTCATGGATGAGTTTCACACCATCGCGCTACTCGCGCAGGCCCGTGCTCTAAGCACTGCGCCACTCGTGACCAACCAGGTCGAGTACCATCCCTATCTCGATCAGCACCGGCTGCTTGCGGCAATGCGCGAGGCCGACGTCGCTCACACCGCCTATTATGCAATGGCGGAGGGTAAGGTGTTGGCCGACCCTGTCCTGTCAGAAATCGCTGCCAGCTATGGCCGTGCATTGCCCAGATTGTGCTGCGCTGGCTCATCCAGCAGCCGGGCGTCGTCGCACTGACAAAGACAATCAGCGAGGACCGCGCGCGGAGCAACTTTAAGATTTTCGATTACGAACTCGGTGCCATGGAAATGGCAGCCATTGGCGCGTTGGCTAATCCTGATGGCCGCAAACTTAACCCTGAAGGCCTTTCTCCCGATTGGGATCGGTGATTGACTCGCATTCTCCAATCTAGGGCAGACGCGGTTACATCTGATGGCGTCGCGTACCCGTCTTGGATGATTCCTTGACTTGTCTCCGGGCCAAGCCTAACTCGACGCCACCGGTTAGCACTCGCGAAGCGAGACTGCCAACGATGCGATCGCCCTTCGGTCAAGACGGCGACGCCCTCCCAAAATGACAAGATTGGAAGACAGAACCATGAAGTTCCGTCCGCTGCATGACCGCGTCGTGGTCCGCCGCCTTGATGGCGAAGAGAAGACCAAGGGTGGCATCATCATCCCCGATACCGCCAAGGAAAAGCCCCAGGAGGGCGAGGTCGTGTCCGTGGGCCCCGGCGCCCGTGACGACGCCGGCAAGCTCGTCGCGCTGGATGTCAAGAAGGGCGATCGCGTCCTTTTCGGCAAGTGGTCCGGCACCGAGGTCAAGATCGACGGCGCGGATCTCCTGATCATGAAGGAATCCGACATCATGGGCGTCATCGGCTGAACGCCTGAGACCGCCCACCTTCGATTTCTTGCCGACATCTCATAAGGAGTTGCTCTCATGGCAGCCAAAGACGTCAAGTTCTCCACCGATGCGCGCGACCGGATGCTGCGCGGCGTCGAAATCCTCAACAACGCCGTCAAGGTCACGCTCGGTCCCAAGGGCCGCAACGTCGTGATCGACAAGTCGTTCGGCGCTCCGCGCATCACCAAGGACGGCGTCACCGTCGCCAAGGAGATCGAGCTCGCCGACAAGTTCGAGAACATGGGCGCCCAGATGGTGCGCGAAGTGGCCTCGAAGCAGAACGACCATGCCGGCGACGGCACCACGACCGCCACCGTTCTCGCCGCCGCCATCATGCGCGAAGGCCTGAAGTCGGTTGCCGCCGGCATGAACCCGATGGACCTGAAGCGCGGCATCGACCTTGCGGTCGAGGCGATCGTTTCGGACCTGAAGAAGAACTCCAAGAAGGTCACGACCAACGCGGAAGTCGCGCAGGTCGGCACGATCTCGGCCAATGGCGACGAGACCGTCGGCAAGATGATCGCAACCGCCATGCAGAAGGTCGGCAACGAGGGTGTCATCACCGTCGAGGAAGCCAAGACCGCCGAGACCGAACTCGACGTCGTGGAGGGCATGCAATTCGACCGCGGCTACCTGTCGCCATACTTCATCACCAACGCAGAGAAGATGATTGTCGAGCTGGAAGACCCCTACATCCTGATCTTCGAGAAGAAGCTGTCCTCGCTCCAGACGATGCTGCCGATCCTCGAGGCCGTGGTGCAGACCGGCAAGCCGCTGCTCATCATCGCCGAGGACGTCGAGGGCGAGGCTCTCGCCACGCTCGTCGTCAACAAGCTCCGTGGCGGCCTCAAGGTCGCGGCCGTCAAGGCTCCGGGCTTCGGCGATCGCCGCAAGGCCATGCTGGAGGATCTCTCGATCCTGACCGCCGGCCAGATGATCTCGGAAGACCTCGGCATCAAGCTCGAGACCGTGACGCTCGAGATGCTCGGACGCGCCAAGAAGGTGCGCATCGAGAAGGAGAACACCACCGTCATCGACGGCGCCGGCAAGAAGAAGGACATCGAGGCCCGCGTTTCGCAGATCAAGGCGCAGATCGAGGAGACCTCCTCGGACTACGACCGTGAGAAGCTCCAGGAGCGTCTGGCCAAGCTCGCCGGCGGCGTCGCGATCATCCGCGTCGGCGGCGCGACCGAGGTCGAGGTCAAGGAGAAGAAGGACCGCGTCGACGATGCGCTGAACGCGACCCGCGCGGCTGTGGAAGAAGGCGTTCTTCCTGGTGGTGGCGTGGCGCTCCTGCGCGCCCTGTCGACCGTCAAGGCGATCAAGACCCAGAACGACGACCAGAAGACCGGCGTCGAGATCGTCCGCAAGGCGATCACCGCTCCGGCCCGCCAGATCGTCGACAACGCGGGCGATGACGGCGCCGTCGTGGTCGGCAAGCTGCTCGAGTCGAAGGACTACGCCTACGGCTACAACGCCCAGACCGGCGAGTACGGCGATCTGGTCAAGGCCGGCATCATCGACCCGACCAAGGTCGTGCGCACGGCAATCCAGGACGCGGCTTCGATCGCCGGCCTGCTCATCACCACCGAGGCGATGATCGCCGAGCTGCCCAAGAAGGACTCCGGTCCGGCCATGGGCGGCGGCGGCATGGGCGGCATGGACTTCTGATCCACGCTTTCCGGCTTCGGAATCGCTATGAAAGGCCCGGCGCAAGCCGGGCCTTTCTTTTGGCGAGAAGGAAGGTTGCCGGTAATCAGACCTTCCGCATGTCAGCTTTGAGCCACATTGGTCGTTCGAGCGGCAAGGCGAATTGCGCCACTTGCTGACATTGGCTCACTGCCAGGAACCAGACATTCCAAAGACAGCGGCACGGCGCCGCATCTTCATGATAAGGGCCGCGTCATCACGATCGGCAGAAATGTCGCGCCCGCACGGTGCTTCCGGGCGCGAGCGGTTATCAGTTCACGAAGGCATCCCTTGCCTGGCACTCGACCTCGCGCACGAGGGATCAGGGTCAACAACGTCAGCCTGATCCCACGGACACCAACATAAATGCCGGCAATATCATTCTCGTTTGCTCAGATGAGACCCCTGAAGCCCGTTGCTGATCCCGAGATCGGCGGTCTGTCTCCTACGTCGCCCGCGACGAAGCGGGCCACATGACGGGTGCCAGCCTCACGATCGACGCCGCGATGACCCTCTAGACGGATACTGTGAGGGCCGCGCGGTCAGAGTTGATCAGCGAAAGCCAGCCAACGGCGCCCTGCCGTTCCGCAAGCCTGCCAGCTTCGTCGAGGATGCGCGCGCTGCCGGGGGCGTCGCCATCGGCATCGCGCAGTAGCCTGGACTTGACCCGGAGAAGCTCGGGATAGGCGAAGGCCTCGCCATTGGCCTCGCCGCGCGCGATCGTCGCTTCGACGAGCGTCCGGGCTTCGCTGAAGCGGTCGCGCAGGATGAGCCCGCGCACGAGCGTGATTGAGAACAATGTCGTCAGCAGTTCGTAGCGCGTACCATGGAGGCGCGTCAGGCTCTGCGATACAAGATCGAGGGCAATATCCGTGGGCCTGCCCTGTTCGATGGCCAATGCGCCGCGATAGCCATCCGCAGCCGCGATATACGGGTTGAAGGCGTTGGCTTCGGCGCACTCCGCGAAGGCCGCGAGAGACTCTTCCGCCGCCGCGAAGTCCCTTGCCCAAAGATAGACGTCGAGCGCCCAGATCAATGCGATGCATCTGGTGACCGGGTGGTTGAGCTGGGACGCATCCCGGACCGACCGGCGTGCGACGGCCTTCGCACCGTCGGTGTCTCCGCTCAGCCATAGCGTGCGGGCCAGTGCGATGCCGCTGCGGTTCTTGTGATCAAAGCCGTAGCGAATGGTCCGGCTGCGATGAGAGGCCAGGCTCTTGGCGAGTGACAGCTCCAGCGCCTCCCGTGCGCGTCGCTGGTCGCCGGCGAGGTGCAGCGAGATGCCCGATAGCGAGTAGGCGACGCCGCGCGCTTCGTCGTCGCCGATCGCCTCGGCGACCTCGACCGCCCGCTGGGCATAGGTCATGGCCGTCTCGTACTCGCCGATCCGCTCGTGGAAGATGTGCAGTCCCCCAAGTATGCGCAGCTGGTTCCACTGGTCGCCGAGCGACAGCGCGATGTCGAGCGCGCGGCTGAACGCGCTGCCGGCCGCAGGGCTGTTGCCGCGAGTGAACATCAGCGAGATGCCAAGTGCCCCCTGCAGCTCCATTTCGAGCACGGCGCCGCGATCTCTCTCCTCAATCTCCTCGAGCGCCCGCGAGCACCAGACGCGACATTCGAGCAGATGCGAAAGGTTCTGGAAGACGGGTGCGCTCGCCGCCGCCAGTCTCACGCCGAGCCTGAGGTCGCCGCCCGGCCCGAAGCTCCAGTCGAGTGCGCTACGGATGTTGCCCAACTGTTGGCGTAGCGGGCCCTGATCCTGCAGCTCGGCCTCGCCATGCCCGGCGATCGCTTCGAGCTCGCTTAGGAAGAAGCTGGCATGCCGGCGCGCTACGGCGCTCGGGCAACTGGCGCCGCGGGTAGCGAGCTTTTGACGCGCATAGGCGCGCGTCATTTCCAGAAGCCGATAGGTACCCTGTTGCGCGCTCCGGTTCGGCGAGATCAGTGATTTCAAGATCAGTTCGTCCAGCACCGTGACGACCTCGTCCGAGCCGATCGCATCGTCGACGGCAATGTCGAGCGCGGCATCGAGCGAGAATGGGCCAACGAAGATCGACAACCGCTCCAGAACGCTCTGCTCGCTTGGCGTCAGAAGCCCGTAGCTCCAGTCGAGCGTCGCCTGCAACGTCTGCTGCCGGGGTTGCGCCGTCCTGCGGCCCGGCCATCCGAGGTTGAAGCGCTCGCCCAACTGCGCGGCCGTCGCCGACAGGCCGTGCGTGGCGACGCGGACAGCGGTCAGCTCGATAGGCAAAGCCATTCCGTCGAGACGATGGCACATGCCGCCGATCAGGCGTGCCGCATCCTCATCGACGATGAAGCTGCTGTCGGCCGCCGATGCCCGATCGCAGAAGAGCTCGATGGCCGGGTAGTTCAACAGCTCGGAGAGGCTGAGGTCGGCGGAATTGTCGGGATACGCTAGCGCGTTGAGGCGATGCACATTCTCGCCCCTGACGCGCAGCGGTTCGCGCGAGGTGGTGACGATCCTGACCTCTGGCGCCTCGTCTGCCAACCTCTCCACGGTGGCGGCGGCCGCGTCGATGACATGCTCGCAATTGTCCAGGATCAGCAGGATTCGCTGGTCTCGAACGTGCCCAAGGATGACGGCGAGCGGATCGTCGCTCTGAACTGGTATGCCCATCGCCCCGGCGATCATGGCGGGAACGATGTCGGCGTTCTCCAGCAGGCTGAAGTCGACGAATACGAGCCGTTCATCGAAGCTGTGACCAAGGCGGTGACCCAGTTCCACCGCCAGGGAGGTTTTGCCGACGCCGGCCGGGCCAACGATCGAAAAGATCGGTGTCGTTGGAATTCGTTTGGTGAGGAGGGCGATGTCCTGCTCGCGGCCGATCAACCGGGCCAGTCGCGGAGGGAAGTTCGTTGGTCGGTTGGGCTGCCCCGGGGCGAGCTGCTCGTCGAAGGCCTTTGTCCGCGAAACCGCACCGCTGTTGCCGATGGCCGTGATCGGAGCGACGAAGGCATAGCCTACGCCGACCTGCGTCGCGATTAGTCGCAGGCCGTTCTCACCGTCACCCAGGGTCTTGCGCAGACCGGCCAGATGGAAGCGCAGGCTTCCGTCTTCGACGACGACATCTGACCAGACGCGCCTCAACAGTTCGCGCTTGGAGACGACGCGACCGGGTTGTTCTGTCAGGACGACGAGCAAATCGAAGGACCGCCCGCCGACCTCGACCGGTTTGCCGTCTCGCGTCAAAAGGCGGGCCGTGGGAAACAAGCAAAAGGGCCCGAACGCCAGACCGTCCGCCATTGAATGTATGGTGCCGTCCACGACGCTGCTCTCGTTCTAGAACTCGTTTTCGTCTAGACCCGCCGCGTCTTGGTGCGCAACTATGTCCCTGACGACGATCGGAGAGTGGCCAAGTCGCTCTGGCTGCCATGTGAACCGCTTGCAGTCACATGGAGCAGATCGAGAGGCCTCCCTCCAGCTCGTCACGGCCAAAGAATATAGTTCTGGAACTGTCGTTCAATATGCTCCTTCGCAGGCGGTCCCGGAAACGCTAGGTCTCACCCGAACGTGACCGCATAGGCACGGGCGCCCGATCGTCCGAACTCTATTGTCATGGTCCTTTCCCGAACCGGCCCGGAAAGTCGGATCAGTTGATATAGGCGGTCTTCTCGCAACTCGCCCCAGCCTTCGGCATCGACATCTCCGCCATGGCTGTCTCCCGGCGCGCGGCCGTCCAACGTCGCCCTGAACCGGACTGGTCCCGAGCCCTCGGACCTACCCAGAACCAGATGGAGATCTCGGGCATGGAAGCGATACCGAAGCCTGCCCCGCTCACTGTCGAGCGATGCGAACTCCTGCTTTAGCGTCCAGTCGCCCTCGAGGTCCCATCGGTTCAGCTTCAGTTGGTCGGCCTGCTCGTAGGATCTGGACGCATCGCGCGCACCGCCGGATGACGACACGAGACCATCGGCCTTGCCATAGCCGAAATATGCCTCGGGCGATCGCAGATTGGCCCAGTCCGCATCCGCCTCGATCCCGCTACCCTGTATCGGCACCTGCATTACCGAAGCGACGTCCTGGCCCGCCTCGGTCAGAAGCGCCCTGATAAACTGTTCGGCTTCCGCATATCTGCCTTCGCCGCTGCGATAGCCGCGTATGCGGCCGTCCGCTCCGATGAAGTAGAAGCCTGGCCAGCCCTGGTTGGCGAAGCGCTGCCAAGTGGCATAGCGGTTGTCCTGTACATTGGGGTAGCCGACATCGAGCTGATGGGCGGCAAGCCGGACCTTGGCAGCGTCGTGCTCAAATTGGAACTCCGGCGCGTGGACGCCGACGACGACCAGTCCCTTGCTTGCGTAGCGCTCGCTCCAAGCCCTCAGATAAGGCAGGGCCCGCAACGAGTTGATACAGGAGTAGGTCCAGAAGTTCACAACGACCACCTTGCCCTTCAGCGACTGAACGCCACCTGGCACGCCGGTCAGCCAAGGACCTGCGTTCTCCAGATCCCGTAGCGGCTGGGAGGTCGCTCCGTAGGGCGCAGCCGCGACCGCCCCGAATTCGCGGATTGACAAGCCGAATGCCTCCCCGAGGGCTCCAGTCAGGCCGGCCGCCGTCGATGCGCCGGCGGCCACGAGAGTGGCCGCTGCAAAACCAAAAGAACGCCTGCTGATCATCGTGATGGTCCTTCAAGTTAGCGACGATTCAGCGTGGCACTGCCGGCCGTCGGAGGCGTGTTATTGGTCGTGCATCCATGTGAGCCGGTGCTAACGGATTTCGCCCGCGCCTGAAGTCAAATCACGAATAGCGGAAGGACTAACGCGGCATCACCACAGCTAACGAGTGCCGCGGCAGCGCTTCCCTATCCTCGGACAGGTCGATGACCCCGGACCGAGGAGCTTTCTATGCACGACGACAATCATCCTTCACGACGTCAGTTCGCAGCTGGCCTGGCGCTTGCTGCCTCTGTCGCCGCAATGCCCTCCACTTCCCGGGCCCGCTCGCACGACGAGACGATCCGGCCGTTTAAAGTCGGTATTCCCGATGAGGCTCTTGCCGCCATGCGGCAGCGCATCGTCGCCACGCGCTGGGCGGATGCGGAACCCGTGTCCGACGACAGCCAGGGTGTGCGCCGACGCACGATCGAGCCGCTGCTGCGCTCCTGGGCGACGGATTACGACTGGCGCAAGGTCGAGACGACTCTGAACCGCCTGCCGATGTTCCTGACGAAAATCGACGGCCTCGACATCCATTTCATCCACATACGCTCAAGGCATCCAGGCGCACTGCCGGTGATCCTGACCCATGGCTGGCCGGGGTCGGTGCTGGAATTCCTGAAGGTCATCGGGCCGCTCACAGATCCGACGGCCCATGGCGGCAGCGCGGCCGATGCCTTCGACCTGGTGATCCCGTCGATCCCAGGCTTCGGCTTCTCGGAGAAGCCGACCGAGCCGGGCTGGGGTTCCGACAGGATCGGTCGCGCCTGGTCCACGCTGATGCGGCGGATAGGCTACGACGCCTATGTCAGCCAGGGTGGCGATTGCGGCTCGGTGATCTCGCAGCGCATGGCGTTGCAGCAGGTCCCCGGCCTGCGCGCCATCCACCTCAACATGCCCGCCGTCGTGCCCGCCGATGTCGCAAAGATCTTGGCGGCCGGTGATCCGGCCCCGGCGACGCTGTCGGCGCTGGAGCGGCGCGCCTTCGACCAGCTCGAGGCCTTCTATCGCGACAATGCCGGCTACGCCGTGATGATGAACACCCGGCCGCAGACCATCGGCTATGCGCTCGTGGATTCACCCGTTGGCATGGCGGCATGGATGTACGAGAAGATCGCGCAGTGGACCCATAGCGGCGGCGAGCCCGAGCGTGTGCTGACACGCGACGAGATCCTGGACGACCTCTCGCTCTACTGGCTGACCGGGACCGGCGCCTCGGCGGCGCGGATCTACTGGGAAGACCACAGCAACAATTTCAACGCGCGCGGGCTTATCGACCTGCCGGTCGCTGTCAGCGTCTTCCCCGGCGAGATCTTCCGGGCGCCTCGTAGCTGGGCCGAGGGCTGCTATCGGCAGCTCACCTATTTCAACGAGGTTAGCGACGGCGGCCATTTCGCCGCCTGGGAGAAGCCTCTTCTCTTCGCGCAGGAACTGCGCGCCGCCTTCCGCCCATTCCGCTGAATTGCAATCAAAAGGAGAAGTCCCATGTCCGATACCAAGACCCTCTACACTGCCAGCGTCCACGTCGTCGGCGCTCGAGAAGGCAGCGCTCGCAGCTCCGACGGCCGCCTCGACATCAAACTGTCCACGCCCGGTGGCCCAGGCGCGGGCACAAATCCCGAGCAGCTTTTTGCAGCCGGCTGGTCGGCCTGCTTCCAGGGCGCGATGGCGATAGCGGCGCGCTCAAAGGGCGTCACCCTGCCGGCAGAGCTCGCAATCGATGCCGAGGTCGAGCTTCGCGAGGGCGACGACGGCTATTCGCTCGCGGCCCGGCTCAAAGTTCATGTGCCGGGGGTCGAGCCGGAGACCGCGCGCCAGATCATCGAAGCGGCCCATCGCACTTGCCCGTATTCGAAGGCGATCAAGGGCAATATCGACGCTCTCGTGAGCCTCGTCTGAGCCGAAAGGAACACATCATGAAGACCATGCTCGCCGGCTGGCTTTTGCTCGCTGGCCTGTTGGCGGCGCCGATGGCGTCCGCACAGCCGGCCAAACCGACAATCGTCCTCGTCCACGGTGCCTTCGCCGATTCTTCAAGCTGGAACGGTGTGATCACAAAGCTAACCCGCGACGGCTATCGGGTGGTGACCGCCGCCAATCCGCTGCGCGGGGTCGCATCGGATGCCACCGCCGTCCGGGATCTGGTGAAGAGCATCCAAGGTCCTGTGGTTCTTGTTGGCCACTCCTATGGCGGCTCGGTCGTCAGCGAGGCGGCGCAGGGACCCGCCAACGTCAAGGCGCTCGTCTTCGTCTCCGCCTTCGCGCCGGACGCCGGCGAAACCGCAATCGGCCTGACGGGGCGCTTTCCAGGCAGCACGCTCGGTACGGCCCTGGCTCCTCCTGTCGCGCTTGGCAGCGGCGGCAACGACCTCTACATCGAGCAGAGGCGGTTCCATGGGCAGTTCGCGGCCGACGTGCCGGCGGCACAGGCGGGGCTGATGGCGGCCGGCCAACGCCCGATCGCGGAAGCAGCGCTTAGCGAAGCGTCGTCCGCGCCAGCCTGGAAGACCGTGCCGTCCTGGTTCATCTATGGCGACGGCGACAAGAACATTCCGCCCGCCGCAATGGCGTTCATGGCAGATCGCGCCCGGTCGCGCGAAACCGTCATCGTAAAGGGCGGATCACATGTCGTCATGGTCTCAAAGCCGGCCAGCGTTGCGCGACTGATCGAACAGGCGGCGACGGCTCGCTAAAGGGCGGCGCGTTTGCCCCGCTCGTGATTCGACAAAGGAAAAGCCGACCCCGCTTGAGCGGGGCCGGCTTTTCGTTGTCGCGGCGGCGGCTTTCGCAATTGGCCGGTGCGCCTCGTAGTGCGGACCGGCGCCTGCTATGCAGTCAGTGCGAATAGTCAGTGAAGACGTAGTCGGCGCCGGGCGTGAGCGTCTGTAGCTTGTTGTGGCAGGCATAGCACGCCTTCGCCAAGCCCGGCGTTTGCGTCGGCTTGCCACCCTCGAACTGGCCATAGCCCCAGCCGGCCGTCTCGGCGAAGCGACGGGAGTCCTTGACGCTGATCTGGACGTTCGTCGCCGGCCCAGCAACGAAGGATTGCGGCGCCGGAAACACGGCGTCGTTGCGTGCCGAAGACTGATAGCGCCAGGCCAGCCTGACGATGACGGAGCCGTCCGGAAAGGGACGGACATTGTTGCGAAAGGCCTCGATGGCGATGCCATTGCCCAGGATGGCGCGGATGTCGTTGTTCTGCCCATTCTCCTGCGCCACGCTGACCAACTTCCAGTCGCGATAATCGGGCGGCAGCGTGATCTCCGCCGCCGATGGCTCTTGCGCGTGGAGTGTCCGGGAGAGTCCGTAAACGGAGACGCCGAGCGCCAGCACGCCGGCAGCAAGGCCGAGGGTCGTCATTCTCGTCATGATATCCTCCTCAGGGAGAGGCGCGGCGCGTGCGCCGCGCTCTGGCGTCACCCGGCTAGCCGGTCGACGTCGAGAATTGCCTGGGCGAAGGCGGCAGGTGCCTCTTGCGGGAGATTGTGGCCGATGCCTCCGGTCAGGTGCCTGTGCTCGTAAGGGCCAGTGAACTTGGCGCGATACATCGCCGGTTCGGGATGTGGCGCACCATTGGCGTCCCCCTCCATTGTGATCGTGGGGACGGAGATCACCGGGCCAGCAGCGAGGGCCGCTTCCAGGGCGTCGTATTGGCGCTCACCCTCGGCGAGGCCAAGCCGCCAGCGATAGTTGTGAATGACGATGGCGACGTGGTCCGGGTTGACGAAAGACGCCGCGGAGCGGGCGAATGTTGCATCGTCGAAGCGCCATTGCGGCGATGCGAGCTGCCAGATCAGGCGGTTGAAGGCATCGGTGTTGGCCTCATAGCCGAGCCCGCCACGCTCGGTGGCGAAATAGAACTGATACCACCACTGCAACTCGGCCGCGGGCGGGAGCGGCTTCGCGTTGGCGGCCTGGCTCCCGATGAGGTAGCCGCTGACGGAGACATGCGCCTTGAACCGCTCGGGCCATTGCGCCGCCATGATGTTTGCGGTGCGCGCGCCCCAGTCGAAGCCCGCTACTATAGCCTTCCTGATCCCGAGCGCATCCATAAGGGCAATCCCGTCGGTCGCCAGCGCGGCTTGCTGTGCGTTTCGCGGCGTCGCCGCCGAACGGAATACGGTCGAGCCATGGCCGCGCAGATGCGGGACGATGACGCGATAGCCCCTGGCGGCCAGAACCGGCGCAACCTCGATGAAGGCGTTGATGTCATAGGGCCAGCCATGAAGCAAAAGCACCGGCGTTCCGGTTTTCGGTCCGAGCTCGCTGTATCCGATGCTGAGCGGGCCGGCATCGACCTGCTTGATCGGGCCCAGGCCTGGCCCGGAAGAGATGGCGGGAATACGGGGGCTAGACGTCTGCGCTTCGCCCCGAACGGGGCTGGCCGCGGTGGCGATGGCGGCTCCCGCGAGCAACAGTAAGTTGCGGCGAGGGAGTTGAGTTTGGGCGGGATGCTCGTTCATGGCGGCTCTCCAACAGGGATTGGTGACAAACCATCGGTACTGCCGCGCGAACATGGACGCCCGTTAGGCGCTGTGAAGTCCTGACAGGCGGCGCTGCTGGAACCATGGACCTGCGACCGGCTTGGGCAAGGCGTCAGCCTAGCGAGGCTGTAGCTGCCCCATTTCACCCTCTCGCTCACCTCAGTCGTCAGGCTGATCCCGCGGGTCTCGCGCAGCGCCCAGGCAGCAATGAAGACCATACCGTAGGAGATTGCCACATAGAGCCCGATCGCGCGGCTGAAGCCGAGACTGGCGATAGCTCCTCCGACAGCGAGGGGCGTTGCCCCTGCGAGGCCACGACCGACATTGTAGCAGAAGCCCAGGCCTGAGCCGCGCAGGGCGGTCGGATAAAGCTCGGTCAGCACGGGACCGACCGCGCTGTAGACGCCGAGCGCGAACAGGCCCAACAGCGGCGTCAGCGCCAGCAGAAACGCGGTGGGCAGGGGCAGCTGGGTAAGGATGATGACGGTCGCCATTCCCCCCAGGGCGAACCCGGCGAGCGTCGCCCGACGCCCGATCCGGTCGCTCGCCCAAGCACCCATCGCGTATCCGGCGAATGAACCGAGGATCATCACGGCCGTGTGAAGCCAGACCTCGGAGGCCGGCAGACCGCGCTCCAGCAACAGCATCGTGGGCCACCATGTCGCGATCGCCCAATAGCCGCCATGCATGCCCGTCGCCAGCAAGCATCCCTTGAAGGTGTTCAGGCGGATGCCCTGAGCGAAGATCCCGTGCCAGCTGCGGCGCTCCGTGGTCGCTGCGAACGCCGGCGAGTCCGACATTGCGAGCCTGCGCCGGAACAGGATGATCGCCGGAGCGACGCCGACGAAGAAAACGACGCGCCAGCCGATGTCTACCGGCAGTGTCGCGACCGCGACCGCAGTCGTCGCGGCGGCCAGGCCCCAGCCCGACGCCCAGGCGCTCTGGAGCGTTCCCAGCGTTCGGCCTCGCGTCGCATCCCGGGAGAACTCGCTCATGAAGACGACGCCGACCGCCCATTCGGCGCCGAAGCCTATGCCTTGCAGTAGGCGTGCGAGGAGGAGTTCGTTGTAGTTGCGCGCGAGACCGCAGAGCATGGTCGCCACGACGACCCAGACGATGCTGAGGCGCAGCACCCGAATGCGTCCGAAACGGTCGGAGAGCGATCCGGCCAGCCACCCTCCGATTGCACCCGTTAGCAAGGCCGACGAAGCGAGCAGCCCCGCCCCGGTTGTAGAGAGCCCCCACACGCCCAGCAAAATGGGCAGGACGAACGCATAGAGCTGCACGCTCATCGCATCCACGCTCAGGCCGGCATAAGAGCTCCAGAAGGCCGTTCGGCCCTGGGCATCAAGCGATCGGTACCATTCAGGGCTTCCCATCAGAGCCTCCGTCTCCTCGACATGCCATTCGACCTGAGGTGCGCGACGTGCGCGCACACCGCCCGCTTCGTGTAGGTGGTCGACTTCGATTACGTCGACGTCCTCATATCAATCTTGAACGAACGGTCCAATACCCTATATGTGCAGGCATGGCACGTCCCAAGGAATTCGAAGTCGAGATTGCAGTGGCGAAAGCCGCGTCAGTTTTCCGTGAGCACGGCTACGAGGGAACCTCGGCGCAGATGCTGGTGGATGCCATGGGGATCGGCCGGCAGAGCCTTTACGATACGTTCGGCGACAAGTGGGGCGTCTATCGCGCGGCTCTCACGCATTACTGCCATAACGAGTGTTCGGCTCACCGGGACACACTGCATCACGCGGAACGTGCCATCGACGGGATCAGGGCTATGTTTGCCCGCGTCGTCGAGCGGTCGTCGGAGGGATGCCTCGGCTTGGGCTCGATCGTCGAGTTCGGCTGTAGACATTCCGAACTCACCGAGATCCGCGATCGCTCGGGGCGCTTTTTGATGCAGGTCGTAAGCGACGCAGTCTCTCGTGCCCAGGCAGAGGGCGACTTGAGCGGTGAACTGAATCGCGATCACGCCTCGGGGTTCCTGATCAGCGCGATCGCCTCGATCCGTGTCGCGGCGCGTGGCGGCGCGCCATCGTCTCAGCTGAAGGCTATCGCGGACTTCACCATCAGGGGCCTGCGCTAATTTTTTACCCCATTCTTGAACGATCATTCAATAAGGAGAGCGACTATGAAAGCTGTGGCAATCAAGGCATTTGGAGATGCCCAAGTGCTGGGACTAGCCTCAATGCCCGATCGCGTTCCCGGTCCCGGCGAGATCGCTGTGGCTGTCTCGGCGAGCGGGGTGAATTTCATGGACATCGGCATCCGCCGAGGCATGCGCGAAGTCCTTCTGCCTCATGTCCTGGGCGTTGAAGGCGCGGGCCGGGTCGTCGAGCTGGGCGAGGGTATATCCAATTTCGCCGTCGGCCAGCGTGTAGCGTGGGTCTATGTCGAAGGGAGTTATGCTGATCGCGTCGTCGGGCCGGCGACGTCGTTCGTCCCGCTGCCCGACGAGATATCGGACGAGGTGGCAGCCTCGGTGATGATGCAGGGGCTGACCGCAAGCCATTTCGCGACCGAGTTCTACCAGGTCAGGCCCGGCGATTGGGCATTGGTTCATGCCGCTGCCGGCGGTCTGGGGCAGTTGCTGACGCAGATTATCAAAATGAGCGGCGGCAAGGTGATCGGCCGCGTCTCTCGGGCCGACAAGGTCGAAGCGGCGGCCCGGGCCGGTGCTGACCACGTCATAGTGGATGACGGCACGGCCTTTGCCGATCAGGCCTTGCGGCTGACCGGAGGCGAGGGAGTCGATGTCGTCTTCGACGGATCGGGACCTGCCACCCTCGACGGGTCCCTGGCTGCTCTGCGTCGGGCTGGAACCTTTTGCTGGTACGGGCCGGTTCTGGGTGCGAATACAACATTGTCGATCATGTCACTGCCGAAGAGCGTCAAGATCGGCTACGCGGTATTCTTTGACCACATCCCGACGCCGGAGCGGCTGCGAGAGCGGACCGCACGTCTGTTCACATGGGTCCGCGACGGCAAGTTGCGGCTAGATAAGCCGACGATCTATCCGCTCGCGAAAGCCGCAGCAGCGCATGCTGCCATGGAAGCACGATCATCGACCGGCAAGCTGTTGCTGGTTCCATGACTGCGTCGACCGTCGTTTAGCTAAGGCGTCATGCGGCGTCGCCGCCAGTTTGCGCCACGAGCGGACTCTGGATGGTTGTCCGGAACCAGACCTTCGGCATGCATCGACGCGAGGTCTGTTGGTGACCGATTGTGTTGAAGAAGTCGGCGTTGGGTAGGCTATCGACCGAGGCTGGGTGGCTCTGTGAGAGAGGCCTTCACCCTCATGCCGGCAGAGGCTGTGTCCCCATCGGCATCAGCTTCGCCATTTT